>JAPLGZ010000342.1 GCA_026389895.1 Chloroflexota bacterium | reverse complement strand
TTGGAATAATGGCTGCTTGGTGCTTGGCGCGCTGACCATGATATAGCGGACCTTATAAGCCACCCCATTCAGCAACACTTTGATCGTATCGCCATTGCTAACACTTGTCACTTGGGCCAGTTGCCCGCTCAGCCCAGTTGCCGTAAAGGTCGTTGAGGGTGAGACAGTCGCGGTCGGCATGGTAGCGGTAGGGAGCGTGGCAGTGGGAATGGTGGCAGTGGGAATTGTGAGTGTAGTAGTTATTGATTTGATCAGGGTGGCGGTGATCGGGAGTGTAGACGTAAAGGTTGGTGTAGCAGACAAAGCTGGCGTTGGCGTTGACACAGTTTTGGTAACATCAACCAAAAAGGCCGCAATCCAGGCTTTATTGTCCAACTGATACCAGTCACCGGCCGTGTTTTTGTCGACAATGGTTACCATTTCACCAGCTGCAGCTTTGCCAGTGACAGCATACGTTGTGCCAGGACCGCTACGCAGGTTAGCGTTACGATTGACAATGCCGGTCATCGCAGATTGGCCCAAAGCCACCAGGGGTAGAAGTAAAAAGCTGCCTAAAATTACCAGCTTTACCAGGGTGGCAAATCGTTGCCCAGGGTTACGATTAGACCGCATGCGAAACTCCTCCGAATCATTATCAAAGCTCGTCGTGTAAGCGTTGACATCAACGCTTATGGATACACCGCTGATTGGCGACGCGACCAAACAGAGCGCGAATAACCAATTTTCATCATTGAGTTTACACCACATCAACGCATTTCTGACTGACTTTTTGCTTACATTCTAGCCTTTAAATTAGACTAGCAACCGGCTATGTTTGTGGATGGGCAAAGAAAAGGCTCTGCGACAATACCATCGCAGAGCCTTTTATAGAGCAAGTAGACTGTCGTTTTAGCGCCGACGCAACCACCAAAGTGAGCCGCCGCAAAGGCCCGCCCCACCAAAACTGAGCAAGCCCAGCACCATCAAATTCAGCGGCAGACGGCCCCCTGTTCCGCCCAACAATTGCAGTTGCGCCTGCGCGAGCACCGTAACCGGCGTCACAGTGGGCAAGGGCGTCCAGGTGACAGTTGCCGTGGGTGTCGGCGTAGGCGGTGGCGTCGGAGTGAAAGTCGCCGTTGGGGTCGCGGTTGGCGTATCGGTTGGGGCCGGCGTATTGGTAGCAGTCGGAATGGGTGTGTCGGTGGGAAGCACCTCAGTTGCGACCGCCACGTTGGCCACCAGCGGCGCGGCTTCCACAGAGGCCGCTTCAACGGGCGGGGCAGCGACCGGCACATCGGTTGGCGGGACAGGCGTCGGCGAAGGTTCGGGCGGCGCCGCAGCGGCTGGCGCGCTATCATCTGGATAAAGCGCAATGGCATCGATAAAGATTAAATTGTCACCCGTGCTTTGGGGATGATCAGTCAGAAAAAAGACGGTCATCGTGTTACCAATGGCCCGCGCCTTCACATCAATATTCACATCGGGTGGTGGATAGTTAAGAATGCGACCAGGTCCCCAGTGCATCGGGCCCCAAATAATATTAGGGCTATTGGGATCTGTACCACCGGTCGGGTCGATGCCAAGCTGGCGACCAAATTGATCCGGGGCATTGGGCGCGCCCCAGGCACAACTGGCGCGATAACCAGCGCCCGGTGTCACTTGCACTTGGGTATAAATGCCACCTTTAAAGGTGCCCCCGCTATTGTGCATACGGAGGCTCGGCTCACCCCAATAAGTATCGCTATCCTGAGAAAACTCGGCATCGCCAGATAGCATGAACTCAGCCCAACCATTAGGCACTTGACGGGGTGGGTCCCCGTGAAATGAGTCCATATCACAGACGCCTTGCGGAATGACATTGGGCGGATTGCAGGGGTCAGAGGCCAAAACCGGCTTCCCCGTGACAAAGATGAGTAAACAACAGAGGGCAACAGCCGAGAGACGCCAGAGTGGCGTTTGGCGCCTGTCAGCTGCCAGCTGGATAAAATTAGCCAAATAGTTCATAGCGAATAGTATACGCTTTCGTGAGCAGCAACCAAAATTAGACGACCTCTTAGCAAACTTTCGTTCCGGTTTAATCCTGGTTTAATCTTTTTCATCTATACTGTAGGAGCGCTGTTGTATCGATATTGATGAACCCTCCTTCATTGATATCGACGGAAGCTCAGGACGACCTCATCGTCCTGAGCTTCCTTTATTTTAGGCCAGCTGTTTAAGCCTGAGCAGTAGCCAATTGGGCGCGAATTCGCGAGATTTCATTGGCCAGTCCTGGCTCCCAGCTATCCCCCAAACGCCGCAGGCGGTGTTTGTACAAAGCCAATTCCACACACAGTTGCAGCCGGTTGGCGGCGGCCCATTCACTTTTGGGGCGGCGGACCGGGTTGCGCCAACGACCGATCAAGGTGGCATACTCCTGCGCCGTGATCGTGGTGCCGACCTCTTCGATCAACTCGGTGCGAATAGAGTTACGTTCATAGCGCCAAGCCAACAGAATGGTCAGCAAAACGACAAAAAAACCAACCATCGCGACCAAGAGGCTCAAAAGTAAACCCAAGCCGTTCTGCTCGGCGATGCTAGCCCCAAAGTTGTGGAGGCTATGCGCAATCACGGCAAAAAGCAGGCCAATGGGCGGCCAAATCCAGCGCGCCAACCAATTTTTAGATTCCCGCGCCAAGCCCAGGCCAATCCCGCTGAAACTGGTAAAAAAAGCATGGTTCAGGCCAAAAAGGACCGTGCGTAAGAAAAAGATGATCGTCAGATTGCCAAAGCCACCATGGTCATAAGCGCCAATAAAATAAAGAAAATTTTCGACCATGGCAAAACCAAAACCGATCATGGAGCCGTAAATTAAGCCATCTAAGACACCGTCAAATTCACGCCGGATAAACCAGAAAATCAGCAGCAGCGCAAACCCTTTGGTCACCTCTTCGATGACCGGCGCAAAAAGCGCATCTTCAATTAATCCATTGCCCAGCGGAGAAGCCAACACCATTTCGCCGATCAAACTGGCAATAATCGCCGGCAGCGCGCCCCACATAAAGGCAATGGCAATCAACCAACGTGGCTCACGTTCATAACAGTCGGCCCAATAAAAGAGGCGCACGTATAAATAAGTGGGCACGATGGTGGCAATTAGAATAATGAACAACGCAAGCATGGGTATCCTGATCGGTCGAACGATGCTGTTTTCTGTTTTGCTTTGCGGCGCTGCGTGAAGGTGTTTGCACCAGTCTGCCGCAGGTAATTATTCGCTATCAAGCACCGCGGGGATCACACGTTTACGCCATTTGGCATAGGTGCTGGCAAAATGGGGCCAGAATGGGCTGATCGAGCCAGTGGCTTTGGCGTGGGCCAGCGCGGCAAGAAAACTGGCTGGGTTGTCTTCAAAAGGCGGCATTTCCAGATAACAACGGCCAACTTCAGCCAGCGTATGGGCGTCGCTGCCGGCGGTGTTCAGTTTGTGATGTTTTTGCGCCAATTGCAAGGCGGCCAAGTTGTCTACATTGCGCACACAGCGGGCATTGAGCACTTCTAGGGCATCCACGGCGTCAATTACGGTTAGTACATTTTCCAGACGCATGGCCGAGCGGCGCACAGAATCTAATGGATGAGGAATGCTGATCACTGCGCCTTGATCGCGCAAACGGGCAATCGTCTCTTGGGGGGACAGACCGCGTGGCACTTCTTGTTTGACGAAATAGGCGATGATCTCGCCATGGGTCGTCATGATCTCTTCGCCCACGATGATCAGATCAGGCGCGAGCTTTTTGGCCGCCAGCGCGCCATCTAACCGGTTATGCTCGGTGACGGCGATCTTATCCAAGCCAACCGCGCGCGCACGGGCGATGAGCGCAGCCGCACGGGTGAGACAATCTTTGCTATAAATTGTATGGGAATGTAAGTCAACTTTCCACATAAAGGCATCACTTTCTGGGTCGTAGAGCAGGATAAGTATACAGATTATCACAGATGGACGCAGAGCGTGAAAAATTTCATGTGGCTAGCATTAAATCCAGGGGATAGCGCGTAGGGCGGGGAGGGGATAGGCGTGCCTATCCCCTCCCCGTCCCACGCGCTACAACTTATTCGGTCGCCTTCTCTACGACTTCGTAACCACTGACTTCAAGCACCGGTTGGCCATCTTGTGTAACCCAGACGCCGCATAGGCCGCCTTTTTCGCTGCTCGCCACTTCTACCGTCGATCCATCCATCCGCAACACAGGATGATAAGCACGGGCCACCTTCTCCGAATCGCCCTCAATATAATGGCCGATCAACGAACGTCGGAAGCGATCGGTCGTCTGGTTGGGGAAAGAACCATGCACGAGCGAGCCGTTAAAAAAGAGCACATCACCCGCCCGCATGAGCACCGGGGTAGCCGTATAATCATCGGGCACGGGCACGGTTACATCGGTGAAACTCTGCGTGGTGTCCGCTTTGATGGTGCAAAGCGTTGGCCAGGTGTGGCTACCCGGCACAACTTGCAGACAACCGTTGTCAATTTCGCAATCGTCCAACGCCATCCACGCCGCAATACAGGTGCCCGGTTGGACGCGCAGATAATAATTATCTTGATGGAGGGCTTGGCCGCGCGCCTGGGGTGGCTTGAAGTAGAACATGGTTTGCACGGCATACGGTTCGCGATCCAACAAAGTTGTCATACACTGATTGATGCGCGGGTCCAGCAGCCAATGGAGCGTCGTATCGTCCCAGCGATGCATCATCATCAGGCGGGGATATTGCACCAACGGATCGCTGCTTGTGGCCGTGGGAAAGCGATCATCTCTGCGCACTTTTTCATGATCACGCAATTTCATATAATAATCGAGATAGAACTCGACTTCTTCCGAATTAAATAGTTGTTCGGCAATGACATAGCCGTTTTGCTCAAAAAATTGTTTCTGTTGTTCATTGAACACGGTTCATTCTCCCATCCAGCTCGAAGTGCTATCCGATATTGTCTTGCGTAGGTTGCGAGGGCAGCCACTTACTGGCTATAATATCTGCAAATACGTTAATTTGTACATACTGTGCCTGGCTAATCTTATGCACGATCCTGCTATAGATCAACATTTCAACAACCTACCGATTACCCCCGCGCCGCCACCTGGCATTCTGGTGGCCGATCTGTTTGGCGCTTCATACGGCTATCATGTCCGGCGCCCCCACGGGACGCGCGACTGGTTGTTGACCTTTACGTTGGGTGGGGAAGGTTGTTATCAAGTAGCGGGCCACACGCAGTTCTGCCACCGTGGGGATCTTTTTATGCTGGAGCCTGGGGCAGCGCATGATTATGCCACGGCCAGCCCGGCCACACCTTGGACATTTTATTGGGCGCATTTTACCCCGCGCGCCCATTGGCTGGAATGGTTGCATCTGCCAGAGTTGGCCACCGGTCTGCGGGGCCAAACCATTGAGGACGCCGACTTGCGCCAACGCATTGAACAGGCCTTTGGGCGGCTACTGCGCGACAGTCGTGGCATTAGTATCTGGCGCGATCAGTTGAGCGCCAATGCTCTAGAAGAAATTTTGATTCTGGTGGCCCAACAATCAGCCAAAGCCGCCCGTTCTCTTGATGCGCGGGTCGAAGCTGTCTTGTTGCACTTGCACCAACAATTTCATGAACCACTCAACGTTACACAGTTAGCCCATAAGGTAGCTTTGTCACCTTCGCGGCTGGCCCATCTATTTAAAGAGCAGGTCGGCGCATCCCTGATCGAAACGCTCCTCAGCTTGCGCTTACGCCAGGCCGCGCGGTTATTAGAATTTACGGCCATGAATATTGCAGAAATTGCCCAAGATGTGGGGTTTCAGTCACCGTTTTACTTTTCGCGCCAATTCAAAATCTATTACGGGCGCAGTCCGTCGGCCTATCGTCGTTTAGTCAATCATGAGCGCGACCCTTTCGTGGGGCGCGAACCTGTCGAACAGTCTTTATCGCATGCGATAACCGCAGTGCCAGCCCAAGAATCAACCAGATAACATTGTGACCACGACGAACAAAACGTTTAGCGCCCGGCCAACCCTGTAAACTGATTACCTTGGACAAAATAACGTTGGGCGGCAAAAAAGAGCAGAAGCACCGGGGTAATCGTCACCATCGACGCCGCCATGACCAAATGCCAGAAAACAAATGTTTCATTTGCTTATCCATCATCACTTTCTCCCTATCTCCTTCTAAAAAGTTTAATTAAACCGATCAGGTGAATTTTTGTAAGAACTGTCACAACCGCATTCCCCATTAATCATCTTTTGTCGGCCAGCGGCACCCGCCTTCGCGATTGGGTCGAATATGAGAATGCATCTTGTCTTCGATGCCCTTATAGGCATAGGGATCTTCGCCGGCGATCATGACAATATCCCGGTGGTCGAGTGTACCAACCGGCGCTGGTTTCTCGGGGAGTTGCCAGGGTAAAAGGGTCTCGGCACTGCAATAGTGGTTGACGAGCGAGCGGCGAAAACCGTTTGGGGCGCGATTAGGCAGCGAGCGATGCAACAAATACCCGTTAAAAAAAACAATGCCACCGGCTTTTACCTCGACCGGCACCGCATCGGCGTCCGTATAGGGAAACTGGAAAGATTCCACAACACAATCAAAACGCTCATCATCATGCTGATGGTGGGGCCAAATAATGCCGCGTTTGTGCGAACCAGGGATCACCCATAGACAGCCGTTTTCTATGGTGGCGTCATCGAGCGCCATCCAGCCAGCGTTGAGCGAACGGTCACGCGTGGGGATAAAACCCTCGTCTTGATGCCAGGCCTGGCCCGGTTTGCCAGAAGATTTAATAAAGAGCATCGACTGCATACACTTGACGTTGGGACCAATGACGCGGGTCAAAACATCGACCAGCGTCCGTTGCGCCAAAAAATCGTACATTACCTCAGAGATTTTGTGGGGGAAATGGACACAGAGCGTGCGGTGGATCACGTCATCGTCGGTGTCTTCGGCCAAGATCGGCGGCAGCCCACGAACATGCCCCAATTGGCCGCGGCAGATGCGAACCATCTCCTGGCGCAAGGCGTCCACTTCATACGGACTAAGCGCATTTTCCACCACCAAATAGCCATTTTCGCGGTAAAAATCGGCATGCGCATCAGTGATGGTCACCGAGCTAGCCTGATGCATGGGGGTAGGCGTCCGCAACGGCATGGCTTGGGGGGTAAGTGTGCGGGTGGGGGTTGCCGCTGTTTTTTCACGTTCTGTAGATTGCGCGAGCATACATTAAATCCTTTGTTGTTTAGATAATTTACGACGGGACTTGTCTCGGTTTGTCAGACAAACTGCGCAGAATCCGTTCAATTCCCTCCCCAAATCAGTTGACAGCGGGCCCTACCCTTTAATCGCGCCCACCGTCAGATTATTCAACAGATGTTTGCGGCCCACCACAAAAACGACAATGATCGGCAATGTGGCGATAAACGCACCGGCCAGGATCATGCCATACTCAATTTTATAGAGGCCATTTAGCGTGGCCAGCCCCAACGGATAGGTAAACTTGTCGGGGCTGCGCAAGACGATCAACGGCCAGAGGTAATCATTCCAAGAGCCCAAAAAGACCAGTACGGCGAGCACAGAAAGCGCGCCCTTGGCCAGCGGCAAGCCGATCCGCCAGAAAATCCCCCATTCCGAAGCCCCGTCAATCCGGGCAGCGTCGATTAATTCGCTGGGGATGGCGAGCATATTCTGGCGCATAAAAAATGCCCCAAAGGCACTGATCGCACCGGGGATGATGATCGCCAGGTAATTATCCAACCAACCAATGCGCAACATCAACAAAAAGAGCGGCACGAGCGTGATCTGAAACGGAATCGTCAGCGTCGCCAACAGGATGAGCAAGAGCACTTGTTTGCCACGAAATTCAAATTTGGCAAAGCCCCACCCCACCATGGCAGAAAAGAGCAAGGTCAGCAAGGTCTGGGTGACGGCGACCAGCGCGCTATTGCCAAATTGATGCACATAGGGGATCTCATGGCCACCCAACAGCCGCCGATAATTGACCATTGTCGGCATTTGCGGGATAAAATGCAGCGGATAACTGAAGATTTCGGCATTCGGTTTGAATGAGCCCGTAATCATATAGACAAACGGCGCACCGGTCAGGATGACCGCCACGGCCAAAAAGAGATAGAGCAGGCCAGGTTCAAGCCAGCCTTGCCGGCGTGCCCGTGACAGGTGCTTGGCCTGGGCGGCTGTCACAGCAGCAGTTGTCATCTCAATCCTCCCGAAAGACGCCCAGAATGCGCATTTGCAAAAGCGCGAGCACAAAAATGATCAAAGCCAGCGCATAGCCTAGCGCCGACGCATAGCCCAATTCCAAAAAGCGAAAACCGGTGAGATAGAGATACATGGTCATAAACAGACCCGCGTTGCGTGGGCCGCCTTCGGGCCCAACCAGCACAGACGGTTCACCAAAAAGGTTATAGGAGCCGATAATCGCAAAGGTGAGCACAAAGATCAATACTGGCCGCAAAAGCGGCAACGTAATGTAACGAAAAACTTGCCAACGTGTTGCCCCATCAATCGTAGCCGCTTCTTTGACTTCGCTGGGGATGTTCTGGAGCCCGGCCATAAAATAGAGCGCATTGACGCCCGTGTAATGCCAAAGCCCCATCAGAATAATCGCCGGCATAATAGCCAGTGGCTCACGCAACCAGCGCACGTGGTCGATGCCAAGGGGAGCCAGCAGATAGTTATTGATCAGGCCATAATCTTCTTCAAATACAAGGCGAAAGATAATGGCAACGACGACGCCGGCCGTAATATTGGGCGAAAAGAAGAGCAAGCGAAAGAGTTCACGCCAACGCAAACGCGGCGCCACCAAAATGAGCGCCAGACCTAACGCAGCCGGCACGATGAGAAAGATGCTACCGGCTGCGTAATAGGTGGTATTGCCCAGCGCCTTCAAAAAAAGTTCGTCGCTGAGCAGATTCAGATAATTCTTAACGCCAATAAATCTGGGAATGCTGCCAACGCCAGACTTTTTAAAAAAGCTCAAATACAACGCCCAGACCATCGGATACGCAAAAAAGATCGCATACCCCACAAAGAATGGGCTGATAAACAGATACGGGGCCAGACGGCGGCGCCAGTTGTATTTCACGTGGTTCCTCTTTCTGGACAGGGAACAAAATGATTTACGATTAGGTCGCTCAGTAGAGCGTTGATTTACGATTTACGAGGTTGACTCGACGGTGTTGTTGCTTCTGCTTTCGAAAGCAGAAGCTATTTCGTAATTCAAAAATCGTAAATCGTACTTCTGCTAGCTTTTATCCGCCGTTATCTTGTCGCGCAGATCTTTCGCAACTTGGGCAAAGGCATCCGCCGGTTTGGCTTTTCCATCCATGATATCTTGCCACAAAGGGGTTAATTTTGAATTCATCTCGGCGCGATAGGGGCTTTGGTATTGCGACGGCACCTTGGGGCCAACCTCGGCAAAGACCGCGCCCAAATCTTGACCGTTGAAATATTCATCTGGCTTATGCAGGCGCGCATCGGTCATGGCGGGGATCAAAGGCGGGAAGAGGTTGGTCATTTCGAAGCGGCGTGCATTGCCATCCACCGATAGCATGCTATATTGCTGGAAGTTCCACGCTTCATCAACATGTTTGCTGGTTTTGATAATGCAGTCGCCAGTGCCGCCATAACAGCTGGTGCGGATGCCATCTTTGGTCCAGGCGGGCAAGGGAGTTGCCATCCATTTGCCCTTCAAATCTGGCGCATTGTCCTTAAAGAAACCCGCATACCAATCTGCCCCCACGACCGAGACAAATTTTCCATCCTTCACGGCCGCCCACCAGGCATCATCCGCCGGTTGTTGGTCGGCAATCTTGTGTTGGTCACGCAGCCCCAGGATCCAATCCATCGTCTCAATCGACTCCTTGCTGTCGATCGTGACATTGCCATCTTTATCAAAATAGTCACTGCCGCGTTGGCGCAAAATAACTTCATGGGGTGGGAAAGGCAAAGCCGCCACGCCATCCTTCGCCACACTGGCCGCGCCGGCAATATAATCATCCCAGGTTGTAAATTTGGTGGGATCAGCCGCATCTTTCCAGAGATCCTGGCGATAGTAGAGCACCACAGGCGTCAGGGCGTGTTCAATCCCATAGATCTTACCCTGGTAGCTGTAGAGCGCTTCGCGCGCCGCCACCAATTTATCCAGATAGCCACCTTCTTTGAGCCGGTCAGCCAGATCGACTAGACCGGTATCTTCGCTGCGCAGGAAACCACCAAAACGCCCCTGCTCAATATCAGCCAAATCGGGCGCGCCAACACCGCCCGATTGCAGCGCGAGCAACAGCTTATCGTGCATATCATTATAGGCAATTTCCGAAACATTCAAGGTAAAATTGGGGTTTTTCTCCTTCGTATAACTCTCGGCCATAGAACGAAACCAACGGGCGTGGGTATTCACGAATGTCCATAGTTCCAGTGTCACTTTGTCATCCGCAGCCGGGGCGGCGGTACCACCACCTGGGGCAGCGGACGGCGGGGCACAAGCCGCCAACACAGGCCCCAAGGCTAAAGCGCCTGTGGTAGCACTAAGCAGCTTTAACAAATGGCGTCTCGATAGCGTATCGCGTTGACTGTCCATAAACGCAAAATCTCCTTGGTTGGTGATAGGTTAGGGAGCAGAAGGCACACAACAAACAATAGTCAGCGAAAATCAAGCTCGCTTCATTGTATACAGGATAAGAAAAGACGTCAAACGTCAAGAAAAGGTTAAGTGTAACCTCAATTGCGGGCATTTTTGCGTAACGATAACCCCTGAGGCTAACCCTAGCCAATCGTCCCAGCACCTAAAATCTGGACTGCACCCGAAATGTCGAGCAACAGGCTTGGGGAAACACAAAACTCGCTTGTATCCAAGTAATAATCTGTGCATGTCGAATGTGCTTCTCGCCCGATTTTGAGAAGGCCTAAAGACCTATTGACAAATCTGAAATTTCTACTACGATAAGGCTGGCTAGTATTAATATTTCCTTACGCAAAATCGCGTAGATATATAGATCATCCACCATCGCCAGGGTCATTTCGTTTGATAGCGTGCCATTAAGCGCTAGGAAAATGGCCACTTTCCTAGCAGTCTTTCACTCAAAAAGGAGATTCTACTATGTTTTCAGTATCCTTGCGCACGCGACGAGCCGTGCTAGGGGCCATCATGATCCTCTTGATGATTATCCTGCTGTCTGGGGCAGCGCGCTCTGCCCCAAACGAG
>JAPLGZ010000801.1 GCA_026389895.1 Chloroflexota bacterium | reverse complement strand
CGGGTGATGATTCGCCACTCGCGTCATTGCGTAAATCGGCCAGCCATTCGTTCACCAGCGTTGTTTTACCAAAGCCTGCTGGCGCTGCGATCAGGGTCAGCGGGCGCGTCCAACCGGCTCTGAACTTGGCAACCAATTGGGGGCGACGGATCAGATCTAAGCGGGCAGGCGGCGCATATAATTTGGTCTGGAGCAATGGCACGGCCACAGAACAGCTCTCCATCGTTTATGCAGATCAGTTTGCCGATCAACATTGCCATTATACCAGAAATCCTTGTATTCTTCCTAGCGTCCAAAGCCCATTAGGCGACTGGAGCTTATCTTGTTTTCCTATAGGGTGGGCCTGCGCGATCACGCATATCTCATTTTTACGGACCGCACCAGGTCAATGCGCCGCAACTGGCTGGCGTGTGACCGTCTGCTTTGTGGATTTGATGCCATTCCCCTTCAAGCGTTGGATCAAGAAACCAATGGCCAGGCTCGCAAAAATTAGCGTGAGGATGCCACTTTCACCCGAAAGATACGCCATTGCCAGTGGCGCTACTGGCACGGCTAAATCGGTGAAAATTCCCCAAAAGAGATTGAAGGCGCCATGCCCCAGCGCCACTGGCCAGACCGAATCACTGGTGAGCCGCAGGTAGCTGTAGAAGATGCCACCCACACTCAACGTTAGCAAAAACAAGGGCACAACAATCCAACGATTGCCGTCGCCGTGGTAAAACGGAGTGAGCAAGATCATCGGCAGATGCCACAGGCCATGCAGAAATCCTCCCAGCAACGCGGCACGCACGGGCCCCAGTGGTAATAACTTTGGCAAAAGATAACCACGCCAACCGATCTCTTCGCCCAGCGCAAAGAGTGTATTGAACAGGAGACCGGCGAGTAAGTTGGCCCCGAATTGACTCCATGCCGCCCCGGCTGGCCACTGCCAGCGCGCCACACCCAGCAACGTGGCTGTCTCGAAGGAACAAGCTAACACGAGCAATGGCAACAGGAGCGCCATCGGCCAACTGCGCAGACCTGCACGCTGTAACCCCAAAATCCGCCAACCAGCTCGGCTGTAACCGTCACGCGTTACAACCAGCAACATGAGCAGCATGGCAAGCAAGGGTGTGAACATGACATAATCTAACAGAGCCGGTTTGTGAAAAGCACTGACGAGCACTGCTACCACCGTGGCAGAGGTAACGGCCGTCAGGTAAAACCCCGTTGCTTTCATGCGATCTGATAGAGGGTGAAACATAGAATTTTTCTCCTTAAAATTGTTGCGATGCCAACGCTTTGGATCATCGCTTGTTAAGTGGATCTGGCGATTGATAAACTTCTCTGCCACTAGGATAGCCTTCAACCGGGGCTTGCGTCATGCCCCCGTGGGTGTAGAAGGTGGTTGATTTTAGGAAAAGCCAATGTGTAAGTCTCTGCTTGAGTGCTTTAACGTTCCATTTTGCAGGCTAACCGTTACAAAAATGCTTGACAGTCGCTCATCAAGCGTGTTACCATCTGGGCGCTGTGCAGGACAATACCGCATCGCCCAGCCCAATTCTTCGCATAGTGCTTATTCTGATTCATCACCTAAACTGGATCTTGCTGCATGTTGACCGATTGTCATACCCATTGTCGTGGGTGTAGGGAGGAACATTGAGCCGTACCATTGATGGCTTTGTGTTTGATTTAGATGGAACGGTCTACCTGGGGGATACCGCCTTGCCGGGCAGCGTGGCAGGGATCGCCGAATTGCGCCGCCGTGGCAAGCGCGTGCTTTTTGTCAGCAATAAACCGTTGGAGCCACGCGAACTGTATGCCGCCAAACTGACGCGCCTGGGTATCCCGACTAGCCCGCACGAAGTGATCACATCGGCGTTTGTATTGGGCTATCATCTCGCCCAGACCTGGCCTGCGCTGCGGCTCTATGTGATTGGCGAAGAAAATTTGCGCGACGAACTGCGCAGTCACGGTCTGACGGTCATTGACGAATTGCTCGACCAAGACGCCAAAACTGTGCTTGATCCCAAAGATATTGATGCCGTGGTGGTTGCGTTTGACCGCACGTTGGATTATCGCAAACTCAACACGGCATACCAGGCACTGCGCCAGGGCGCGCGTTTTTTTGCTACGAATGCCGATAAAACCTGCCCGCTGCCGGGCGGTGCGATTCCCGATGCTGGGGCAACAATTGCG
>JAPLGZ010000467.1 GCA_026389895.1 Chloroflexota bacterium | reverse complement strand
ATTCATGGTGGACTCACATCTAAACGGAACTATCATATACGGTAGATATGAGCTTGTGGGCACTGACCAAATTAAATTAGATAGCTCAGGCAGCGAAACTCTCTATCAACTTTCGTTTTCTCAATCAGCACTAGATGCGGGTGAGATACGACAGTACATGAAGTTCGTCCCAAAATCTGCAAGTGGCCAAAGCGAGCTTGTCTTGCTTCGCTGTGAAGGGTCATTACTAGCGTATCCTCAGTATCTCGATCTTTGGTGTGTGCAAGGTCTAAAGCTGCAGCAATGATTCAAGGTGGCTTTGTTGGCGTAAGTCTAGTTTGGCTGGTTGACCAGCGCGCGCATTCTCATGAATGCCGCCGCAAGCTCGGCCGAAACCCAGTACGCAAAGTTGCATCGCACTTACCCGCCTCATCGCTCTTCTATTCAGGTGGTGGGTGCGACTGCTCGACCAGAAAGGCCAATAAGCTCTCCAAATCGGCAAACATGTGCCGTTCCCCCGTTTGGACCGATTGCAGCGAAGCGCGCCACTCCCCGCTGGCGCCACTCCGCCAAAGCCGTAACAGATAGGAATGGTTATCTTCGGATTGGCTGTGAGGGGGTGCATGACGCGTAATGGGGAATTTTTCTTGGGATGGCAACTCGGTACTCATGCCTATTTGCCTTTCGTCTAGGATTTCATCTACATCTACTATGCCAGCCCAACATCAACCGTTCGTCAATAAGACTCCAGTAAATGTCAACAGCCCAGGGCGAAGTAAACGGAGATGTGTGTGTTGACGGCCAAAGCGAGGGCCAGTATCGTGATAACCCTGACCCTCGCTTTACTCGTTAGCTGGGCAAGAACACCGCCCTACCCCACTTCTTACCTGCCGTTCTCAATGATTGGTAGATAAAGGTTGATGCTTCCTGCTAGCTGCACCTCGCTGGTTCGCATGGCGTCGCGTGCAACCAACGGCAGGTAGAGCTGAGTCGCCGTAACTGGCGGTGCGACTGGCCCGATTTGCCAGATCCACTCCGCTGGCGACGGATCGATGCCACCCTGACCATCACTGCTCAACACATGGAAGATATGCTCACCCTCAGCCAACCCAGCGTACGTCTGTGGGCTGGTACACGGGGTGAAGGTGCTGCCATCCAATTGACATTGGAAGCTGCTCATGCCATTACCCTGCGCATCGACACCGCTGAAGCTAAACGTCGCCGATGTGTCCGCGCTGGGGTTGGTTGGCCCAGCAGTGATCGTTGTCGCCAGGACAGTGAGCAGTGGCGGCACATCTACCAGCAATGTCTTATTCATTGTCATCCGATGGCCGGCGCGGTCGATGGCGCGTAAGGTGAACTTGAGGTCCTTCCCGGCTGGATCGTCGCCCAGCCAGAGTGCCGTACGCCAGTCGCCTCGCTCGTCAAAGGTGACATCGCTGAATGGTCGATCATTGATGCTGATCTGCACGGCGGCCAGACCGAAGGCATCGGTCGCTGTGCCGTGGAGGCGCATCATGCTGTTGCCCAGACCGTAGCCGTCGGCGCTCGTCAGCTTGTCATTGAGCAGATCCACCGTCGGGTCGTGGGTATCGAGGGTCACGGTGACCGGGAAGAGGGTCTGTTGGACGTTGCCGGCCCAGTCGCTGGCCTGGGCGACGAGTGTATGTTCGCCCTCGAATTTGTCGGGGTCAAAGTCCGGCAGCTTTACCAGCACGAGTTGCTGCGTTGTCTGGATGGCTGCGGCTTGGGTAAAGTCCAGCGTCGCCACTGCCTCTCCATCCAACAGAATGACGACCTGGCGCAGGGTGGCCTCCGCTTGCGCCACTACAGTCACAGTCAACGGTTGACCAACGTCCACGGCGATGAGGCTGTGAGTCGTGGGGGCGAGCAGTAGCGCACTCGGTTCGCTTGCATTGGCATTGGTCCAGCTGGCGCTGCTGGCCTCGGCGGCCACGGTCGCTTTGGTCGGCGTAGCCGTCGTACAGGAGCCAAGGGTATCGCAGGCATTCACGGTCGTGGCCGGCGTCAGGCTGTTTTCCCAGACTGTGCAACTTGCGCTCAGGCGGTTACGGAGGGTCAGGTCTGGGAAAAGACCTGCCACATCGGCATCGTCGGCAAAGTCGCGCACGGGGACGCTGCGTCCGTCGCAGGGGCCGCTAAAGTTCGTGTCACTTAGGTACCGATCCTCAGCGCTGTAGCTGTAGGCGATTTCATAAAGCGTCGTGCCATTGCCTTGATTAAATCGTGCGCCTGTCGGTTGCGCTGCAAAGACAATGCGCGGGGCTAGTCGATCGACCACACCACGCCAGGCTGCCGCTTGCAACGCTGGGTTGCCCAGGTTGTCGGTTGTGCGCAGATCGATCTGGTATTGATCTTCCATACCCGCCGGTGGCGTGACTTGCCAGGTCGTCGTCGTGGCGCCAGGCTGCCCCAAGGTGGCCGTCTGGCGGACAATGTCACCCGTGCGATAGAGCGCTTGCACCAGGAATGGTGATAGCGCCGCATGGAAGACGCCGACATCGTCAAACCAGCTGTCGATCAGCCCTATGAAGCCCTTCTCTGCTGACTGACCGCCGATGACCAGGGGCGCATTGGGACGGGTCGGGTCAAAGCTATCGCGGCTAAAGGCGTCTTTGCCCACCAGGGTGCCATCGACATAGAGGCGCGCCTCGCCAATGCTGGTATCGACGACGCCAACAAGTTGGTGCCACTGGTTGTCATTGACAACGACGTCGCTCTGGGCCACGACAAGACCGTTCAGACGCAGCGCCGCGCGACCGCCTTGCACGAGTAGCGCATAGCCGACCTGTTTGATATCTTCTTTGCTCAGAATCACGCCATCCGCTTGGGTCGTGCGCAGCCAGCTTTGGACGCTAAAGCTGGCCTGGGCCGTGAAGTCGAATTCACCGGTCTGTTGCCGTACCAGCGGCCCGGCTGTGCCGGGGATCATATGAATGGATTTGTCATTTTTACCCGGCTGACCGGCAACACACTGCTGCTCACAGCTAAGGTCGGTATGGAGCGGCGAGATGTCATGATAGGTGCGATCATCCGAGCTTTCGTCAAAGGGCAAGAAGAGTAGCGTATCCGAGATGGCGCGCACCCGTTGGATCGGCACGAAGGCAACGTCGATGGCATTGACACCACCGGCATCGCTGGCCGTACCGTTGATCGACAGCGGCGTCGAGATCGCCGCGCGGCTGGCCACAGTTGGGTTGATGCCACCGCCAAAGGAGGTGCGCGTGGCGTCGTTGGCACTCAAGGCGGCATTGGGGCCTACCCCGTCGAGGGTAATGTGACGCACCACAGTGGCGATATTGCCCACCTGATCGCTGGCACGCACGGTGACGGTATACGCGCCGCTCAGCGTGGGTGCACTGGTCAGGCTATAGTTGACCGACCAGCCGGTATCCTGCAAGGTAGCAGGTTGCCAACCGTTGCCGGCCGCGTTTAGATCCGCACTTTGCAGCAAAACGTCCACCTTTTGCACGCCGCTGCCTGGGTTACCTGCCAGTTGGGGATCACTGACCGTCCCCTGCAGACCAACCTGCCACTGCCCGACCGCTAGTACAACCGGTGTCAGCGCGGCGTTTTCGTTGAAATCGGTGGCAATTTGCGGCGCACTGGCATCGACCAACACTGTCGTCGTGCGTGGGGCGCTTTCGCGATTGCCCGCCACATCAATCGCCTGGCTTTGGATGGTATAGCGTCCCTCACGGATTTGCAGCGGATAGACCCAGGTCGCCCCACCGTTGGCGGGTTGGAAGTCGCCGCCATTGACGCTGACATTCACTTGCTGGATGCCATTGGCGTCACCAGCACTGCCCCCGATGATCAGGGTCTGATTGAGACCTGGCGTCCCTTGCACATAGCTACCCTCAGTGAGCGAGGTAATGGTTGAAGTCGGCGGGTTGGCATCCAGTGTCAGACTAAGCCCAGCGCTACTCTTGATCACGCCACCGCGGGTGTCTTGAGCTTGCAAGCTCAGGCGCAGCGTATTGACCGCCGTGCTGGCCGAGGCGGTGGCGAGACAATACGAATTCAAGGTGCGATCCTTGATCGCCTGCACCGTCGCCTGATCTAGCGTTGTGTTATAGACCACCAGGTGATCGATTTCACCGTTGAGGAAGCCGGTATTGTTGGCAAAACTACCGATGGTCAAGTTAACCGGTGCGCTGACACTCGCTGTACTCGAATCGACCGGCCCGGCCACGGGCTGCCCATCTACATAGATACTGGCGGAGAATTCGTTTTGTGTCAGGGCAATGTGATGCCACTGCCCATCGGCCACGCTGGTGCTGCTGGTCAAATTGACCAGGTTGGAAGCATAGACCACATGCCCATTGCGTAAGAGAGCATGCCAGTTGTCGGCTGTCAGCAGGCCGAAGTCACCGCCGGTGGCGGCGCTGGTTTTGAGCCAGAAGGCAAGGCTAAAGCGGCTGCCACGCACGCCAGGAATGGCGACACTGAGTTTTTGCGCGCCGTTAAAGCGAACGCCATAGTCCGAGTTTGGCGCACCCGGCGCACCTGTGATACCCGCCAGTGGACAACCGTCGCCGGAACAGCTAGCGTTGGCGTTCCAACCGGAAGTATCGGCAAAGCTGGTGGCGCCTGGCAACTCCTCAAACGGCAGGAGCAGCACCGGTTGCGAATTCGCCGCCGGGCAGGCTAGACTGCTGCCCGATAGAACATTCGGCTGAATTGACCAGGCGCCCACTTGCGCAAGCAACCCACTAACCGGTGTGCCATCGGCGTTGAGCAGGGTATAGCCAAGCTTTGTCGTTCCCCCATTTACAGGTATCCAGGTCAGCAGCCAGCCGTGAATGGCTGGGTAATAGGCAACCCCAACGCTGCCCAGCGCAAATTGCTGGTTGGTCAGCACACCGCTGGCATCGCTACGATTTTGGAACAAGATAGTGTCGGCGAGATTGCCATTGTCGAGGTAGGCCACGATGATGCGCCCGCTGAGTGGGTCGTAGGCCAGTTGCGGCGGCGCCTGCTCCCCGGTTTTGACATCGGTGGCAATTGTGTGTTGACTGCCGGTGATCGAGGCACCTGTTGGGGTAAAATCGGCTACCTGCAAGCTGCCATTGGGTTGACTCCACAGCACGCGATAGGCGTCACCAACCCAGGCTATATCCAGGTTGAGATAACTGATGCGCACCGGATTGGCAAGGCCTGGCGTAACCTCGGTGGCCGCCAATGCCACTTCATTGCCCAGCGCATTGCCATTCGCGTCGAAGCGACGGGTGACGATCTGCGAGCTCATAAAGTACAGATTCGGGTTTTGACCCGTGGTAATGCGCTGGGTGACGCGCTCCCAGGCGACCAGGAAGGTGCTGCCATCGGTCGCGACCACGGGGTGGAAGTCCCACGACCAGAAGATATTGTCTTGGGTCAGCACGAACTCGGGCGTCTGTACCGGCTGCGGATCTTGATTCGTCAACGTCCCCATGATCACATTGACCTTGGTTGCCAGGGGGTCAACCGCCGTGAGATATTGACTCCAGACATAGAAACAGCGACCAAAGGCATCGCAAGCCACATCGGTCGGGCTGGCGTCACGCAGGGCGGGGAATCTCGCCCCAAACGCGTTGCTCACACCAGCCGGATAACTCCAGGCGCGTACGTCACCTTTGTAGACTGGGTGCCAGAGCACCGGTTCCTGGGTTGGACTACGGTTGAGCGCCGTCACGGCATAACTATCCTGGCGGCTGAAGGTAGCGGGCGCAACCGAGGTGTGCCAGGCGGGTGTGGCATTGGTAAAGCCACCCAGCGTACCCGCGGTCGCCGGCAACCATTTCCAGCCAACCGGATTGGCGGTCGTCAGGCGGGCGCGGGCGAAGCTGTTGATCGTGACCGGCTGCGATGTCGAATTGGCGACAACAAAGTTCGTCGTTTTGGTGACGACATTGGTTTGGTCAAGTTCGAGCCGATAGGTGTTGACCGTGCCCTGCGCACTGCCGCCCAGGGCGGCGGGCGCATTCACTTCCAACCCGCCAGCGACAAAGGGGGCACCCAGGTTGGTGACACGCGTGTTGTAGATCAACGCCTGCCCCGGTTTGACAATCCGATCCGCATCGTTGACGGCCACCTGCACCAGCAGCGGATTCTTATTGATGATCAGCGGGTGATAGGGCCGGCCATCTGGGTCAAGCCGTTTGGTTGGATCAGCATTGGTCGCCAACTCTTTTTCCGCCTGGTCGCTGAGACCATCACCATCACTGTCAGGCGAACTGGGGTCAGACGAAACGATCACGGTGGTGGGCTGCGTGCCGGTGATCACCACGCTCCAGCCGCCGCTCCAGGCGTTGGTGGGCACCACCATGCCACTGGCGCTATCCAGGGTATAGACTTGATGATAGACTTCTGCGTCATCGTTCAGACCGTCGTTATCCGTATCTTTGCTCGCCGGGTTGGTGCCCATCTGCAATTCTTGACTGTCGGGCAAGCCATCACCATCGGTGTCCCAACTGACTGGCGAGATGGGTACGCCCTGGCTGCGCCATTGTAATTCATAGCTGTCGCTCAACCCGTCGCCATCGGCATCCCAAGTTGCGTCGTTGGGGTCATTACCCTGGCGGGCGAGCGTGCGCAAGCCATCGCCATCGGCATCGGCGAGGGTGGCAAATTTGGCATCCCAGCCTAGTTTCAGACCGCCATTGCCGGCATCGGTCAGCGTCATGAATTGATCAAGCGTTGGCGGCAGAATATCCAACTTCAGTTGGTCAAGTTTGGTCGAATTGTGACCGCCGAGCGTGCGCACATAGCAGACGCGGATCAGGCCGCCGGTCGACCAACATTCATAGGCTGGCAAGGCATAACCGGTGTTGAGATAGAGGGTCGGCGACTGGTTGATCCCAGCCGGCAGGGTGATATTGTTGATCTGCGGGTTGAGGTACGCTTGCGCCCGATACATGGGGCTGGCGATAAAAGTATGATCTTTTTGCACCTGCCAGGCATTATCCATTTGATGGCGTTCGGCGTTGACATCGCTGGAACCCTGGGTTAAGGAGTACTGAAAGGTCGTGCCACGAATGTTATCTTCCGAGAAGAGCCAGATAAAGGGCAGGATGTGATACCAATTCTGGCGCTCTGGGTCCTTATGGACTACGGTCGTCGTCACGCCCAGCCCAATCGAGATCGGATTGTCGGCCACATACCCACGCGTTGGATCGGCCAACGTAATCTTCGGTCCGGCAGAGGTAACCAGATCGGTGCGTGTGGTGTCGATCATGGTATCGTAGGCATAGAGGATCTTGGCCAGCACGGCAGTTGCCGCCGCGTTGATCGTAAAGCAGGCCCCGCCCAGACCCGGCACCTTGCGCAGGGCATCAACGCCCAGTTCACAGATTGCGGTCAGAATGACATCGATCAAGGCGATGACGCCGACAATGATCAGCCCAACCACCGTAGCCGACAACACGGCCAGCGTGATGACCAAAATGGTGGCGGCGATGGCTTGGGCCAGGGCGGCGTTGAATTCGGGGCTAAAGACAGAGGTCTTGGTATCGACCATTTGGTAGATAAAGAAGCCCCAGACGATCGCGACCTGGATCACGGCGCCGATGACACCAGCGGCGCGGGTTGTCCCCGCCAACGCCGAACTACCCCTCAGGGTGGTGGCGATGGCCGCCGCCGTACCAAAGAGTGCGCGCAAGCCCTGCACCACTTGCACCACCGAGGTGAGCACGTTGATGAGGCTATAGAGCGAGACGAGGACGACGACGATCAAGATGACGCCGCCCACGACTTTTTCTAAGATGGGGTTGCCGGAGAATTTGAAGAACGCTAACGTGGCAATTGCCCCCAACGCGATCACGGCCACGATCACCGTGCCGACGACCACAGTGGTTTTTGAGCTCGCCCAGAGCGCCTTGAGCCTGGTCAGGACTAACCCTGTCGAACCCAAGCGGGCAAGCTGGTTCTCGACGGTACGATGGCCGGCCCAACTGGCAACCTTGATCAACGTGCGCGACGCCGCGTTGGTCGTCAGTTCATTGGTCTTGGTGGCCACACTGACAATGAGGGAGACCACCGGGCCGACCCCTTTGAGCGCGCCG
>JAPLGZ010000039.1 GCA_026389895.1 Chloroflexota bacterium | reverse complement strand
GATCTGCTTCTGTAATAAAACGTGGTTTAAGACTCCAGGTTATATTTTGTTGCATCCACCGCGGAAAGTACTCATAGACATGGTCATTGACAGGCATAGTTGGCCGAACTGGGCTTGTACAATTATTTTCAATATCTTGACCTTCCCATTGTTCATGCGTTTCCTGCCAATAATTATGCCAACTATAGCCATCGAACGTTCCCCCATCATAGGTCTTCTCCATAAAATCATAACCTGTTTTGATGGAATTGGGATCACCTTCCACATGGACAGACTGGCGGTTACAAGTTTCTAACTGGAAGGTTTCGCCATAAAGTTCTTGGGCCATGGGTGGCGCTAAAATAAGCAGAGGGGGTTTGCGTTGTTTTGCTAATTGATAGAGATTAGCAAAATAATCATCCATCGCTATCCAAGCATCCTTGTTATCCGCATTGGGCATAAGCGTTTTTCCATGATCGCTGGCCTTGCGTGCGCTCTCGGTGTACCATTCTTGATTCGGTTCATTGGCGGGTTCAAAGTAGAGCTGATTTTGATGTCCGCCTTGTTGGGTAAACCAAGTCTGTTTCATAAACCAGGTATAAACGGCCTCCATTTCATTGGCAATATCCAAAATATCACGAAATTTTTCCGCGTTTTTAGGGTCACAATAATCGGCCCCTGGCAACGATGCATCTATCAGTAAGATATGGTGATTGCCCAGATCATTGTAATCAGTAAAGTTGCCTGGGCTAGGTGTAATGCGAATGACAACCATTGTGCCATGCTGGATTGCCATGTTCAGGTAGTCATAGAGATGTTGCGCTCTCACTTCTTTCACGTAGTCAATCCGGCAAGGGGCGCTTGTGCTGCGGTGAAAGTTAAATAATTGGCTGCTTTGGACGACTGTAGCGGCGGGAAAGATACCTTGCACCGTCCCGGTAATCAATTGAAAAGCCGTAATCGGCCAGTCCGTACCAATCCCACGATTGCCCATGTGAATGCCGCTGCGCGCCTTGATGCGACTCGGTGGCGTAGGTGTCGGTGTGGGCACCGAAAGCGAAATGAAGGGTAGATAGGTCTTGAGCTGTGCCGCCTGGGCATGGGGCTCGGCTTGTGCCTGCACGGTGAGCGTGGCACGGTACGTGTCAAGCACCAGCACACTCCCAAAGAGCACGATCATAAGACTGACGATCAAACAGAGTCTTTTCATAGATTTTCCTTGTCCAGCGGTGGGGTGCGTGTGGTGCGCGCGCGGTTTGGCCGCACCTTTTCGTTATTCAAAACAACCGCTGAACGACGAGGATATCACTCTTCGCCAACAATGGCATTAGACTTTTGCCGGATCTTTGACTTACGGTTTAGGGAATTACTGGCAACTGGTGATGAAGCGGATGTTATCGAGGGTAAAGTCCGTGGGAAAGGCCCAATCGGTCTGCGCACGGAAGACAAGCTGTAACGGCGTATCAATGCCTGGCCAGTCTTGAATCGTCACTTGCATGGGAATCCAGCCCCCGCTAGCGAGTTGGCGGTTCGTCCATTGCACTGGCGTGGCGAGGATTGACTGATTCGTGACCGGGTCGATCAGGTCAACCTGTAACTGGTCACCGCCCCAAATGTCCCAACTACTCGCGCGCACGTCGAAGGCCAGGCTGATGTGCTTGACGCCGGAGGGGATGTTAAGCGTTTGCTGGATGGTAGGTTGGGCATTGCTATAGCGGCCAAGGCGGATCGCCCATTGCCCCGCTTGGGGCGCGTTGAGTGGCAGGTCGTTGACAATCAGGTCGCTCGGACTCCCGCTTTGTTGCCAGACGTTGTGCGCAGCGATGTCTTCGAGGTCGCCATTTTGCACAAGATTCTGCCCTTCCACGCAGGGTGCTATTGAGGGCGAGGCGTCGATGAGCGGGGCTTTGAAATAGTGTTTTGTCGCATCTTTCATCTGAAAATCCCAATAAAGTACCCGATCTTTCTCGGTGATAGGACTCACATGCACTATTTCCCCGCCCCAGTCTTGCCACGGTTTGGTGGTGAGCGTCATCGTAAAAAACGAACCAGTGACCGTATCATAGCCATATTCGCGGCTCCACGTCACCACGGTTTCATTCGCGGCTAAAGAATACATATCGAGGGTAAGCGTAGGGGCCGTTGATTGATCGATCACCATTGTGGTGATTGGTGTGCGCGCGGCCAGATCGTAGATCACCAAGCGCCCTGGCGTGATCTGCGTAATCGATTCAGCACGGGGGTTGGTGACCCAGGCAACCAACCGATCACTAACCGCAAGATGGTCATCATCGCCTAGCCGATCAAAGACATCCGTGGTAAACGTGACCGTCGCTTGGCTGGTCAGGTTAATCAAGGTCAGTTTGGCTGGCTTTGAGCCGTTGGCGATAGTGGGATAGGCCACCCAGTCGCCATTCAGTACAGGACGTCCGCTCCCGGAGTGACTGGTGATAAAGCGGTCTTGGCCAGTGGCGAATCCATAAGCATGCAGACCCTGCTGCCACGTCGAGCAGTTGGGGTTACAACCAAACCACCAGAGGAGATAGCGCTCATTGCGCGCTTGTTGGTACAACGCAACGCCGCTCGCATCACCCAAGCGCGTTTCTTGGCCGGTGACCGTGTCGATCAGATACAAGGGCAAAGGCTTGGTTCTATCCGCCAGATACTCATTCCGAACTCGATAACGGTCAGCCAGAGTCGCTGGCGGCGGGGGTATCTCCTCCGGTGGCGCGGCGATTATACGATGTTCCGGTGGCGCGGCTCGCCCTTGCTGGTGTCCAACGCCTTGCGCGACTCGGATAATCCGGTTTAAAGTGCGCTCTTTGTCCTGAACAAACCAGCGCACGGACAACGGTAAGAGCATCAATAAAGTTGCGGCCGCAACCACAATCAACAAGTAGCTTAAAAGGCGTATTTTCATCAAATTTTCCCTTTCGCGGGCTGTAGAGTGGCTGTCTTATTCATCGTTTAGCCACCAGAAACGAAACCAATCATAATAGGTGTTGAGCTTGTCCTGAAACGCTTCATGCCAAGCAATTTCGTAGTTGCCATCTTTCTTATCTTTCCCACTCTGCGGATCTTGGATAAAGCAACTATAACTCCCATCATCTTCCTGGACCAGCAGCCAATCTATGACATAGCGCGCGCCCTGCTCTTGAGCAAAAAAGCGTTGTAGGGAAATTTGCGTAGCGACTGGATAGAGGATTTTGCTCGTGATCGGCTGTTCAGGTTTATTACAAGTGGCATACAAATCTGCTTCGGTAATGAACGTTGGTTTGCCGTTGACTGGGGCAATAGCAGACTGCATCCATTCAGGGAAGTATTGGTACACATGGTCGGTTGGCGGTTTCGCCTTAGAATCATAGCGACAAGTTGTTACCACATCGCCGCCCCATTGCTCATGGCTTTCACCTGCAATCCAGTAGTTGTGCCAACTAAAACCAGCAAAACGGCCTTGGCCATAGGTGCGTGGCATGAAATCATAGCCGGATTGGTCGCGCACCGGATTGCTGGTGTCAAAGACAGCGTAGATTTCACAGGTGTGTAGCTTATAATGTTCGGCCCAATTTTCCTGACCGATCGGTGGCGTTAAGACTTGTAAATCAGAATTCACCTGTTTAGCCAAGTCGTAAAGATTGGCAAAGTAGTTATCCATATCGATCCAGGCCGCTTTGTTATCAACGTCTGGGGCTAACTTGGCTTCGGGATCTTTTTCCTTTAATTTGTCAAAAATTTGTGTATACCATTCGTTGTTCGGCTCGTTGGCTGGCTCAAAGAAGATTTGTGCCTGAGGCCACCGATTGCTATCATTCAAGTGCCAGATGAGATCCATTTCCTGAT
The DNA here is from genome assembly GCA_026389895.1 of Chloroflexota bacterium. Classification (GTDB taxonomy): domain Bacteria; phylum Chloroflexota; class Anaerolineae; order Caldilineales; family Caldilineaceae; genus JAPLGZ01. The sequence goes on along the minus strand of JAPLGZ010000039.1, from coordinate 770 downwards.
GAACAATATCACCGATATCGCGATAGCCATGGACTTTATCATCTTGGCTGAGTTCACCCGGCTGACTGGGTTTGCAATAGTTGCCGCCAGCCGCGGTCTCACCAGTCAGTAATGTATGGGTTATGCCAGGATGGAGATAGTCAATGAAGTTGCCCGGCGAAGGGGTGATGCGAATCACAAGTTGCGTGCCATTTTTGAGGGCTTGGGTCAGATAGGTATAGACATTGGAAAGGCGAATGCTGGCGCTCTGAATCCGACAAGGTGAAGCGGTATCTCGCACGAAGTTATAGAGTTGGGCACTCTGGATTACCGTAGCCGCTGGCCAGATGCCTGCTGCGGTGCCCGTAATCAACGCAAAAGCCGCGAGCGGCCAGTCAGTATCTTTCCCGCGATTGCCCATGTGAATGCCGCTTTTACTTTTGATGCGACTCGGTGGCGTAGGTGTAGGAACCGAAAGCGAAATGAAGGGTAGATAGGTCTTGCGTTGTGCCGCCTGGGCATTCGGATCGGCTTGCGCCTGCACGGTAAACGTCGCATGATAGGTGTCAAGCACCAGCACACTGCCGAAGAGCACGATCATGAGACTGACGATCAAACAGATTCTTTTCATAGTTTTCCTTGTCCAGCGATGGGGTGCGTGGGGTGCGTGCGCGGTTTGGCCGCACGAGTTCGTTCGTCAAAACAACCGCTGAACGACGAGGATATCACTCTTCGCCAACAATGGCATTAGGCTTTTGCTGGATCTTTGACTTACGGGTTAGGGAATTACT
>JAPLGZ010000169.1 GCA_026389895.1 Chloroflexota bacterium | reverse complement strand
TAACTACTCGGCCAAGAAGCGCGAACCATGCATTGGCGCAAAACTGGCGCCACCGCGGCCCGTTTGGGGCATGGCGGCGGGCATCGTGCCAAGCAACGGCTTGACCACGGCCAATACTTGATCCATGGTTTTTGCTTCGGCGAACGCCAGCGTAACTGGCTTACCAATCAGGTCACTGAGGATCGCCGCGTGCTGGCCTTCAACGTTATGAATGCTTACGGCGGCGGTCAACAGATCTTTGTCTTGGATGCGGGGCGCTTGGCCCAGATACGCGGCAGCGCCGAGTTCTTCCACCATCTGGAAATAGGTCAATACCTCATCGCCATTCTTAAAGGTCGGCCAGTTGTACCGTTCTTGGGCCCGAACTGGGGCGCCACCCAACTTTGTGATCGTACCGGTGAGCGCCACCACATGCGCCGCTTCTTGGTTGCCAAAGCTGATGAAATAATCTTTCGCTTTGCCAGTCAGCACCCCAATATTATTGACGTCTTGATAGGCGCGCGATTCCAAATGTTCTAGGGTCAAGGCATAGTTCAGAATGTCGATATCTGAGCTGCCACTTTGCGCATAAGCAGCGGTTGTCATTAGTTTCGTGCTTGCCAATGCTGTGACGATCATGGTGGCTGCGCTGGCGCGGAGGAAATTGCGGCGACTGAGGGCGGATTGTTCTTGTGGGTAATTCATCATAAGCTCCTTCATTCGAATGGATCGAACAGACAAAGATTCATTGATAGTGGGTTGGGATTGACGCCTGAATTTGGCGTTCATTCACGGGCCAATCCCTGGTTGACGATTATTACTGGGCCGGTGTGACCACAATGACGCCGCGCATCTCATTATGCCGTCCACAGAAGTACGGATATTCACCGGCCTTTGTAAAGGTAAAGGAGAATTGTGCGCCCTGATTGAACGGACCAGAATCAAAGACGCCGTCAGGTTGCTCCGGCGTGCCGGAAGTGACTGTATGGTTGATTGCATCTTGATTGAGCCAGGCGACCGTCCCCCCGACCGGCACTTCAATGCGCGCCGGCATAAACATGAACGTCTTGATCATCACGGTGACATTGGCGGCGGTTGAGCCAGTGCTTGACTCAGTGCCGGTCATCATTTCGGTGCCGCTCATCGTCATCGTGTCTGTCACAGTTGGTTGGGTCATCAAATCGGCTTCTGTGCCAAATTTATCGGGGAACTGGACAATAATCGCGTCCGCCAATGGGTTGGCGATCATCTGCATGTGGGCATAGGCGGCGCGCAAGGCCGTGTAGAATTTAGCCTGATCAGCCCCCGCATCAAGCACTTGGAGGGTGCTGATTGCATGCGCTTTCACCAGCGCTGTGGCCGCTTCGGCCGGCAGATTGGGGTTGGCCGAATTGAGGAAGGCGCCAAAGTCAGCCGCATACCCCGTCAAATTGTCCACCGCTTTTGGGCGCGCTTTCTCATCTTTTTGGATCAAGGCCAGCGAATAATCGACAAAGAAGCCGATGTGTTTGCGCCACAAAGGCAGGAACGCTTTGCCCGCGGCGTCGCCATAGATTGAGCCAATCGCCGCGGCTAAATCCTGCGAATTCTTATCGAGTGAAGCAAAGGCCGCTTCATATTCGATATCGCGGGCGGCTAAGGCCGCGGCGGCACTTTTCGCCACGAGGTAGGTGTGTTCGCCCAAGGCCAGATTTAGCGTCGAGCGTAAGTCCGCCGCTGGTGATTGGGCATCCCCAGGGAATTTGTCGGGAAATTGTTTGGCGATCGCGCTGGCTAGGGCACTGGCGAACATATCCATGTGTGCATAGGCCGTTTCCAGGGCCGGATAGGCCTTTAGTTGGTCACCGGACTTTTGCGGCGTATCCATCGCTTGGTCATTGATGACCTCAAGCAAGCTCTGGGCGTGCATCCGCAGCAGATCCGCAACCGCCGCTTTGGGCAAGTTAGGATTGGCTGATTCCAGGAAAGCGCCAAAGTCATCGGCATATTGGGTCAGATCGGCGACGGCCTTGTCTTGCATGGCCTTGTCACCTTTGGCCAGGCCGGTGGTGTAATCGACAAAGAAGCCAATGTGTTTGCGCCACAAGGGTAGGAAGGCCGCTTGGGCAGCATCGCCGTAGACGACGCCAATTGTAGCCGCCACATCGACAGAGTTGCCGTCAAGGGCCGCGGCGGCCGCGGCAAATTCGTCTTGGCGACCGCGCAGGGCCGCTTCGGTGGCGCTGGCGGCCAGCAGTACATGCTCGCCGAGCAACATATCCAAGTTGGCCCGCAACATCGGGGCCGTGGTGATCGCCGTGGGCGCCTCAGCATTGGTCATTGACTCGGAGCGGGTCATCATCTCAGTACCGGTCATTGACTCAGTGTCAGTCATGGCCCCAGTATCGGTCATGGTCATGGTGTCAGTCATGGCCCCAGTATCGGTCATGATCATGGTGTCGGTCATGGCGGTGGTGGCGTCAGGTGCTGTCACGCCCGCCATATCATCGGTAAACTTGTCGGGAAACTGCTGGATGATGCCATCGGTCAAGGCATTGGCAACCATCGGCATATGGGCATACGCAGTGCGCAAGCTTGTGTAGGCGGTGACTGGGTCTTTGGCCGCTTGGGCATCGATCACCGCGGTCAATGTTTGCACATGCGGGACAAGCAGACTGACCACAGCGGCCTTGGGTAGATTCGGGTTGGCCGATTCCAGAAATGCCCCAAAGTCCTGCGCATATTGGGTCAAGTCAGAGATCGCCTTATCCTTGGCCGCTTGGTCCCCTTGGGCGGCCCCGTTGGTGTAGTCCACGAAGAAGCCAATGTGTTTGCGCCACAAAGGCAAGAAGGCCGTGCCCGCCGCCTCGCCATAGACCGAGCCAATCGCCGCGGCCAAGTCTTGCGAATTGCCATCCAGCGCCGACGCAGCCGCTTTGAACTCATCATCGCGGGCGTCTAATGCCGCATTGGTGGCCATGGCAGCCACGTAGACATGCTCAGATAGTAGTTGGGTCAGCGTCGAACGCAAGCCTGCCCCCGGCGCATCGACTGAGCCCGTGAATTGTTCGGGAAATTGTTTGGCAATTCCACCGGCCAGGGCGCCGGCCACCATGTCCATGTGTGCATACGCCGTACGCAATGCGGTATAGGCCGTGATGTGATCATCTTGCGCCTGGGCATTGATCACCGCGGTCAAGGTATTGACATGGGGCACGAGCAGGCTAACGACGGCGGCTTTAGGCAGATTCGGGTTGGCCGATTCTAAGAAAGCGCCAAAGTCTTCGGCGTATTGCGTCAAATCCATCAACGCCTTATTCTGCATCGTTTTGTCACGCTTGGCGACCCCATTGGTATAATCGACAAAGAAGCCGATATGTTTACGCCACAGCGGCAAGAACGCCTTGCCCGCGGCCTCGCCATAGACCGCGCCAATGGTCATCGCTAAATCTTGCGAGTTGCCATCAAGCGCTGCGGCCGCCGCCTTAAACTCAGCGTCTCGGCTATGCAACGCCGCATTTGTGGCGCTGGCGGCTAATAATACGTGCTCGCCCAATAATTGGTCGAGGGCGGCGCGCAGTGCGCCAGCCGTCATCGCAGCGGGTGGTGCGGCAACCGGGGTGGGTGGGGTCTCACTCACCGGCGTAGGCTGGGTAATTGCCTGGCAACCGGTCAGGGCGAGCAGCGTGATTAACGTAAGAAAATTTGTTAAATGACGTTTAATCTGATAATTCATCGTGGCTCCTTTCAAGCAGTAACGCTGACTGGCTTGAATTATGCGCCCATAATGGGGCCAACTTTGGCCTTTACTTCGTCAATGGTCAGGCTAGAAGTAACAGCCTGGGGTACAGGATCCAGACCCAACAACAAGTTGATCACGGCGGCGTGGCGGGCTTCAACCTGCACAATGCTGCCAGCAGCTGCCAGATAATCTTTGTTGCTGATCGCCGCGGCGGCACCCTGATAGGCACCAACACCAATGTCTTCGGCAGTCTTGGCAAAGTTTAGGATGGCTTCGCGGCTGTCAAAGGCCGGGAAGTTGTATTTTGCGAGCGGCTGGACGGGGGTGGCCCCAGCGGCAGCCAGTGCATCGGTTAAAGCTTTGACATGGGCGGCTTCATGGCTGCCAAAACTTTGTAGATAGCTGAGTTCTTTGCCCGTGAGGATATTGGCAGCCAGCATATCGACGTACATCTTGGCTTCCAGATGTTCCAACGAGAGTGCAAACTGCAGAATATCCACATCGGTCAACTGTTGCGCAAAAGCATGCCCCAACCCGGACGCGCTGGCCAGGGCGATCGTGCCCCCGCCAATGCTGCCCCGCACGATATTACGGCGAGAAGTCGCAAAGTCCAGCAAATCATGTACAGCCGTATTCAGGTTCATCATAAGTCCCCTTTCAGAGGCAAAACTTAACCTACAGAAGATGAAAATTCATTTCCGTACCAGCGATTTATTCCGATATAAATTACAGCAATGTTATCACTCGGTCTGACGTAGGAGTTTGGCGATTGGATCTATGAGTTTACGAAAAGGGATGAGGGGGTTGCTTTTGCAGGCTGAACGGAAGGGAATGAATGCATGATAAGTGAAGCGTGATGAGTGAATTAAGCCGATGACATAGGCCTAAATCACTTATCACGCTTCATCTTCAAGATCCACTGCTACCCGCTACAATCTACTTGACCGCAACAAGAATTCAGGCTCATAATAGGATGCGCAATGAATAGGGCCTGAGGTTCACCGTTCAATAAGGAGTCTGCGATGGCGCTTGATGCCTATATATACGACGCAATTCGCACACCGCGCGGTAAAGGCCGGGAAAATGGCGCGCTCCATTCCGTGACGGCCACCGAGTTGCTGGTGCAGCTCATGACCACGTTGCAACAGCGTCAGCCTTTGGACAGAGCACAGATTGATGATGTGGTGCTCGGCTGCGTGACGCCGGTGGGCGAACAAGGGGCGGATCTGGCGCGCACAGCTGTCTTGGCCGCCGGTTGGGATGTGGGCATTGCTGGAGTGCAGATCAATCGCTTCTGTGCGTCTGGTCTGGAAGCAGTTAACATGGCGGCAATGAAGGTGCGCTCTGGCTGGGAAAAACTCATTGTCGCCGGCGGTGTTGAATCGATGTCGCGCGTGCCGATGGGGTCGGATGGCGGCGCGCTGATGCAAGATCCGGCGATCAGCGACAAAATCGGCTTTGTGCCACAAGGCATCAGCGCCGACTTAATTGCTACGTTGGAAAATTTTAGCCGCGAGGATCTCGATCAGGTTGCCCTGTTATCACAGCAACGCGCGCGGCAGGCCACAACGAACAATTATTTCAAGTCCTTGATCCCTGTGACGGATGCGGCGGGCCAGCCATTACTCGCCAAGGATGAGCATATTCGCCCAGATACGACTTTGGCCGCCTTAGCCGCCTTGCCGCCGGTCTTTCGGCGGTTGGGCGAAGCCCACTTTGATGCGATTGCGCTGCGCAAATATCCACAGCTCCAACAGATCAAACATGTTCACACGGCAGGCAATTCGTCGGGTATTGTGGATGGGGCCGCGTTGGTGTTGGTGGGATCCAAAGACCAAGCAGAAGTGCTCCAGAGAAAACCGCGGGCGCGGATTGTCGCTGCGGCGCTGGTCGGCGACGAACCAACCATTATGCTGACGGGTCCTGCACCTGCGGCGCGCAAAGCGTTGCGCCAAGCAGGCATGACGCTGGCCGACATTGATTTAATCGAGATCAATGAAGCGTTTGGCGCCGTTGTGCTCAAATTCATGCGCGACATGGGGGTAGAGCAGATGGATAAAATCAATGTCAATGGTGGCGCTATTGCCTTGGGTCATCCGCTGGGCGCCACGGGTGCCATGTTGCTGGGTACAGCGCTGGATGAGCTCGAACGGCGCGACCAGGCGACAGCGTTGATCACGTTATGCGCGGGCGGTGGGATGGGCATTGCGACGATTATTGAGCGCGTATGATGGAGATCCGCCTGCGCTGGGCTGACCAGCAAAATCTGGGTCAAAAAGTGCGATACAATGGATGGCCCATGTAATCATAGGTGTATCCCAGGTTTAGGTGGGTGCCCGAACACTGCCCGGCAGGTGGCTCGCACCCGCCAAACTGGAGATATACCCTGGCGTCATTGGCAACTACAAATTATCCATAATTTATGATATGATATCCACACTACATCAAAAAGATAAGCGGGCATTGGCGCGCTGAAAACGCCTGAGATCGTTGCAAAGTAGAATTTCGCCAGCCTGACAATGGATCCTTGCGGTAGCACAGGAGAAACGCACGGAGTTTGGCCTTGTATGGATAATTTAATTACCCGCACCAAAGTTATTCCACCACGTCGTCGTACGGATCTACTCTCCAGACCACGGATGCTTGATACACTCAACGAACTAATTGAGTATAAACTACTCTTTATCGTCGCGCCAGCGGGTTATGGAAAGACAGTTTTGCTGGTCGATTTTGCCCACACGGCCGATCTGCCGGTCTGTTGGTATGCGATTGACCTGCTCGACCAAGACGCTTACCGTTTCTTTGCCCACTTTATTGCGGCGATTACACAACGTTTTCCCGACTTTGGTCATGCGTCGATGGCCGCCTTGCAAAGTATGACCAATAATCAGGGCACGGTAGATCAATTAGTCACGATGATGGTCAACGAGCTCTACGAGCATATCCGCGAGCATTTTGTGCTGGTCATTGATGATTATCACCTGATCGACAGCAACGATGTGATCAGCAATTTTATCAGCCAATTCGTCCAACAGGTGGATGAAAACTGCCACATCATCCTGACTTCGCGCAAATTATTAAGCGTCCCTAATATGGCCTTATTGATTGCACGCGGTTATGTGGGTGGTTTAGATTTTGAAGATCTGAGCTTCGCCAAAGACGAAATTCAACGCCTTGTCCTGCAAAATTATGACAAGGTGCTCACAGATAGCGAAGCCGAAGCGTTAGTCAAAGCAACCGAAGGTTGGATCACAGGCCTGCTGCTGTCGGCACAGAGCAAACTGCGCAATATTTCGGGGCGAATGCGCGTCATGCGAGCAGCCGGGATCAATTTATATGACTATCTGATTCAACAAGTGCTGGAGCAACAACCACCATTTATCCGCAATTTTCTATTACGCACTTCTGTATTAGGTGAATTTGATGCGGCTATCTGCCAGGCAATCTTTGAGCCTAAATGGCAGCCGCCCGGTCACACCTGGGAAACATTGCTAGCCGAGATTTCTCAACGCAATCTTTTTGTCCTCCCTGTCGGTGAAGACGGCACCACCCTGCGCTATCACCATCTCTTCCAAGATTTCTTGCAAAAGCAATTGGCAGAAGAACACCCAACCGAAGAAGCCATCATCCTGGAGCGGCTGGCGACGGTCTACATGCGAGAACAGGCTTGGGAAAAGGCGCATCAATTGTATCAACGGCTAGCCAATCGCCCCGCCATCGCCGATTTAATTGAACAAGCCGGGCAGCTTCTGCTGAATGCCGGGCGCGTCCCCTTGCTAGCCAGTTGGCTAGCCGACTTACCCGAGGGCTTTATCAACACTCGGTCCGCATTGCTCTCGATCAAGGGGGAGGTGCTTTCAAGACAAGGTGAGGTGGCCCAGGCCTTGCGCTTGTTTAATCAAGCTGAACAGGGGCTCCACAAGAACAACGATACGCTCCATTTGTCGTATACCCTTGTGCGCCGGGCCGTGGCGCATCGCTTTTTGGGCGATTACCAGGCATCGGTAAATGATGCGGATCAAGTTTTACAATTGATCGAAAAGCGGAGTAACCAGCCACCAGAAAGTTTATTCGTCAAAGCGTTGGCCCTCCGCTGTAAAGGCTTCAGCCTACGCTTAGAAGGCGAACTCAGTGATAGCATCAATTTCTTAGAGCAAGCCCTAGAGGCCTTCCAAGCGCTCGACGATCAACAAAATCGGGCCGATGTTTTAACCGACATTGCCGTTGTTCATTCATTGCGTGGCCACAATAAGCAAGCGCGCCCACTCTTCCAGGCAGCGCTCGATATCTGGCGTACACTCACCAACGTTTCGGCCCAGGCGACCGTACTCAACAACTTGGGTGTGTTACTGCACCAACAAGGCGATTATGTACAGGCTTTAAAATTTTTGGAAGAGGCACGCCTATGTGCAGAACGGAGTGGTTATACACGCCTGGGCGTTTTTGCGTTGACAAGCCTTGGCGATATCTTCTTTGAGCTAGACATGTGGGCGATTGCGCAGAGTTTCTATAGCCAAGCGCTAAACGTGGCTCAACAAATTAATGAGCATTTTGTGTTGCTTTACCTAGAATTGGCGTTAGCCAGGGTCGCCAGTGCGAATGACGACTGGGAACAGGCGTTTGACCGGTTAAATGCTGTCAGTAAGATGGTGCTGGATCGTAAATCTAGCTATGAATGGGGCTTTTATCAATTGGCGATGGGTCGACATTACTTCACGCAGGGCAAAGCCGATGCGGCCATTGAACCTTTGATCGAGGCGCAAGGATACTTTGCCAAAGAAGCACAGCCCACCGAAGAAGCAAATATTCACTTCTTCTTGGCCGGGGCTTGGCAGACGCTTGGTAATTTGCCAAACATGCAAACCAATCTGGCGCAGGGATTAAGTATTGTGCAGGCGTTGGAAAATCGCCATCCACTGGTCACGACACTGCGCGTGCTCAAAGATTTTTTACGCACAGCCCCGGTGCAGGAAGCTGCTTTGAATACGCGTCTGAAACGGCTGGTCAGCGAGATTACGGCCTTTGAGCAATCGATTCCAACGCTCAGCCGACAATTGCGGCAGACAATCTCACCAGAGTTGGCGCAGCTCTTTGCCCATATTCCGCCCAAATTGGTGATCCGCGCCTTTGGCCGCGCCGAGGTAATCGTTGATGGCAAGTTGATCAGCAGCAGCGAATGGCAAACTCAGGCCGCACGCGATCTCTTCTTTTGTCTGTTAGCCCATCCTGCAGGGTTAACAAAGGAACAAGTGGGCACGCTCTTTTGGCCTGATGCAGCCCCCTCAGAATTGAGAACCCGCTTTAAAAATACCATGTACCGGCTGCGTAGCGCCTTAAATCAAGAAGTGATTCTTTTTGAAGATGAAATCTATCGCTTTAACCGTGTATTAGATTATGAGTATGATCTAGAAAATTTCCTAAGAAAAGTGGAAGAAGGCGATATAGCCACCGATCCAGTCGGCAAGATTGCCGCCTATGCGGGCGCCACACAAATCTACCGCGGCCATTTTCTGCCCGATGTGGATGCAACCTGGGTCTGGGCCGAACGCGAGCATCTGCAACAGATCTTCATAGAGACCAGCCTCACCCTGGCGGAGTTACAACTAGAAGCCCGCGATCATCACGCGGCTTTGGCCAGTTGCCAAAGAATTTTGCTCGATGATCCTTGTTTAGAAGATGCGCATCGTTTGGTGATGCGCATTCATGCCGCCACCGGCAATCGTAGCGCTATTGCTCGCCAATATGCGCAATGTGAGCGGGCGCTCTTAGATGAAATTGACGCCCCTCCCTCGCCGCAGACAACTGAGTTATTTGCCCTATTAATGCGCTGAGATTTCCGCTATTTACTATGTGATTTCTCGGTGATTCTCTGCACCCACTTGCCTACGTCCGCCCTACAAAAACAAACGGTACAAACATATACTATCAGGCAGCGAATCCAAAGCGCGCGCCGAATGCTCTCTCTCCTTTACTATTAGGAACGCTTCACTTTATTATAATTTCTAATTAAATCAGCTTTCCCAGGAGTAGAAAAGCGCAAAACGCTCGACTACGCGAATAATTCTCAGGCTTTACCGTGGGCGAAAATAATCGGGCTTTTCGAAAAGCCCGCTTATTTTCGCCCACGGTTTTTCTTTCAGATGCTACCTCTACCTGCCCCCCAACCCACTTTGACGGCTTACTTTTCAACTTCACAAACACTCAAAATAAGATAATAATATTTATTTGCAAGAAAAATGTAACAACATTTACAGGATAATAACCATACAATTCTTGTACTAGCGGCACTTATAACAGGCTATTTTGTTTAATTTCATCAGATCTCGAAAATTGGTCCCGTTTGAGCCTGTTTTGATGCCACCTTTGATGCCTACCCGATGCGAAAATAAAAAAATAGTCAGTTAGAGAGAACGAAGTAAAGAAAACAGAGCAAAAACAAATTCGTCACCTTGTATTGCAAGACAACCTGTTGAAGGAGAAACCAACCATGAAAAGCCAACTGTTCAACATGAGCGTAAAAGCCAGCCGCCTAAACCAACAACACGTGCGAGCCGCCTTAGCGATTGGGACGTTGATTCTTTTTGTTTTGGGTGCTGGCGCTCCTATGACCGGGAATCATTAATTAGAGCTGACATTGCTGAGGTCATTATTCAACCCAAACAAATTCACATTTCTGTGGTGAATCATTGATCTTACTTTTGGCCGTTATTATTGGGCTTTTGGTTGGCGCAGTACGGGCTAGAATTGGCAAACGTCCCTTTTTAATCCCTGATCTGCACGCAATCTGGCTGGTGCTCGTTGCTTTTATACCACAATGGGCCGCCTTTTATTTACCGCTCACGCGGCGAGCAGTAACGACGGAGTGGGCGGCTACCGCCCTGATTAGTTCACAGGCAATTTTGCTACTATTTGCTTGGTTCAACCGTAGACATCGCGCTTTTTGGGTGCTTGGACTAGGCTTAATTTTAAATTTAACTGTCATTGTTTTAAATGGTGGGCTGATGCCCATCAGTCGGGAAACTTTGACCAAGCTGAAGCTGGATGCACCAATCACCGATTGGCAGATGGGTAGCCGTGTCGGCGGCTCAAAAGACATCCTTTTATCGCCAGCACAAACCCGGCTTGAGTGGCTTTCTGATCGTTTTGTATTACCAGGCTGGTTTCCGTACAAAGCAGCTTTTAGCCTAGGGGATCTATTGATTGCTCTTGGCGCCATTTGGCTGTTGTGGGAATCAGGTGGCCTAAAGATGAATAAAAAGCCCAACCAAATTACCAGCTAACGACTAAGGTAAGTGATCTTTATGAAAAGCCATTCGATTAACATTTATCACTCTATTAATATTTACCGGTCGATCAATATTTATCGGTCGATTAACATCTACTCTCGGATAAGTTCATAAGGTAAAGGCGAGAATTTTATGATGCCAACTATAGCCCTCGCGCGAAAGCGTAGAACGGCGCGATTATCGAAAACGTACAAACCAGACCGAATTAACGACTCAAACTTTACCCCAAAGCAAAGAGATAAATCGGTTATTGACAGCGGCCGTTGTCAATCGTAAATTTTGCAGTTTGTTGCTTAGCGATCCACTTCAAGCCGTGACCAGTGGTTATAACGGCGAAACCTTTGCATTAACGCAGGAAGAAGTGCAACAGATTCGCACAATTGAAGCTGCGACATTGCGAGATTTTGTGCTCCAACTGCTAACAAGAAGTGAAAACGCAGAAAAGCCGCTGATTGAAGTTCAACCAACGGCCTGGCTACACAAAGTTTATGCAGCTGCCTAAATTATTTAGTCCGTTCAGAATCCATTGGTGCAAGCAAGTAAGCATCGATTGATTGTGCCTTCCAAGAATTTTATGGGTTATATTCTCCCTGTTTCATTGAGAATATAACCCATTTTTTACGGTGTAGCATATTCACTGGAAACCAATGTCACCATCCACTGCGGCCACTATGCTGCCTATCGCATCAGCATGTTTCAATTTGAACGCTAAAGCGAGTAATTATTTTGCTTACCCAAACCCATTCGCATCGGCAGGCCGGCGATCTTTCTGAAACGGATAGTTCGTTGCAATATACATCGTCTGTCGCCTATTTTCCTGGTTCTTATCCCCTCACTAATTCACTCGCCGTTGATTCAGCCCAATTAGATTCTTATCGTCAGCAATACGCCGAGCATGATGAATGGTGGTCGACGGGTCTGCTCCATGACTTTAACAACCTGCTAGCCATTATCCTCAGCCATTCGTCCATTGCCTTGACTAAATTGCCCGCTGACCATCCTGCCCATCACTATATCGAACGAGCGGTGCGGGCCACCAAACGCGCTGCCGATATCTCCAGCCAATTGTTGATTGACATGAGTCATCAGATCTCCGAGTTAGCGACGATCGACCTAAACAGAGTGATACAAGATACCGTGGAACTGCTAGAACCAAAGTTAGTCAATAAGTGAATTTGTTGCTCAATGCAGCAGAAGCGATCGACGCGATACCAGGGCGGATCACGATTGCTACGGGTCAAACGTCTAGGCTTGAAATGTATCAACAATTTGACATGCAAAATATACCGTCGGAAGATTATGTCTATTTTCAAGTCGTCGATACAGGAAGTGGCATGCACCAAGCAATGCTCAATCGCATCTTTGAAGCACAATTTACGACGAAAGCAACGGGGACAGGCATTGGCTTGACGGCTACCATCGATATCATCAAGACGCATAAAGGCGCCATTCGGGTATGCAGCACACCAGGTGTAGGCACGATATTTCAAGTGTTTTTACCGGTGTCAGCCGACGTTGCCAAACCATATGATGCACTCTATTAAAACGCACGCACGGGTATAAAAAAGCGGGGCTGATAGTTAGCCCCGCTTTTTTATGCCCGCTTTACTTTAACAAGCATTACTCGGCAATCGAATAAACCACTTGCAATTGCATCGATAGTTCCAATTCGCCAGGATTGACCGGTGTGGCACCGCCGCCACCCATGGCCATGTCCGATTTGGCAAAGTTACTTTGATAAACGCCGCCACCATTGCCACCAACAACTTCGCTGACACTCACGACATCACCCACGGTAACACCAGTCAGTTTAGCCAAATCCGCTGCTTTTGCTTTGGCATTATCAATAGCCTTGGCACGAGTCTCAGATTCCAATTTCGTGGGGTCGCTGACACTGAAATTGACGCCATAAATATTGTTAGCCCCCGCTTCAATCGCGGCATCTAATGTATCACCCACTTTATCTAAATTGCGGATGACAACTGAGACATTGTTGCTAACATGATAGCGAATCTGCTCACTAGCGCCATCTTGATTATAGCGCTCTGCATAGATGCTGAAACCGGAAGTCTGGATATCCTTTTCGGCAATCCCCTGGGCCTTTAAAGCCTCCAACACAGCTGCGATTGTCGCCTTATTTTCAGCACTGGCCTCCTTGACCGTTGGCTTGATCACTTCAACCCCAATGGTGGCCAACGCCATATCGGGCTTAATGCTGACCTTGCCTTCCCCCACGACAGTGATCGTGCGGGGCGTCGAGGTTGTTGCATCCTGAGCCTTGACCGCTGGGACACGGAACAGACCGAACAGACCAAGGACTAGGGTGCTGAACAGTAAGGTAGCCGCCACACCGAGCGTCAAGCGGCGTTGGCTGATTTGGTTCATCATAATCTTATCACCTTTCTACATTTGAATAACTGATTTTAGTAATTTTATTTTCAAATCTAGGGGAATCCTCATCGTTTCGTGAGTTTTGCCCTGCTATAAGAATGACGAACGCCTCTAACCGTTTGTTCCACGAAAATTAGCGCCAATCGATGACTTTATTTTTAGCCAAATAAAACACCGCCCACAGTTACTACTGAGGTGTCGTGCTCGTCGGCCGGGCACGTCGCGTAACCCGTACATTCTCCATGCGTCGCGGCTAACAAGCGCATGGTCAAATAAATGGGCGCAACGCCACAGACGTTGTTGCGATCCTGCACGCTGCGGATTGCTTCAAAAAAGCCATCTGCACGGCCGTAGCACATCTCCTCAATCAATGTATCGTCGGCCGCACGGAGCCGCGTCCGCCCAGTCTGGTCTAGCGGACGCCCGCCAAAGGCTGGCCCTACATGCGCCAAATCGCCAGATGCGATCACCGCAACCCGCTGTTGTTGGGTCGTGACGCCCAGGGCCTCGATGACGCAATTGATCAAGTGATCGGCGGCCGGCGCCTGCCCATTGCGAATAAAGGAATGAAACCCGCCACACAAAATTGGCACGAAGGCGCATGGCGCGCCATCACGCATATGATGCAGCCAGGTCGCGACCAGTTCCAATGAATGTTCTCCTCGGTGGCGCAGTTCGCCAGCAAAAGCCGCTTCTTCCCCAATCACATCGATTAACGCATCAATGACCCATTGGGCGGTTGGCAGCACCCCATAGGGTGTCGCATAGTTTTGGCGCGTTAACGTAAAGGGGTCACTGCCATAATGATCGGTGCCAAACATAATGACGACATCCGCTTGTTTAACCAACGCCGCAGCCCGCTTCCAGACTTGGGCATAGACAGGCCCACCGCGCCGATAGTCAATGTGCGGGCTTAGTAACCCTCTAGCCTCGGTCACAAGCGTGCTCGCGCCAGTACGCTCTTCCTCCACCACCTCGTCTAGATAACGTTGAAACAGACGTTGCAAGGCGCCCACTTCGGCTGGATAGGCCTGGCCGGCGAGGGCTGGCGGACGAAACGGTGCTTGTCGATAAGCAGCCAATGTATGCGTGCGCATCGCAGCTGTGCGCGCGTTCTCCAACATCAACGCTTCGTCCAGCGCGGCTAACAATTCCGTGAGTAGATCGGCAGGCAACATAACGCCATGCTGCCGTTCAAAGGCCCGACCAATCGCCTGGAGATCGTGGGCGCCATCGCAATAGACCAGCGCGGCGGCCAGGAATTGGGGCACCAACAAATTTTTGTCGCTTAGTTGCGTGGGGTCGCGTAGTAAGATATACGATTGACCAGCTTGCGTATGGGGTCGCATATCCAACGGACGAAGCTTAGGATAATCGGACGTAAAGACTGTTGTCATGATTTACACTTATAAATCCTTCCCAAATAAAGTATAGCGCCGCATCACACGCGCATAACGTTCGCTAATTTTGCGTGAGATGTTGTCTTCAAACATCAAGGCATGAATGACAGACCGATAACCGAGCGTATAGGCCGCAGCTTGACAGCGCGCCACCAACAATCCGCCCAGCCCTACCCCGCTCAGGCGCGGCACAACCCCTACGGTTTTCACAATCACCGTGTCAACGGGTTCGCCACGTTGCGCCTGTGCCCAATCGGGCAAGGCAAAGATGAACCCAACTGGTTCGTTGGCTTGTTCGGCCAACAGCACCAGCGCGGGCTGGATATAGGCGCGCGCTGGCGCATATTGGGCCATAAACTCAGCTAACTCGATGGGGGCGTACAGAAAGTTTTGGCGAAAACTTTGGGTCACTACTTGATAGATGCGCTCGATCTCCTCTGCAAAATGGGCAAGTTCAACCGGGCGCAGTTGGACGCCTTGCTCCGCCACCGGTTGAACTGCGCGCCCTGTACGCGCATCTTGCACGCCCAGCTCGCCAATGGCCGAAAAGTAGTGCGCCAGTGGTCGAAAATTATTGGCCCGCCACTGGTCAGGCCACGCATCGGGATTATCCGGTTCCAGGAAAAAACGTGGGTGGGTGATCCCATCCAGTGCGCGTTCTGTGAGTAACCGGTAGGGGCGAAAGGTGTTGCCATCTAAGGGGCCAACGGCCAGGGTGCGATGTTGAGCCGCCAATCGAGCGCAGGCATGGTCAAGCAGCAGAGGCGCCGCGGCCGGCTCGGATACGGCGTAATGGCCGATCAAGCCCAGTTTATCCCACGCCGCGCTTTTCCCTGGAAAGGCAGAAACCGTAGTTGACGTGGCCGGCACGTTGCGCAGATTCGCCGGAAAGTCTGGCACATGGCGCCACCAGAGTGAGCAGCGCGCCAGGGTCTGGCCTTGTTCCCCGACAACCAACCAATGTTCGTCAGCCTGTTGCATCGAGGGCACCGTTGGCACAAGCGGATAAGCGCCAAGCATTGCACAAAAGCGGTTCTGTTCTTCTAGCGTAACGGCCTGCATGAGGCGCATCATCGTTAAGTTCACCTACATTTCCAAATATTCAACCCAGGCACCATCGCCAAACGTACATACCGACAGGACAGCCTCGCTTGCCAAGCCCGATTATTTCGATGTTGCGGTCGTTGTAAGCCAATAGTCCCAATCTTTTTTCGTCCTTGCGTGCTATACGCCTAGTATAGCACCTTAAAAACCGAATGTTGCTGGTTGTCCAGAGAAATCGTTCTGGACGTAAAACATTTGACGTTCACAGGTCGAAGTGTTTTCTTCAACTACCGTAGGAGCCACGGAAAGTCACGCAACGGGATGGCGACGCTTCAGTAGAAGCGCACAATACCGACATGATTCTGGCGCTTGTAAGCCGATCAGCCCGTCCGAAGCCCAACGCCTTTAGGCTTGGGTAGCTCACACGATCTGCACCATGGCTAGACCAATCAACGAAGCCAACCCAGCACTCAAAGCTTGCCACACCCACCGAGGTGTGGCGTTGCGATAACCGTCTGGCCCACCTTGGGTGAAAGCAAACAGCGTCACAGCAATGCCAATACTGAGCAGCGCGCTGATGGCATAGCGCCATCCAGCCGGACGTACCCTGTCGATCAGGGCAAAGGGAATGAACAGGAGCAGCCAACTGACCACAACGTTGCGCGCCAACAGCAACCGAGCGGCGCGAGGCCCCGTCACCCGCAACGCGCGCGCCGAACCGATCATGGCCAGTTGGGCTGCAAAGCTGAGCATAAAGGGAAAGTAATAGGCTCGATGCGCAAAGAGATCAGCCAAGATCAACCAAAAGAGCCCGACCGCGCCAACCCCGAGCACAACTTGCACCGTGTACGGGCGCGTGTGATCTTCTACGTCGGGCGGCGACAGCAGGTTATAGCCCAGAAAGAGCGTTAATGGCGGCAGCACCCATTGCCAGCCGCCCAACGCCCAGCACCCATAGCCATAGACGGCTGTTGCCAACACGGCACTATCATTCAGGGTAGTTCGTGTTCGCCAAGCAAGCACAAAGATCAACAAAGTGAGGGTCGCGATCAGTTGCAAGGTCAAAATCCAAGCGTCCAAATGCAGGAAGGCGCGCAAGGCCAGAAAGCTCAAGACAGGAATGAGCAAATTATCCAGCCCGCACCAGGCGATCGCATCCAGCAACATAGAGAGCAGTGCCATCAGGAGCGCAATCAACAGAGTTTCGGCGCGTCCAAGTTCTGTAAAGAGCAAAAGCGGGACCAGTGTACTCAGAAAGGCCGCCTGAAAAAAGGCGAGCGATCCCTCCAGGGTCTTTGTCCTATCCGAGGTGGTATAACGCATCACGCCATAAAAGACGCCAATTAAGGCCGCCGTTGCATCGGCAAAGGTCAAGATCAGGATCGGAATGCTGTACTGCAACACGTCCCCTTTGGCCAAGATGAACAGGATGCCGGCGCCAAGTGGGAAACAGATTTCGCCCAACGTATTGCGCAGAACACGGCCAGTGACCGCGCCCAAATTGTCCTGCAATCGCTTCATATATTTGGCGGCCAACATCCCAGATGTGGCCAGCACGGTCAAGACAACGATTGGCCAGTTTTCGGTAAAGAGCCAGGGCAGGGCGAGCGCCACCAAACCCGAGCCAATATGCATTAATTTGCGTGCAATTTCTGCATGGAGATGGCGCCGGCGTTGGACGATCGAAAGCACCACCATCAACCCAGTGATACACCCGGCCACGAGGATAATTTTGTGCCAATTACTGGCAAGCATAGATGGATCTCCAAGCGGAATTTGAGCGGGAAAGGTAAAGAGAGATTGTCGAAGTTAATCTCCAATCTCTCTTTACCTTCCCCGCTCCCTTCTCTCACACAATTTCCTCAACCACAAATGCGCTGTAAAAAAATGCCTTATCTTGGGCATGTAAGCGCTGCGCCAGATCGTTTAGTGAGCGCAATTGCGCCGCCATGCTCGCTGGCCGGTGACGCGGGGCCAACATATTCCAATAGGCCAGCCGCCCCCCTTTGCGGCCAGCCCGCACTAACTTTTCTAATACCGTTTGATAACGCTGGGGCGCCATATATTCAAAAATATCACTCAAATTATAACGGTCAATCGTGTTCGGGGCACACTCGAGCAAATAATCTTCCACCGACTGGCAGCGCCATTCCAGACAATCCAGGTGGGTGCGGATGGCGTCAAAATTCTCAATTCGCAGCGCATAAGGCAACGCCGTCCCGTGATGGCCGAGCAGAATCCACTGCAAATAGGGGTTTTCGCTGGGATCGAGCGCAGTGAGGCCATACTTTGTGCGCGTCAAAATGTGGTCGGCGACACTAGATTCTACATAGGTAAAAAATTCTGGATCACGCCCCAGCCGCCCCATGATCCAGCGCGAGAAAAACAATTTGAACAACGCCCGCCACCGCCAGCTATCCCAAACTTGCGTATAAAATTGTTGGCGTTCTGGGATTGAGCGAGGTTGCAACAAGGCCGCGCGTGTGCGACTAGTCTGCAAGAAAGGCAAAATGCGGGTGCCGAACAACTTTAGATAACGTTCAAACTTACCAATCGTTCCAAACCCTTGCTCAATCCCCGCAGAGTTGGCATCCCAGAAATGTTGGACATCGGCGGAAAGCAGCGGACGGCAACGCCGGTAAAAATCAGCCCGCCGTTGGGCAGGACGGGCGCCGATAAAACTTAATAACTCGGCATGTTCCAGTGTCCGATAAGCCGCCACGCGTAATGCCAAACACGCCAGTTGAGCCGGGCTCAGATCCAGTGCGATCACCCGTTGTGGCCCCTTGCTCACTAGCGCCAGTGTGTTATCTCCAGCAGAGGCAATCGAAAGGCAAACATGCTGCGGCTCGATCGCCAATGCCGCCAACAAAATATCGGCATCTTCCCAACATTGCGCATAACGAATCATCGAAAAGTCAGCCTTAGTGCTGATCTCACTGGTCAAAAGCGTTCATCCTCTTGGGAGTGTGGGAGAGAAGGAGACAAGGAGAGTGGACGACAAAGGGACAGATTTCGGCTGGCCTTCTGCCTCGGGAGTAGGGATACAGGATTAGGGATTAGCATCAGGTTGTAGCGCCTTGTCTCCCTGTCTCCCGCTCCCCTTCTCCCACCTTTCTCACCACACCCGTACTGCCATCCATTTCCACCCATTCGCCATCGGTCAACCAGTCGGTCAGGCCAGTCAGGCTGACAATGGAGGGGATGCCTAATTCGCGCGAAACAATCGCGGCATGCGACAGTAAGCTACCCCGCGCCACCAACAGGCCAGCCGCTGCGGGCATGATCATGATCCAACTGGGATCGGTGCGCTCTGCCACCAAGATGTCACCGGCCACGAGTCGCGCCGTGGCTGGGTTCGTGACAACCCGCGCTCGCCCACGCACAACGCCAGGACAGCAACCAATGCCGTGCAATTCGTCACGTGCGAATGGCCTGCCGTTCAATTCAGCCGGATCCGCGGCGGGCAAGTGATCCGGCTGAAAGAAATTACCTTGATGCACAATGCCCCGGGTGCTAAAACGCGCCGCCGGCGGCGCCATTTGGGCAAAACGGGCGAATTCCGATTTGCGCACCTCGACCAAGCCGCGCAAATCTGTACAGGTAGTCGTCCCTTCGACGAAGCCCAGAATCTCGGCCACTTCCAGATAAAAAATATCACGCGGTTCCTGGAGCAGATCCAAAGCATAGAAACGCCGCCCCAACTCGACGAAAATCTGGCGGGCGAGGCCAAAAACATGCGTACGCTCGAAGCGTAGATTCTCGCGGTCCCGCACACAGCGGCGCGCATGTTTGAGCACCCATCCAAAGATCAGCTGCTGGAGCGGTTTGCCACGAAGCGCACCCTGAACGCGTTGCTCCGCCAGCAGACGAACCGTCTGCCCGCCAGCGTTCATTTTGGGCGCAGAGGACGGCTTCACCTGGCCAGCCAGGTGCCCAATCGAGCGCAAGAGTGGCAGTGGATCATCCTGCAAGGTTGGGCTTTCTAGCTTCAATTCGTCGGCGCAACGGTCGCCAAATTTTTCCAGATAGGTATGATAACCTTCAGCAAATTGACTACGTCGCGCCAGAGCCCGCTCAATCGCCGCTCTTTCACCACGCTGCAAGAGCGCCACAAATTCGGCATCATCGGCCACCAGTTGGGCCAGCGCACAGACGCGCTGTGCAGGCTCGGCGCTGATCATTCCGCCTTCGCCGGTCAGCAAATCGTTTTGCAACGTACCGGCCAGGTCACCACACCACTGCATGACTAATTTACGCAACACGCCATAGAAGATCATGGCAAAAAAATCGTTGACCAGCGGCGCATCCCATCGTGTCAACAATTGTTGTTCGAGCGTGCGATAATAGGCGGTTAGCTCATCGGCGCGCAAGGCTGTCAACGGCGTGGGCTGATCACCCAAGGCTTTTTGCAGACGCCGGTAGAAATGACGTTTGCGCCTAGCCAATAAGAAATGGTTACTCACCAATCCCAGCACAGTTCCCAATAATTGTCCACGGTCGATGAGGC
>JAPLGZ010000368.1 GCA_026389895.1 Chloroflexota bacterium | reverse complement strand
ATGACACTCAGATTGTTGGCCTTGATGCGCCCAACCAGGGTCAGGCAGACAATGCGCGTGAAATGTTCGATGCTTGGGTTTAAGCCCGCAAATTCGGGCAGTTCATTGAGCGTTTTATCGCGATAATAGGCAACGATGCGCGCCAGATTTTGTTCGACATTCACCATGTCCACTAGATAACCATGTTGATCTAGTTGGGCGCCTTCCAAGAGCACTTCCAGCCGGTAGTGATGTGAGTGCCAAGCGTTTTCGGCGCCCCAGTCGCCGCCGATTAAAAAGTGTTGAGCCACAAAGTCGCGTTGTACGGCCAGTGCATACATAGTTTTAATCCTGTTTTTTTGATGGCAATGACTTCCATTGTCACGCTTTATTCTTTATTTTACACCAGCCAAGTGATGAAGGAAATTTACTTGGCCACTATGAACTGCTCTGTTGTCGCTAAAGTAAGCCTAGGTTGATTTCTAAATTTGTCTGGAGAAAAAGAGAAGATGCAAAATAAAAGCGAGCAAGCCCTCTATCGTTGGGGTGGCATTGCGGCGCTAGTCGCCGCGGGGGTGTTTTTGTTCACCTTACTTTATGTGTTTGGCTTTTTGTTTAGTCTCGGCTTGACCGAAGAGATGCTTGATAATCCTGCGACTCTGTTGCCTTGGGTGGCGATTCATGTGGGCGCCTATACTGGCTTGTATTGGATTTTTCTGCTCTCTGTCGTGGCGCTTTTACCTGTGCCGTTGGCCCTGTATGAATGGTTAAAATCGTATCATCCCACGCTCGTACGGATTGCCGGCGCGGCGGGCATGATAGGTGTTGCGCTGGGAGTTCTTGGCCCGCTTGTCAACGCGGGCGTGACGCCCATTCTTGCCCAAGCCTATGTGAATAGCACCGAGCCTGCGGATCCGGCCACGCTGCGCGTTCTCAGTTTAATTGTCGGCGAAATGGGCTTATTGCTGCGGCTCAGTTCTGATCTTTTTCTGGGGATCTGGCTGGGGCTGAATGGGCTGGTAATCATAAAAAATGCCACTCTCTTTTCGCGTTGGTTGGGTTGGTATGGCGTCGGTTTAGCGCTCTTTATCCTGGTCGTGTTTGTCGGCAAACCGTTGAATGTGCTAGATTTGGAACCGGCGTTGGGGTTGTTGCTGGCGATTGCTTATGGTTGGTTGGGCTTTGGTCTGCTGCGCGCGAGTCGGCAGGATAGATTAGCAAAACCTGAAGTCTCTGCGCCGGGTGTTGATCGATTAACCCGTAGGTAATGAATAAAAATATCGGACTAGATCGGAGATGACATGTCCTATCTAGCCCGATAGATCGGGTTGTTGGGCAGGTGGGGAGGGCTCCGTTTTAGGGGCGCTTCTGGGCTTCGGCCACTGGAAAGCGGGTTTCGTTGCGGATTAATTTGGTCTGAATCGCTCGGCTAACATCAATGTTGGCACTGTTGGCAAAGCTCAGACAATAGATCAACACGTCGGCTAGTTCATCGGCTACTTCGGCCCGTTTTTCGGCATCTTTCACCAAGTCTGCACTTTGCTCAAGCGTCAACCACTGGAAATGCTCCATAATCTCGGCTGCTTCAATCGCAATACTCATGGCAAGATTTTTGGGCGTATGGTGCTGCTGCCAATCGCGGGCCGCCACAAATTGCTGAACTGCCGCGCGTAATTCACCCACCGTCGTTTGTTTGTCCAAGATCGGATCGTCTCCTCATCGTATATAAATAGCTACTTTTTAATCGCCACAATCAAGCCATCGCGCAGTGGCGCCAGTGTCACAATCCAACCAGGGTCGGTGGTGATCAGGCGGGTGAATTCGCGTACCCCGGTCGTGGATGCTGAATGATCGCTCGCATCGAAGATGCCACCACCGCGGAACATATTGTCGATGATCAGGACACCGCCTGGGCGCAATTTTTCGGCAATCACGGGCAGCGAATCGGGATACCCTTCTTTGTCAATGTCATTGAAGATCAGATCAAAAGGGCCGGCTGTCTGTTTTAATGTTTGGACAGCTTCGGCAACATGATAATGGGTCATCGCGCCATAACCCAGCGCACCCAAGTGTTGGCGCGCCATTTGTGACAATTTTTCGTCCCACACGACGTGATGGACCACACCGCCACCATTCTCTTGCACGGCTTTGGCAAACCAAGCTGTTGAATAGCCATAGCCAGAGCCGAGTTCAAAGACGCTGCGCGCACCGATCATGCGCGCAACCTGATAACAAAGTTGCCCAGCGACCGGTCCAATGATCGGGAAATTGGTCTTCTGCGCGTACGCTTCCATCGTCTGAAATTCTGATGGTCGCTCGGGCACGAGCGTGGTCAGGTAATCTTGAATCGTTGTATAGTTTAATTCTGCCATTGATCGTTTCCTTTTGAGAGATTAAATTGCTTGGTGACAAGAAGGAAGCGTTGAAAATGAGCGCGCTATTGCTGCTGCAAAGCCAACGAGCCATTTCAACGCTAGTATAACAGGGGCTGGGATTGTACAAAAATGGGGAAATTAGGCGAGCCGCCAGAGAAAGATAGGTAGACAGGTAGATAAACCGGATTTACCTGTCTACCATCGTAACGACTCAGCAACCCTTCCCGCGTTTTCGAAAACGCGGGAAGGGGTTGCCTACTTACCGAATATAAGTCCGCTCGACATCCAGATGGGCGGTGACAAAGACACGGTGCGTGTTACTTGTCAACGGCCAACAAGTGATCAGCGTCAAGCGTTGATCATCCGTCTGTTGCAGATAGGCTGCGTTGATGGCTTGCTGCGTTTTACTGGCATATTTCTCGGGCAAGATGCTAACCTTGTCCACGATATAGGCATAACGCACGCGATTTTTCCAGATGTAGACTGTTTCGCCACCTTTGAGCAAATTGAGCTCGCGGAAGACCGAACCGTAGATATTGTTGTGCCCACTCATGACGACATTGCCGATCTCGCCGGGCAAAGCGCTATTTTTGTGCCAACCCGCGGCATTGCGAACATCATCCCATTGGCTGATCTGCGCACCATTTTTCTGGGTCACCAGTTGCCAGCCTTTTTCTGCCACGGCAATATCCAAATCTAGCGCCGGAATCTGTAACCGATCTGGGCCAATTCCACTGTTAACCGCTTGCGTCGGCAAATTGTCTGCCGCGCCCGTTGAACTGATGCTGTCGATGTCGGCTGGGGCTGCGAAGAAACTTAGATCGGCGCCCGTGGTTGGCACAGAAGTGGGAGCCGGCACCGTGCTTGTTGGCGTGAGTGTCGGTGTCACCGTGGCCGTTGGCGTGATGGGGACGGTTGGTGTCAAGACCGGCGTCTCCGTGGCCGCAGGTGTGCCTACGGTTGCCGTCACAGTCACGGTGGGTGTCACTGTCGCCGTTGGGGTAATGACGATCGAGCTGACTTCCAAGAAATCCTCACCGATGCCATCATCGACCAGTGAACCCATGCCCATGTGCACCTTAAAGGGCGGCAACGGATCGCCTGCTGGAAATCCTGGCAGTTTAGAAAAGTTGGCAATACTGAATTCCAAATCTGGCGCCGTGCTGCTCGGCGCGGCAAATAGTGTCACCGTATATGGCAATTTGGGGCCCCACGGGCTATTGGCCAATTGGTCACCCACGCTTCCCGTGTAGGAGTAAACGCCGATGGCCGAGAGGTTGTCATCATCGCGGACGCCCACGACCACATTAAAGTTGGCGGCGTTGGTATCGGTAATCGTGTCGGTGATGTAATTATTATCCGTGTCGATGAGGAGACCAAAAGATTCCCCGTCGCCGAAATCGGCGGCATCCGTGCCGCTCAAGGCCGTAAGGGTTGGGCCTGTCACATTGGGATCGCCGTCACCATCAGCATCGCCGCAGATGACGAAACAATCGATGCCGACATACATTGTATCGGTTGCGCGGTCATAATTCAGGTAGACCGCTCGGATGTCGAAACCGCTGACCGTTGTGGTGGGAAAACCAACCGTTGTGGTGGGTGGGTTTAGAAACGGTAGGCCCACATCTGGTGTGGATCGATCATTGACCGTAGTGACATCTGGTCCTATAAAATCGGCCGCGGCGTCACCGGTGAATGTAGGCGCGGCCAGGGTGGGTGTAGAGCCTAAGGGGCGGAATAATGCAAATAACGCCACAAAAACCACACCAAGCATGGCAAAATGGATTTTATACTTCATGTGCTTCTCCTCTATGAATTGATTAAATTAGCGCATGACGGCTTGCATTGGTTGATCGCTAGGACGAATCAGGTGTGCAGTGACAAAGACCCGGTGCGTATTGTTATTGGGTGGCCAGCACGATACCAAGGTTAAGCGGAAGTCGTTCGATTGACGAATAAACGCTGCTGTTTGGATGCGCTGGTCTGCACTGGCATTTGTTTCTGGCATCAACTTTACTGTATCAACCAGATAGGTGTAGGCTTTGTTGTTCGCATAGACATGAATTTGTTGGCCGGCTGTCAACTTCCACAGATCACGGAAAACTGCACCCTCGATATTGTTGTGTCCACTGAGCACGACATTGCCTTGGCTGCCGGGCAACGCACTATTCTTCTGCCAACCAGCCGCAAACTCGATGTTTTCCCATTCACTATAGGCCACCCCATTCGCGTCCACCATCCGTTGCCAGCCCATCGTCTCTACGGCCGTGGATAGGTGGATAGCCGGAATTTCGAGCAGGGTCGGCTGACCCGCCATTGCGGGCTGCGAATTGGCAGTGAGTTTGCTGATCACAGGGATCTGCTGCACCGCAGCAGCATTGATCTGGCTGAGATCCGCCCCGGTGGTTGGAACACTGGTTGGGGGGAGCATGGTGGGCGTATCGGTGGGCAACGCTGTCGGTGTCTCTGTGGGAGCGACTGTGGCCGTCTCTGTTGGCGCTGGAACCGTGGGGGTCACGGTTGGTGTATCCGTTGGCAGCGTGGTGGGGGTCTCTGTGGCTGGCACCGTCGGCGGCGGCGTGGGCGTGATTTCGACAGGACTTAGTTGGTCGGGGGCATAATCTTCGCCAATGCCGTCATCAACAATCGAACCCATTGCCATCTGCAACTTATAACTCTGAATGGGTTGCCCCACTGGAAAGCCGGGTAGGGTTGAAAAATTAGCAATAGAAAATTCTAAATCTGGCGTGGTGGCGCTGGTTGGTGCAAAGAGGGTCACTGGATTGGGCAACTTGGCACCCCAACCGGTATCGCGCAACTGTCCACCCACATTCCCAGTGTAGGCATAAGCCCCTATATTGGCGAGACTATCACTGTTTTTTACGCCAATCACCACCTCAAAACCACCGGTGCCGCCGGCGAAGTCGTTGTTGGTATCGATGAGAAGCCCAAAGGATTCGCCCGCGCCAAAATTGGCCACATCTTTGCCCCCTAATCCACCTTGACTAACTGGCTTACCCAAAATGGGGCCGGTCGTATTAGGATCGCCATCGTTGTCGGCATCGCCACAGATCACAATACAATCGATCCCGACATACATAGTGTCGGCTGCTTGATCATATTCCAGATAGACGGTGCGCATATCCCAGCCACTGCGCGTCCCCGCTGGAAAATCAGGCA
Source organism: Chloroflexota bacterium (assembly GCA_026389895.1). GTDB lineage: Bacteria > Chloroflexota > Anaerolineae > Caldilineales > Caldilineaceae > JAPLGZ01. The sequence continues at coordinate 1,397 of JAPLGZ010000368.1, read as the reverse complement.
AAGGCATGCCCACATCGCCAGCCATATCGCTGATCTTAATCACCGCTGGACTTGTAAAGTCAGCCGCTGCATCGCCAGTGAAAACCGGGGCTGCCAGGATGACTCCATGCACAGCGAAAAAGATACACAGTGTAATCATGACTGCACTGAGCGTGAGATAGCGTAATCTCAATTTCATAAGGTCCCCTCCCACAAGATCATTGTAAATAAAGACGAACGAGTTATTGGAAAAGTGGCTTGGTTGATGGTTATTTAATTGTTGATTGTGTGCGCTTATCGGTTATTCAGATGAGTAAGAAAAGTGTAAGGACTACTGGAGATAAATTAAACAATAGCAAAATTCTAACATGAAAATTAAAATTGTCAACAGGGCTTGCAAACAAGGAGGGCAAACATGGCAAATTGCGATTTATACTATCACGAAATTTATAATCTCCTGATATTCGTGTAGTAAGAGTAGAGTGAAAGGCGCTTTTTAGTATCTAACCCAGTAGAATCCTAACTTGATCCATTCATCGAAAACATCTTTTAAATCTTGTTCGTTGGCCCACCAGCTTTCTGGGTGGAAACGATAGCCCTCGGGGACATAAGCTAATGGCGTAGGGGCGCTCAAAATGACGTACGAATCCTGACCACGGATTTTCTGCGCACTCTCGGCAATGCGGCGTGAATGCAGCCGGTCGCTGATCACGATCAGTGAGTGGAAGTTGTGCTGTTGGGCAATGGTGAGAAAACTGGCCACCCGTTCATAGGTGCTTGTGGCAAAGACATGGCTAAACAAGAGCGCACTTTGCGGAATACCAGCGCTAACAGCCATATGCCCGGCGATCTCTTCCCACGGTTTTTCGGCCACTTCAAACGGTTCTTGGCTCATGACCGTCAATTCAACGGGAAAATCGCCGACAAAGAGGATTTTGGGGGCGTATCCGGCTTTGTACAAATCGATCCCATAGTGAATTTCGGGTAATGTCCCCGAAATTACCACAATTAAATCACTGGTTTTTAATTCGCTTTGGACAAAGGGATACGCCCCCAGTTTAATGAGGAGGGGATGACGGAAACTGTAGAGCAGAATAACTGTCACTAAAAGTAAGAATAAACCAATCCGATTGCGGCTGGCTAACCGATATTTCATTGTTTGAGTTGTGGCTCTATCCTTCAATTTCGCTCAACTTGACTGGGCGATGTTCAAGATAGGATTTCCAGGCCGCCAATCCCATCACGACTGGAATACGGCCATCGAGCCCGCTCACCAGTGGCTCCGTATCGTTTTGGATAGATTCGATAAAGGCGCGCATCTCGGCCACGTAAGAATCCATATAGCGCTCTAAGAAGACATAGAGCGGATTGACGGTTTGGATGTGCGCAGCGGTGCTCTGAATCGTGTTATGTGGCGT
>JAPLGZ010000354.1 GCA_026389895.1 Chloroflexota bacterium | reverse complement strand
ATTCTTGTGGATTACGTGCTGGTTATTCGCGCCTGAAATTTCGCCTATTTTCCGTATAGCAAGGTTTGCTTTTGCTGGAGAGTGATGTATGGCATCACGAATCGGAGATCGCTTACAAGTCGCCCGTCACCATCATTTTGTCGGGCGCGACACCGAAAAAGCGTTCTTTCAGGCCGCCGTGGCGGCCGCCGAGCCACCGTTCTTTGTGCTCTATGTTTTTGGTCCCGGTGGTGTTGGCAAGACTTCTTTGCTGCACGAGTTTGCGCTTTTGACGGAAGCAGCCCAAGCACAGCCCGTTTACATGGATGCCCGCAACATCGAACCGTCCCCAGAGTCTTTTATCGCCGCCTTAACCTTAGCCCTTGGCCTGACACCGCCCGCCAATCCCGTGGACGCCTTGATCGCCCGCGCGCAGCGAACGGTGATCATGATCGACACCTCGGAAGCGCTGGCCTTGCTGGAAAATTGGCTGCGGGATACATTCTTGCCTCAGTTACCAGCCAATACCCTGATCGTCTTTGCCGGTCGCAACCCACCGGCAGCGGCCTGGCGCGCCGATCCAGGCTGGCAGAGTCTGCTACAGATCTTACCGTTGCGCAATCTAACGCCCGAAGAAAGCCGCACCTATTTGGGATTGCGCGCCATTGCCACCGTCGAACATACGCGCATTGCTGAGTTTACGCATGGTCACCCGCTGGCGATTTCGTTGGTGGCAGACGTGTTGGAACAACGGCCAACGTTGCTCTTTGAGCCCGATGCCGCGCCTGATGTGGTGCGCTCTTTGCTTGAGCAATTTGTGCAGGAGACCCCAACGGCGGCGCATCGTCTGGCGCTGGAAGCTTGTGCGCTGGTGCGCTACATGACAGAAGGATTATTGGCCCAAATGGCGGCAGTCCCCGATGCCCATGCCCTATTCGACTGGCTGCGCGGGCTTTCGTTTATCGATTCTGGGCGTTTGGGTCTCTTTCCCCATGACCTCGTGCGCGAGGCATTGGTGGCGGATCTACGTTGGCGTTATCCAGACCGCTACATCGATCTGCACGCACGGGCGCGTGCCTATTACACGGATCGGCTCTATCAGACAAGCGGCGCCAACCAACGGCGCATTCTGACCGATTTTATCTTTCTGCACCGTGACAATGCGGTTGTCCGCCCCATTTATGCCTGGCAAGATAACGGTGATATTTGGACGGATAAGTTACAGGCTGCCGATATTCCACTTTTGCTCGACATGGTGCGCCAACACGAGGGCGAAACCTCTGCCCAATTCGCCGCGGCCTGGTTTGAACGCCAACCGCAGGCAACACTGGTCATGCGCGATCGGCAACGCCAGCCAATCGGTCTATTAACGGCACTATCATTACACGATGCCACTCGTGACCAACTGGCAGCGGACCCGGCCACCCGCGCGGCCTGGGCCTATCTCCAACGCCATGCGCCCATCCGGGCGGGCGAAATCGTCACCTATTTTCGTTTTTGGCTGGATAAAACGGCCTACCAAGCGATCTCACCCGTCCAAAGCCGCATCTTTATCAATTGTGTCCAGCACTATCTGACCACGCCCAACCTGGCCTATAGCTTGTTCGCCTGCGCAGAACCGGATTTCTGGGCCGGGGTTTTTGGCTATGCCGATTTAATCCGGCT
>JAPLGZ010000488.1 GCA_026389895.1 Chloroflexota bacterium | reverse complement strand
TCCTGCGGCGTGAACCTGATGACCAAATAGCGACAGCGATCATGGAATAACAGTTTAGGCAACGTTATTCGTCATTTTTCCTAGTGTTTGTTCAACCAAGTTTGTGGCAAGACGCCTGACCCTTTGCTTCGCTAGCAGCACAATGTGCTGAGTAATCATTAACCACTAACTCGCTGTTAAAAGGTTATTAGCCTGGTTAGGTTAAGGTTGGGTAGACCATTTGAACTTTTTCTGAATGAGAAATAGAACGCTAGGATAATTTAATAAGATTTTATTGTAATTTATACGTAAGTTGAATGATGGATTGATTGCGGTTCATTAATAGAAACCTTACAATATTTATTGTCGTGCTTTAGGGCAGTAAACGTTAAATAATCAGTCCATTTAGATCTCGATTTGAAATTTCTAAAAATTCACCCTGCCATTTTTCGTAATGAGGCTATCGAAATGACAACAATCAATGATCGGGTTAAAGCTTTGTCACCTGAAAAACGGGAAGAATTAGCCCAATTGTTACAGCAAAAACGTGCCAGCCAGCCGCGCAAGCAAGTTGATGTGGCGATTTTGGGTGGCGGCCTGGCTGGTTTGACCTTAGCCCGCCAACTCAGACGTGCTCATGCTGATCTGAACATTCTCGTGGTTGATAAATATGTCCATCCGGTGCCAGAAGCGGCCTTTAAGGTGGGTGAATCGACCGTCGAACTTGGTTCTTATTATTTCCGCGAGGTGCTAGGGCTCACCGAAATATTAGAGACGACCCAGTTATTTAAGGCCGGCCTGCGTTATTATTTCCCGTCTGGCGATAACAGCGACATTACCCGGCGCGTTGAACTGGGGGGCGTTGTCTTGCCGCCCATCCGCAGCCATCAGTTAGACCGGGGGCGCTTTGAGAATACGCTCTGGGACGAGAATCAAAAACAGCAGATCGAGTGCTGGGATGATTGCAATGTCCGCGAGATTAAGCTTGGCGACGCCGAACATGTGATTACGATCCGCCGCCACGATCAAGAAGAGGTTGTGACCGCGCGCTGGGTGGTTGACGCCGCTGGCCGTTCTAGCCTGTTGAAACGGCAATTAGATCTAAGCGAAAGTGTTGATCATAATGTCAACGCCGTTTGGTTTCGCATCGAAGGCAAAATCGATATTGGCACTTGGTCAGACGATGCCGAATGGCGCGGGCGTGTGCCGGATGGGCTGCGTTGGTTGGGCACCAACCATCTGATGGATCGCGGGTATTGGACCTGGTTGATTCCCCTGGCTGGCGATGTGACCAGTGTCGGCATTGTGGCGGATGGCACAATTCACCCCCACCAAGAAATGAATCGCTTTGATCGCGCCTTGGATTGGCTCAGGCATCATGAACCACAATGTTTTGTGGAAGTCGAATCCCGCAAACATTTGTTGCAAGATTTTAAAGTTTTGAAGCATTACGCACACGGTTGCCGGCGTGTCTTCTCGCCCCAGCGCTGGGCGATTACCGGTGAAGCAGGCGTCTTTCTAGACCCGTTCTATTCGCCCGGCTCTGACTTTATTAGCATGAGCAACATGATTGCCAAAGTGGTCTGGGATTGGGCCTGTTATTGGGGCGTGAGCGCGCTGCTCTTTTTCCACGACAATAAACTTTTTGATCTGGCGTGGGCCGCTTCGATGCGCGAACAACTGCAACGCTTTAACGCCCTTTATGTGGAAATGCAACAGTTCTTTCGCCAGTGGTCTTCGTTGCCAGCCGAACCGCAGAGCGACAAATTTGTCAATATTCTCGGCTTTGGTTGCCTGGAAGAGCTCTATTTTGGTCTCGACGCCAAGCTCAATGACGAAGCTTTGAAGCTGCAAGTAACCAAGAACCTGGCGATGCTTGAGGCGATTGCTGCCGAATGTAAAGCCCACGGCACCATCCAACATCAAAATGGCGTCCACCATTTTGGCGGTGTGGGCGTGTTGGCTCGGTAGTTGGGTTGTGCTGCTTATAGCGCATGATTTTGATCACGGCTATTTTAGTTTTTATCTTTCGTTGCGTGGCGCTTGAGGAGGAATAAAATGGAAAATGATTTATCACAACGAATTCAGGCTTTACCGGCAGAAAAACGTGAGCAACTGGCCAAACTACTCAAACAAAAACAGAGCCAGGCGGCCAATCAATATGATGTGGTGATCCTCGGCGGCGGTTTGGCGGGTGGCACGCTGGCGCAGCAGCTGAAACGGGCGCAACCGGAGATCAAAATCCTGGTGCTCGAAAAGCGTAAACACCCCGTGCCTGAAGCTGCGCATAAGGTGGGCGAATCGAGCGTAGAGATGGGCTCCCATTACCTGCGCAATATCGTGGGCGCCAAAGAGCATCTCAACACCGTGCAACTGCCCAAATCTGGGCTGCGTTTTTTCTTCCCGGCTGGTGACAACACGGACATTACACAGCGGGTTGAACTGGGCTGCACCAGTGTTTTACCGGTGCCCACGCATCAGATCGATCGGGGCCGTTTTGAAAATATGCTCCACGACGAAAATTCTGCGGCCGGGATTACGGTCTGGGATGAGGCGAGCGTCCAAAGTGTAGAGTTTGGCGCCGAACAGCACACCGTCACCGTACTGCGCCACGAAGCACAACTCACCGTGACGGGGCGTTGGGTGGTCGATGCCAGCGGGCGCGGCAATGTGCTCAAGCGCAAGCTCGGTTTACAGAAGCCCTCGTCGCACAATGTCAACGCTGTCTGGTTCCGTTTTGACGATGTGCTCAACGTGGCCGATTGGTCAGATGATCCAGAATGGCAAGCGGCTGTACCGTCCGCCGCCCGCCGCCTGAGCACGACCCATCTGATGGGGCGCGGTTACTGGGTCTGGCTCATTCCACTCTATCCTAACTCGACCAGTGTGGGTATTGTGGCGGATGCCAAATTGCATCCACACGGCGACATGAATCGTTTTGATCGGGCGGTGGCCTGGTTAGAAAAACACGAACCGCAATGCGCCGAAGCGGTGAAGGCCAAACAAGATCGCTTACAGGATTTCTGCGTACTTCGCCACTATGCGCATGACTGCCAGCAGGTCTTTTCTGCCGACCGCTGGGCGCTTACGGGTGAAGCAGGCGTCTTTGTCGATCCCTTTTATTCACCTGGCTCTGACTTTATCGGCTTGAGCAACACGATTGTGACCACGCTGATCTTGAAAGAGTTGAAGTGTGAACCGATTGCGCAGGACGTTGATCTCTACAACCGGATTTATCTCGATACTTTTCACTCTTACATCGGCACGTACGAGGATAAATATCCACTGATGGGCAATGCCCAGGTGATGACCAGCAAAGTCGTTTGGGATTTTTCGATCTACTGGGGCGTCAACGCGCTGATCTTCTTTCACAACAAATCGCAAGATCTCGCCTTTTGGACCGATATGCGCCATGAACTCTCGCGCTTCGACAAACTCAACGTGCGGATGCAGCAATTCTTCCGTGATTGGGATCTGCTGCTCCAAGAGCCGGGCGGCAGCATCGCCAACGTGCCCGGTCTCACCGACTGGTCACCCACCTTTGTCAACTATATGAAAATCCCTTTTCTGCATGAATTGCACGTTGAATTGAACGATGGCTTGGATGAAGCCGCGCTAAAAATTCGCGTGAGTAAAAACATCGATCTACTTGAAATGATCGCTGATGAAATGTTCCAAAGGGCGCTCATGACCACGCCCCGTGCGGAAAGTTTACAGGCGCCCACGGAAGCAAACCACGAGCCCGCCATGAATGGCGCCCATACGAATGGAAATGGCCACACAAATGGCCATGCCCAGCCAGCCGCTCAATCTTTTGCCTCTAGCCGGTCGCGCTACGACGTCAAGGCTGAACTCAACCGGATTTGGCTTGAAACGCAAACCCCCATAAAGGAGCTCGCATGACGACTGCGCACGCTATGAACGGCAACACTAAATCTCTGTCCGCAAATCATGCCGAACCGATTGCCATCATTGGCATTGGTTGTCGGTTGCCTGGCGGCGTTACCAGTCCAGCTTCTTTCTGGCAATTGCTTGAGCAGGGTGTCGATGCGATTACCGAGATTCCCACTGATCGCTGGAATATCCAAAAATTCTTTGATCCCGAGCCAAGCAAACCAGGCCACACCTATGTAAAATGGGGCGGTTTTGTCGACAAGATTGATCAGTTCGACGCCCAGTTCTTTGGTATATCCCCGCGTGAAGCGGCGGTGATGGACCCTCAACACCGCATGTTGTTGGAAACCACCTGGGAAGCGTTGGAAGATGGGGGGCAAGTACCGGCGCAACTGGCGGGTTCTTCGACCGGCGTTTTTATCGGCATCTTTATGCGCGATTACGAACAGTTGATGACCTCCACCCTGAATCGGCAACTGTTGAACAATCACACCGGCGTTGGCTCGGCTATGAGCATTGCCGCCAACCGTATCTCCTATGTCTTTGACTTCGTCGGTCCCAGCGTAGCGCTCGACACAGCCTGTTCTTCGTCGCTGATCGCCGTCCACCTGGCTTGCCAAAGCCTACGCAATGGCGAATGCACGCTGGCCGTGGCCGGTGGCGCAAGCCTGTTATTGCGGCCAGAGAACACAATTGCCACCAGTAAAGCCTCGATGCTTTCACCCGATGGCCGCTGCAAAAGCTTTGATGCGCGTGCCAATGGTTATGTCCGTTCCGAAGGCTGTGGCGTCGTCGTCTTGAAGCCGCTCGCCCAGGCCGTTGCCGACGGCGACCCGATCTATGCGGTGATCCGCGGCAGCGCTACCAACCAAGATGGCCGTAGCAACGGTTTGACTGTCCCCAATGGGCGCGCCCAGGAAGCTGCCTTGCGCACTTCGTTACAACAGGCGGGGGTCAAATCCGAACAAGTTCAATATGTCGAGGCCCACGGCACCGGCACCTTTGTCGGTGACCCAATTGAGACCAACGCCTTGGGGAACGTGTTGGGCAAAGCGCGCCCGACCCCCTGTCTAATCGGTTCCGTCAAGAGTAATATCGGTCATCTGGAAGCGACTGCGGGCGTGGCTGGCTTGATCAAGACGGCCCTGGCCCTGAAACATCGCCAGATCCCGGCAAACTTGCACTTTGAGACACCCAATCCGCAGATCTCTTTCCGTGACCTCAATTTGCAGGTGCCGACCAGTTTGATGCCTTGGCCCGAACCGGCCTACGGTTCGCGTTTTGCCAGCGTCAATTCCTTTGGCTTTGGCGGTGCGAATGCGAATGTGGTGCTGGAAGAGGCGCCAAGTTTGGGAGACAGGGAGACAAGGGGACAGGGAGACAAGGAAACAGACTCGCCATTGCTGTTGCCGTTGTCGGCGCGGAGCCCAGAGGCGTTGCACGCAGTTGTGCAGGCTTATCGGGATGATTTAGCGAAGGGTGAAGCTACGTTGGCGGATATCTGTTATAGCGCCGCCTTGCGCCGTGGTCATCACAATTACCGAGCTGCGTTCGTTGCGAGTTCGACTACGGCGATGGCCGAACAGTTGACGGCTTTCCTGGCCGATGAAACCGGCCTGACGATTGCGAGTGGGCAAGTGGTGGAGACGCCGATCCAACTGGCTTTTGTCTATGCCGGGATGGGCACACAGTGGTGGGCGATGGGCCGCCAATTATTTCAGGACGAACCGATTTTTCGCGAAGCAGTGCTGGCGGTGGATCGTTTGTTGCAGCCGTTGGCGGGCTGGTCGCTGATCGATGCGTTGCTGGCCGAAGAAGCGGCTTCGCAGATTCAACAGACGAACATTGCCCAACCAGCGATCTTTGCGGTGCAAGTCGGTTTGACCGCGCTCTGGCGGGCGTGGGGGCTTGTACCGACCGCCATTGTTGGCCACAGTGTCGGGGAAATTGCCGCCGCCTATGCCGCTGGCGCGCTGAGTTTGGCCGATGCCGTGTTGGTGATCTACCAGCGCAGCCGGCTCCAACATACCACGGCTGGCTTGGGCACCATGTTGGCGGTTGGCTTGTCGGCCAGCGCCGTGACGCCTTATCTAGCTGACTATACGGATGTCGTCTCGATTGGCGCGATCAATAGCCCGACCTCGGTTACCTTGGCGGGCGATAGCGCGGCGCTTAAGGCGATTGGCGCGGCGCTGGATGCGCAGAACATTTTTAATCGCTTTTTGCAAGTCGAAGTGCCCTATCACAGCCCGCAGATGGAGCCGATTCGCGCCGAACTGATCGCTTCGCTCGCCCCGCTGACGCCCCAAGCGGCGACGATCCCGCTTTATTCGACGGTAACGGGCAATTTGATTGATGGCGCCACGTTGACCGGGGAGTACTGGTGGCGCAATGTCCGCCAGCCGGTGCGCTTTGCCGACGCGATTGCCCATTTACATCACGCCGGTTCCACACATTTCTTAGAAGTGAGCCCGCATCCAGTGTTGGTGCGTTCGGTGCAGGAATGTTTAAAAGCCGAGACCGGCGCGGCGGCTGGCGCTTACCAAGTGCTTGCTTCCCTGCGTCGTGAACAGCCAGAATGGACAACGTTGCTGGGTACGCTGGGGCAACTTTATGCGCTTGGTTATCCCTTGGCCTGGACGCAACTGGTGCAAGGTCACTTTGTCCGCTTGCCCTCCTACCCGTGGCAGCGTGAGCGCTACTGGCTGGAATCTGACGTGTCGATGCAGGATCGTTTGGACCAATCCACGACTGGCCAGAGCAGTATCACGCGCGGTGCGAGCAGCCATCCGTTGCTTGGCGGCGAGCTAAACCTCGCGCCGGCGGTGCGGGTCTGGGAAGGCGAACTCGACCGCCGCCACCTCGGTTATTTGGACGATCATCGGGTGCAAAACACCATCATCTATCCTGGCGCTGGCTATCTGGAAATGGCGTTGGCCGTGGCGGCTCAAGCCGGCGCGCCGGGACAGATTGCACAAGTTGTCTTTCACAAAGCGCTACCGCTCGCCCCTTCTACCGTCGAAAATGCGGCTCCACGCTTTCAAGTGGTGCTGGCTGGCGATACAATTGATATTTACAGTCAAGCCCAACAAAGTGATGCTGCGCCAAGCTGGGTGCATCATGCCACGAGTAAACTGCAACGGGCGCCAGCCACGCCGTCTGTTGCCGATCTTGCCTTGCATGCGCTGCGCAAACAGTTCGCACAACCCATTGAACAAACGCAATGTTATCAACAATTTCGGGCGTTGGGCCTCAACTACGGCCCAGCCTTCCAGGGGATTACCCAGCTTTGGCGGGCGCCAGGTGAAGCGTTGGCCGAATTGCATTTGCATGAAAGCATCGCCGCCACGCAAACGGATTACCAACTTCATCCTGTGTTGCTCGATCTCTGTTTACAAACCTTTCTGGGGGTGATGGCGGCGGATGTCGCCGATCAGGCGCAGCCGACGGTTTTCCTGCCCGTGCAGATCGACCAGATTATCATCCACCAGCCGCTTGAGGCTGACGAGCCACTCTATTGCTACGCCCG
>JAPLGZ010000381.1 GCA_026389895.1 Chloroflexota bacterium | reverse complement strand
TCGCGCGACGGGATTGAACGCCCCAACGCGCTGACAATGCCGCTGGTGAGGGTGCCTTGCAGGCCAAATGGATTGCCAATCGCGGCCACGCGCATGCCAACCCGCACCTCATCCATATCACCCACTTTCACAGGGACTAAACTGTAGCCAGCCGGGTCAATTTTCAGAACCGCTAGATCGCTGTCCAGATCAACACCAACCACTTCGGCAATCGCCACAGATTCATCACTAAAAGTCACCTGCACCTGATCAGCCCCATCGACCACGTGATTATTCGTAACAATATGGCCTTCTAGATCCCAGACAAAGCCTGAGCCTGTGCTCACCTCGAGCAGATCATCTTGGTTGAAAGGATGGGTGGGGGCAACATCTTTGAGGGTTTGGCCCGTTTCGAGGATGGTCACATTCACGACAGAGGGGCTCACTTGCGTATACGTGTTCATCAATACGGCGCTGGCATAATCAACGCCACCTTCTGGCGTTGCCACGACGATAAAAGGACGCGGCGTGGGCAACGCCACCGCGCGCACCGGTGAGAACGCAGCCGGGGTGAGTGGAACAGCGCGGCTGCTCGTTGCCGATTTACCCATATTCATAAAAAAGAAAAGCCCCATCAAACTGATCACACAGCCAAATAACAGCAAGGCCAGGATGCCCGCCACCATCCACAAAATACTGTTATTGTTGCTCGTTCGTGGCTCAATCATCTGCTTTTCCTCATCTATTTCGTCGCGAATGGCTAGATGCCAGGAACAGCGCCCAAGACGCCGTTTGCTCGACCTATTGTGATAAGACCAGAATTCTTTTTGTACTCATCTGTGCGCTGTTCAATCACTATTGTACGTTACCCAAACCGTTTCTGAAAGTGAGCGCGCTTGCACTTACCCCCGCAGTGGTAAAAAATCGCCACCAAATTGACTAGCCTATGCCGTAAAAGCAACTAGCATAAACGGCGCCTGTGTGTGCACTGTATGACGCTTTTTTATGGCAACTGCGACTCTATGTTACAATCTGGGTATGAACCGTCGTCAATTAGGTTTTATTGTGCTGGTGAACGCGGTCGTTAGCCTGGCGGTTGCATTAGGCGTCGTCTGGGCCGTTGATGCGCGCCGTCCTGATCCCGAGGAACTCGCTGCCCTTTATACACCCATTCTACAAACACCGGTTGTGCAAACGTTAGACCCGGTGGTAGAAAGTGTCGCCACAACGGCGCCGACCGCTGCGGCCATTCAAGACACCGAGGCGCCAGCCGCCCCGACACCAACCGTGGAACCCGGTGAACAACAAATTTATGTGGTGCAGGCCGGTGATAGCCTTTTTGCGATTGCCGAGCGCTTTCATGTCTCATCCGACCAGATTATGGCGGCCAACGAGTTAAAGGACCCTAATGTTGTCTTCTCGGGTCAGCGCTTGAAAATCCCGACCAATGGGACAATTATCCCAGACCCAGCTACGCCAACTGCCCAGCCCGCGCCGGTTGAATCACCGACCGCGGAATCACCAACCGCAGAAGCACCTACCACCGAGCCACCAACGGCGGAGAGCACGGCTACACCTACAGCCCTGGCGATCTTACAAATAGAAACGGTGGATGCGCCAGGCAATTTGTTAAATGAAGCCGTCTTGATCGTCAATCACAGCAACCAGACCTATAATTTGCAAGGGTGGCGTCTGGAACGCCAGGATGGCCTGGCCTTCACCTTTGACAATGTCCAACTTTCTCAAGAAAGCAGCGTTTGGGTGCATAGTACGGTTGGTTCAAACACCAGCGTTGCTCTTTACTGGGGACAAACCAACCCGGTCTGGCAAACTGGCGCAGTGGCCCGCCTAATTAATGCGCAGGGTCAACAAACGGCAACCTACACGATCCCATAGCGCTGTCACTTAATTGGTGCGTGATGGTTATAGAAAATCTATTAAAATGGGTTAAACAGATCAGTCTAGGAAAACAACCCAATCAATTAGTCGTTACACGATAATCAATTTTCAATTTCGATCAATATATGGCGTAACTTATGACGAACCCGGCGCCCCTATCGGGTGCGAGCAGTGAGCGATCGACGGTTACGTTTTTTACAACAAAGGATGCCAATGGCAGACGAACGGAAATCGGGTCCTCCACAAGAGAACAGATCGGCTGGTCAGGACAAAGGCGGCCAGCGCCGTTATTTCTGGCGCAAGAAGCGTGGGCAGAAGGCCGCCGGCGAAGAAAATACGACGAAAGAGCAACCGGCCGCCCAACAGCCTGGCGCGCAACGACGGGCCGCACCGAAAGCAGCGAATAACGACAAAGGTGGGGATCGCGATCCGCGCGCCAAGCGCCGCCGCCGCCGCCCACGCTCGCGCCAAGGTCTTAGCCCTGAGCCGAAAACGGCCGCGCCTGTCACCCCGCTGGCCGACAACTATGTGCCGCCGGCGTCGATTTTTATCTACACCCATGTCGTGCGGCCCGACCAACGTGATAATTACGAATTCCGGGCTGATCACTTTTCGAAAGTCAGTCGGCGGCTGGAAGATTTTGATCTGGACTTATCAAAACTTTTTCCAGAAGATCGGGCTAATATGTCACCCGAACAGATAGCTGCCCTAACACCACCCGAGGTCGACTGGGAAGGCACCGAGTTTGACGAGCGTGACTCCTCAGTCCACGATAAATAGCGGCAAGTCGTTGTTACTCGATCCCATCTGTTTTATAAGCGGAGTTAACACCGTGGCACCAATTGTAGCGATCACCAACTTAAAGGATCACGTCGGCGAAGAAGTCACTTTACAGGGCTGGGTCTACCATAAAACGGGCAAAGGCAAACTGGTTTTTCTCCAAATGCGTGATGGGACTGGCATCTGCCAAGCGGTGGTCTTTAAAGGCAACGTCAGCGAAGCAGAATTTGAAGCCGCCACGGCCTTGACGCAAGAGAGCAGCTTGATTGTCACCGGTCTGGTCAAGGCAGAAGCGCGTGCGCCCGGCATTCCAGGCGGGTACGAAGTGGATGTCCGCACCGTGCAAGTGCGGCAGATCGCGGACGCCTATCCCATTTCGCCCAAAGAGCATGGCATCGAATTTTTAATGCAGAATCGCCATCTCTGGCTACGTTCATCGCGCCAATGGGCCACCATGCGGGTACGGGCCGTGATTATGCAGGCGATCCGAGAATGGTTGGACGGTAACGGATTCCTGAACGTCGATACGCCGATTATCACGCCGGCCGCGGCCGAAGGTACGAGCACGCTCTTTGAAATTGACTATCATGGCGAGCCAGCCTATCTGGCGCAGACGGGTCAGCTTTACAATGAGGCCGATATCTTCGCCTTTGGCAAGGTCTATTGTTTTGGCCCAACCTTCCGCGCCGAAAAGAGTAAAACGCGCCGCCATTTACAAGAATTTTGGATGGTCGAACCGGAGATCGCCTTCTGCGATTTAGAACAGTTGATGGAAATTGAAGAACAATTTGTCAGCCATATTGTGCAACGGTGCCTGCGCGATTGTGCCGCCGAGCTGAAGGTGCTGGAGCGAGATCTGACCCACCTCCAGAAGGTAGCGCCGCCCTTCCCGCGCTTGCACTATGACGATGCCGTGAACATGATCAACGCTGCGGCGCAAAAAGGCGAACTGGTGCCTGGTTATCCCGATCCTGTGCCGCCGATCGAGTGGGGCGACGATTTTGGCAGCCCCCATGAAACCTATCTGGCCGCCCAGTTTGAAAAACCAGTTTTGGTCCATCATTATCCGACCCAAGTCAAGGCCTTTTACATGGAACCGGAGGCGGATCGCCCCGAAGTCTGCCGGAGCGTCGATCTGTTGGCGCCGGAGGGTTATGGCGAAATCATCGGCGGCAGTGAGCGGATGAGCGATCCAGAAAAGTTGATTGCATCGATTCAGGCCCACCAATTGCCCCAGGAGATCTACCAATGGTATGTCGATTTGCGCCGCTATGGCTCGGTGGTGCATAGCGGTTTTGGCCTCGGTCTGGAGCGCACGGTAATGTGGGTCTGCGGCCTAGACCATGTGCGCGAAACGATTGCCTTCCCGCGCACCTTGACCAATATGCGACCCTAACGATTTTTGATCTACGATCTACGATTTACGAGGCTTCTTCGTTGACGATGTTACTTCGTAAATCGTAAATCGTAGATCGTAAATCCTGAAGGTTCTCTTATGATTTTTCTGATCACCCTGCTCTTTTCCACCAGCCTCACCTATCTATTAACGCCTGTGGCCGCGCGCCTGGGGCATCGCCTGGGTCTGGTTGATCAGCCAGGCGGACGCCGGCGGCATACCGGCGTCATTCCGCGCACGGGCGGCTTGGCGCTATTCCTCGGCTTTTTGATCACGACTTTGCTGCTCTTGGGGTTGCCGGCGTTGTTGCCTGCTGCGTGGGCCGGCTGGTTTCCCAGTCGCAACGATCCCAAAGAGATCGAGCGGTTAGTGGCCCTTCTTGTCGGCGGGGGATTTTGTGTTGTGGCGGGTTTTCTGGATGACCGTTATGATTGGCGCAGTGGGCCGCAACATCTGGTCCAACTGGTGGCTGGCCTGATCGCGCTTACCGGGCTGATCTTTATCAAACATGTCAACAATCCGCTGGGTGGCGGCTTTATCGGTGGTGAGGCTGGGTTGCCCTGGTGGCTGGTCGGCCCCTTAACCGTCTTCTGGTTTATGGGGATGATGAACACAGTCAATTGGCTGGACGGGCTGAGCGGTCTGGTCACCGGCGTAACGGCCATTATGTGTGCGGTATTGGCGTTGCATATGATCTTTGTGGCGCAACCGCATCAATTGAGTGTCGCGCTGCTCCCAGTGGCTTTGCTCGGGGCGGCGCTTGGTTTTTTGCCCTTCAACTTTGCGCCCGCCCGAATTTTCATGGGCAGCAGTGGCAGCTACTTTCTCGGTTTTGCGATTGCGGCGCTTGGCATTATTGGCGGGGCGCGGGTGGCAACGGTGATGTTGGTGCTAGGCTTGCCGGCGCTCGAAGTTGGCTGGCTGATGCTCAGCCGTTGGCGGCGCGGCATTCCCCCTAGCCAGGGTGGCCGCGATCATTTACATTTTCGCCTGTTCGATTTAGGAATCAGCGAGCAGAAAATCGTCTTGGGCTACTGGCTCTTTTGTGCCAGCTTTGGCGCGATTACTTTGTTACTCGATGCTCAAATTCACAAGCTGATTGCGCTAGGCTGCCTGGGGGTGCTCGCGATTATCGTGTTGATTTGGGCCAGCCGTGCCGTGCCGGTGGCGCCATTGAAGCGGCCAGGCGAAGGCGAAGAAGGAACGATATGACCCGCATTCTTGCGATTGAAACCAGTTGTGATGAGACAGCCGCGGCCGTGGTAGAAAATGGTCGTCACCTGCTCAGCAACGTTGTAGCCACACAAATTGAGTTGCACAGTCGCTTTGGCGGCGTTTTCCCTGAGGTTGCTAGCCGCCAACATGTCTTGGCGATCCAGCCGGTGATTCAACAGGCGATCCAAGAAGCGGGCCTGCCCCATGTGCGCGCATTGGATGCTATTGCGGTGACCCACGGGCCAGGCTTGGCTGGCAGTTTGCTGGTGGGGGTGAACGCGGCCAAAGGCCTGGCATTTGCCAGCGGTTTGCCTTTATTGGCGGTTAATCACTTGGAAGGGCATATTTACAGCAACTGGATCGAAGCCCCCAATCGCCCTGCGATCCCAGAAAATGCGTTTCCGGCGATCATTTTGATTGTCTCGGGTGGCCACACCGAATTGATCTTGATGACCGGCCACGGTCAATACCGGCAACTGGGCGCCACACTGGATGATGCGGCTGGCGAGGCGTTTGACAAAGTAGCACGGCTCTTAGAGCTGGGCTTTCCTGGCGGCCCGGCCGTCCAACGGGCCGCGCAGCATGGTGATATAACGCGCTTTATCTTGCCGCGCCCACTGTTGCAGAATGACGCCCATCGCTTCAATTTTAGTTTTTCAGGGCTAAAAACGGCCGTGCTAAATATGGTGCGCCAGCTCGAAAAGCAGGGTGAAAACATCCGCGATCCCCAGCTTGTGGCGGATATTGCTGCCGCTTTTCAAAACGCCGTGGCGGATGTACTGGTGCACAAAACCGCCGATGCCGCGACAGCGTTTGGCGTGCGCCAAGTCTGCATTTGTGGCGGGGTGAGCGCCAATAGTTTGCTGCGCAGCACCGCCGAAAAACAATTTGCCCAGATGCGCCTGCCACTCTACATTCCCCCACTGTTCCTCTGCACCGACAATGCCGCCATGATTGGCACCGCCGCCTACTATGGCGCACAGCCGACCACGGCGCTTCCTCATACCCTCACAATGGATGTGCTGCCTAATTTACCGTTGCCAGAAATCGGCAGTGTCGGGTGATGGGGCATAAATTCAGCGCCTATTCCACCATTTATACCTCGCCATAGACCCCTTTTTTATACCTCAGGCTATTGTCATTCCGTTCTGCTTTCTATAAAGTAGTAAGTTGGGTTCTTCTTGGAGACCGAGCCATACTCGCTTTAGCGAAGCGCCCTTAAGAGGCTAGCGAAACAGATGGAATGACCTCGATGGTCGCTCCCCATAAGAGTACAAGAGGCAATGAAGATGAAACTTACTATCTATCGTTTACCACTCGTGAGTAGTGTTATTGCACTGATGTTTAGCCTGCTTTGGCTACCAGCAAACTATCAGTTGGCGCTGGCCCAGCAGACAACGCCAGAACAACCACCGCGTTCGGTGAGTGTCTCGGGCAGCGGCCAGGTCAATGTACGGCCCGATGTGGCTGTAATTGTCGTAGGTGTACAGACAGAAGCCGCGACGGCTAGTGCAGCCTTGACGCAGAACAGCCAACAGATGATCGCCGTGACCACAGCGTTGACGAGTACGGGGATTCTGACGGATGATATCCAGACCCAGGTGGTGCAATTGCAACCACACATCCCACCGCCCGTAGCCGGACAGCCTCAACCCGCGCCGCAAGCGACCACGGCGACGACCAACACAGCCACAAACACAGTGACCACGACGCAAGTGACGAACAGTTACATTGCCACAAATTTAATCGAAGTGCGCGTCCGCGATCTTGCGCAACTGGGCCAAGTGTTAGATCGCACCATCCAGTCTGGTGGCAATCAGATTCAGAGCATTCGCTTTGAGACCAGCAATCCAAATCAAGCGCTGGATCAGGCCCGGCAGGCGGCTTGGAACGATGCCAAACGCAAGGCCGAACAGTTAGCCCAATTAGCTGGTGTGACGCTAGGCAGCGTCTTGACCGTCAATGAATTTAGTGCCAACCCGCTCGCGTCCGCCCAGGCGTCGGCTGTCTCGGCCTCGGCAGTCGCCGTGCCAATCGCACCAGGGGCTCAAACGATTACCGTCAATGTCCAGGTGACATGGAGCCTGAGCGAGTAAGGAGCAGAAAGCCGCCAGCATTTGAGCAACTCGTGCTCGATTCCCTCCAATAGCAAGGCTTAACCAGCTAGAAAGTGCTTTGGCTCACGGCTTGCTCCGTAAGCAAAGTGGATAAAGACAAGTGGGTGGCAGAGAAAAAAGTCCAGGATATAGGCTATTAGCCACGCCGTTGGTTCTGCTGCTCACCCATCTCATCTGCACAAATTCACAGTAAGGAGCCTAAAAATGAATTTTGTAAGACGGCTGTACCTCTTGTTGAGCTTTCTGCTCATTACCGCAGCCTGTACGCCGATCATCGTGCCACCAACCGCCGCGCCAGGATCAACCGCCCCCGCAGCAGCCGGCGAATCCTTAGAGAATACAGCTTGGCAATTGGTCTCCTTTGGTGTAACGGGCGCCGAAACACCAGTGTTGCCAGAGTTCCCAATCACATTGATGTTCAGCGCAGATGGCAGCCTAGGTGGCTCGGGCGGTTGTAACAGCTACGGCGGCGAATACCAAACGCAGGAGAATACCCTTACCCTGAGCAAAATTGTTAGCACCCTGCGGGCTTGCGTGGATGAGCCTGCGAATCAACAGGAACAGCACTATCTGCAAGCCTTAGAGGCGGCTAACCAATTTATGCTGACGGCTGATCATTTGATGCTCTCATCGACGACGGGCGACGATGTACTTAACTTCACCAGAGCAGTATCGGCCACCCCAGAACCAGATGCTGGCACCCCAACGGCGATCACACCAACCGTGGCGTCTACGGTTACAACCCTGACCGCCACGCCACCTACCGCTCAGCCCGGCCCAGCCTATGCAGACCAGACTGATCCCATCGCCCTCTTGGCCTCGTATATTGATGCGATCAACCGTAAAGAATACCAACGTGCGTACGCATATTGGGAATCGCCACCAAACCAACAGACCTTTGAACAATTCGTGCAGGGGTTTGCGGATACGGCAGAGGTAGACTTGCTGATTAATCCACCCGCCCGCCAGGGCGGCGCGGCGGGTAGTGTTTATGCCTCTATCCCGACGCTCTTAATCGCCACCCACACCGATCACATTGCCTATACATTTTCAGGTTGTTATATCGCCCGGCGCAGTAACCAAGGCAATGCACCACAAAAAAATGCCTGGCAGCTCTATCGTGGTGATTTAAAAGCGGCAGCAGCCGATGCGAATTTACCAGCGCTTTTAATGCAAGCATGTCCAGATGCCCAGGCAATGCCAGATGCCTATAACAATTTGAGCACGCCGGTTGATCTGTTGGCATCGTTCGTGGATGCGCTCAATCGCAAGGACTATCCGCGGGCCTTTGGCTACTGGGAGACACCACCCAATAACCAAACTTTGGCGCAGTTCACCCAAGGTTATGCCGATACGGCGGCGGTCTTCTCGGCGATGCATCTGCCGCTCCAGTTTGATGCTGGCGCCGGCCAACAATACGCGGGCATGCCTGTTTGGTTAGTCGCAACTCATTCGGATGGTACAAAGCCAAACTTCGTCGGTTGTTATGTGGCGCATCGTCCCAACCCTGAGATAGAGGGAGCGCCGAAAAATGGTGATTGGCACTTGCGTAGCGCCACCGTCAGCGAAGCACCAGAGAGCAGTGACCCGCTCGACCTCCTGAAACAGTCGTGCACAACACAATAATCCTTCAGTTTTGAGGATAGCAGTAAGTTGATAATTCGCGCAAAGCCAGGCGCACAAATAAGCCAGAGACCTAGCGGTCTCTGGCTTATTTGTAAATTTATTGGATTACCTTGCCAGGAGAATTATCGAGCCTTGATCGTACGCCGATAGATGAGTGGTCTGCGTGGACGGGCGGGTGGTAAAGGGTCGTTTTCAAAGGGTGGATAGTCGAGTAATTTGGCATGTACATAGCTACCAATTACACGCAACGAGGCAATCACTGGCGCCGCTAAAAAGGTACCAAAGATGCCTGCGACATTAAATCCGACCACGGCCCCACAGATAATGACGATGGGGTGAAGGTTGACACTGTCGCCAATAATGCGGGGCACAAGAATATTATTTTCCGTCTGCTGAATGATGAAGTAGGTGCCCATCACAATCAGCGCGAAACCAAAATTGTGAATCCCATAGACGGCCAACACGTCACTGACTTGGATCAGCGCGACAATCACGGCGGGAATCATCGATAAGGTCGGTCCCAGAGTCGGCACCACTTCCAGCATACCAGCGATAATCCCAAAAATGAGCGCCCCCGGCATCCCTTCCACTTGCAAAGCAATCCAGGTGAAAAAACCGACCGTCAAACAGAGAATTAATTGCCCCCGAAAGAACGATTGCCAGATCCGGCCAATCCGGTGCAACACTTCGAGTAATTCCGATTGATAAGTCGTTGGAAAGAGACCCGCAACATAGGCGCGAATCTTGGGCGCATCTTTGGTCAGGTAGAGGCTCAGGAACATAACGACAAAGGCGGTCAAAAAGACCTGGATAATCCCGCCGACGACGCTGAGGCCAATGATCGCGGTGCTGCTCACCACATTGGTTGCGGTGCCGATGAGTTGTTGGATGTAGCTAAGTAATTCGGCCAGCGTTGGCACGACAATAAATTGCTGAAAATTCGTCTCCAGTTCCTGAATGGTCTGCCCGATTAACACCGGTCGGCCCAAAACAAAGACGGTTTCTGGCAAGTTACTCAGTCTACCGCTAAACCAGTGTAAAAAATTGGCGGCAATGGCCGATTGATTAAATTGACCCAGCCGGGTTAATTCATCGATCAACACAGGCACCAACAGGACGGGCAGGAGAATCAACACAATCAATAACAGGACAAAGAGGACAATGGTCGTGACACTGCGCGGAATCCGCAATCGTTCGCCTAAGTCCACAATGGGATTGAGCAAATAGGCCACAATGCTCGCGATGATCAGCATCGGCATGATCGAGCTGCTGATCGAGATCACAAACGCCGATAATACCAGCAAAACCACCAGCACCAATCGCTTGGTAGAGCTATCCCATTGCGCGGTGCGCGGCGGGACGATTGCTAAAGTTGTCTCCATCTCAACCGACGGCGCGTCTTCGTATTCTTCGATTTGCGGGGCGGGTGACATCCTGGATGATCCTCCCCCTGGCATTTCTGGTACAATCGTTGTCATAGTACTTATCATAACCCCGTTTGGCGGCAGAGGTCGCGCTATTCTTTGTGCACTAGCTAATTAAAAGATGCTCGCCAAGCGCAACCAGTTGCCTAGCTTTTGAGCGGGCGACAGCCATCACCAGTGCGTTCCTCATAGGTCAGCCTGTTCCTAATTCCACTAGCGGCGTGCTTGTTTACTCAGCGCCTTATGCGCCTGGGTTACCGCCAATCCCTGTTCCTCGCCCCACCGTTGGAAGAGGGCATAAAAACGCTGGCGATCTTCCTGGCTGATCACAGAGACAGCGTCGGCGGTTTCAATGGCATAGGGATAACCGCCCGCACCCACCACACACTCGGAGCGCACCATATCGGTAATTTCGTCGGCGCGCCCGGCTTCGAGCAACCAGCGCGGCATCTCGATGCGGGCGGGCGGGCGGTCGCCCGTCAAGCGCATATACGTAAAGACGACATTAGTGTAAAAAGTCGCATTTCCTTCGGTGCTCAAGGCATCGGCCCGGGCGCATTCGAAAAATGGGCTGCGATCGCCCCAATGCGGCAGCAAAGAAGCCAGGAGCGTGCCATCGGTCAGATTTAATCGGGCTGATTTATCGGACAGGGCTTCGAGCAACCGAATAATATCGTGGCTAAAAGAACTATCAACAAAACCGACGAGGGGAACTTGCGTCCTTTCCGAACAATCTAACAAATTCTGGACGGCACGCCGATAGGGCAAGGCGTTCTTAGGGCGCATTTGGCCGGCAAAGCTGATAATAAACGAGCCATCAAAATAGCAGAGCGGCCTTTGTATGACCGGTGCGCTGGCGTACTGTTCCATCAGCTCGCACAATTTTTCGCATTCACGGACAAAACGTTGGCAATTTACGTTTTGATTGGGGAAATTATTATCTGGGCGATCTTGGATGCCGTCGGCATCATCACTCAGCTCATCTGGCGATAGAATCTCGAATTCAACATCTTTGACATAACTACCGCCAGGGCGATGTTCATTGATAAACCACCCAATTTGCACGGCCCCAACCGGCGGTGCAAAGTCTTTGCTTGGGGTAATCTGACTCCCGTCCACAGCCAAGACAGGGCGGTTGAGCAGAATCTCCAACGCCCAGGCGCGCGCATCCCGATGGTTGCCCCAACTTTGTGGAAAGGGCAGACAAAGCTGCGTAGCGTGATCCAATTCAGGCGTAGGTCGAGCGCCGGGCCAGGCGATACCGACCGCTTCTAACCGCGCCGCCATAGTCGCATAGTTATACCGAAAAAATGCCGCCAGGCGTTGCTCTAACGTCTGTTGCTGGACCTGTTGGTTGGCTGAAAAATCTTGGAATTTGGTGCGCTTGCGTTCTAGCGCAGCGATCGTCTTTTCACGGTTTAGCACAGTTGACTCTCGGAAACAGTATAAGCAATTGACCGATATTGACACTGCGTTTGTATCAATACACCGAGCAATTACTGGGTAATTACTCCCGCTTGACGGCTGTTGATCCTGGGAGCAGCGATCTCTTTTACACACTCGGATTATACCACGCGATGGCATTTCTGCTATTTATCATTTTGAATCGCAGGTGTTTGGTAACAGTTATGTTATATGCTAGAATCTCCTTCGAATTCATACCCTTAAACGCACAATGAAGTGGAGGAGCAGACAGCATGGGAGTTTATATTGCGGTAGTGCCGATTGTCAGTATTATTGCACTATGGTTTGTTTGGTGGTTGGTCAAAGATGTGTTGGGGCGCGACACTGGTACACCTGAAATGCAGGAAGTTGCCCAAACAATTTTTGAAGGAGCCACGGCATTCCTCAAGCGTCAATATACGACGATTGGTATTCTTGCCGTTGTCACGGCCGCTATTATTACACTAGCGATTGGTTTATTTGAAAAATACCCCGAAGTGCAATCCTATCAAAGCCGACCGATGGCCTTGGGCCTGTTAACGGGGATCGCCTTTTTGGTCGGCGCAGTGGCCTCGGCGGCCAGCGGGATCATCGGCATGTATGTGGCCGTTCGATCCAATGGCCGCGTGGCCAGTGCCGCCCGCGGTGGCGTCGGTCCAGCCCTAGAGGTAGCGTTGCGTGGCGGCGCCGTCTCTGGCTTCTTGGTCGTCACCTTGTCGCTGATTGGCGTCTACGTCATGTTTTTGGCCTATGGCGGCTTGAGCCACCCTGAAGATGCCCCGTTCCTGATTGTAGGCACTGGGTTTGGCGCCTCGTTTGTGGCCCTCTTCGCCCAGTTGGGCGGCGGTATCTATACCAAAGCAGCCGATGTCGGTGCTGACTTGGTGGGTAAAGTCGAAGCCAACGTCCCCGAAGATGATCCACGCAATGCCGGTGTCATCGCCGACTTGGTGGGCGATAATGTCGGTGACTGCGCTGGTCGTGGCGCCGACCTGTTTGAATCCACCGTAGCAGAAAATATTGGGGCGATGATTCTAGGGGTGGCTTTATGGCGCACCACACATAACACCAATTTTATCTTCTTTCCGTTGGTTGTGCGTTCATTTGGGTTGCTTGCCTCGATTGTCGGCGTGCTGATGGTCTCACCGCCCGATATCTTGAAGCGCCCCAAACAAGCGGTTTTGGTTGAAACCGATCCCACGCCGGCCCCTGTAGCTTCGGGTGAAGGCTTCGAGACGCCCCCCATGCAGCCCGTCACTTTCAATCAAACAGCGCCCGCCACCCAAGCCAGCAAGGTGCCAGATTTTGTTTACGACTTGGTGGACTATGTGCGCTACCGTGACGGGGAAGAGCCAATGAATTCGCTCTTCCGTGGGTATGCTGTGGCCGCTGTGCTCTCGATTGTCGGCATGTTTCTGTGCACCTTGGTCATGTTGGGTGGTGCGTGGTTCCCGCTCTTCCTCTCGGGTGTGGTCGGGATTGTGGCGGCCATCGCCTTCGTTATGATCACGATGTATTATACCGAACATCGTTTCCGCCCGGTGAAAGAAATTGCCGAAGCGAGCAAGACTGGCGTAGCGACGAACATCATCAGCGGCATTGCCGTTGGTTATGAAAACACAGCCGCGCCGGTCATCGCCATTAGCATCGCCTTGTTAGCTTCGTTTTCCCTGGGCACTCGCACGGCGGATGTACTGCAAGTATCCTCCCATGCCGCTGGGATCTTTGGTACGGCTGTCGCGACGATGGGTATGTTGATGACGGCCGCCTTTGTGTTGGCGATGGACACTTTTGGCCCGATCGTCGACAACGCGGGTGGGATTGTTGAGATGTCGAATGCGCCGAAAGAAGTGCGCGACGGCACCGATGCGCTGGATGCAGCTGGCAATACAACCAAGGCGCTGACCAAGGGTTATGCGATTGGTTCGGCAGCATTGGCCGCGTTCTTGCTCTTTAGCGCCTATTTGGACAAAGTAACGTTGATCCAGATCGCCAAAGGTCTAACACCAATTTCATCGGTTGATCTAGGCAAGGTGCCTGTCTTCGTCGGCGCCTTGATCGGGGCTATGTTGGTCTTCCTCTTCTCTGCCTTTGCCATTCGCGCCGTTAGCAACGTGGCGCAGGAGATTATCAAAGAAGTACGCCGCCAGTTCAAGGAAATTCCTGGCTTGTTGGAAGGTGTACCGGGCGTCAAAGCGGATTATGCGCGTTGCGTGGATATCACCACCCGTGGTGCCTTGCGGGCAATGGTATTGCCAGGGGCATTGGCCATTGTTGTGCCTATTCTGGTCGGTTGGCTGCTGAAAGCAGAAGCCGCTGCGGCCTTGTTGATGGTCGGCACGATGACAGGCATTTTGTTGGCCACCGTGATGAACAACGCCGGTGGCGCGTGGTACAACGCCAAGAAGTACATTGAGACCGGTGCTTACGGTGGCAAAGGCTCCGAGGCCCACAAGGCCGCCGTTGTCGGTGACACGATTGGCGATCCGTTCAAGGATACAGCGGGCCCGTCACTGCATGTGTTGATCAAATTGCTGGCGACAATCACGCTGGTGCTCGCGCCATTGTTTGTCTAGGCCAAGTTAGCCGTAAATTTCAGGACGCAAAAGCTCGCCGGATCAGGTTGATCCGGCGAGCTTTTGCGTCCTGAAAACGATGGGCATGCAAAGGATTATGGCGTGGCTAGCGTTCGACGGCGCCGAGCGTCAGGAGTGCCATGCGTTGCGCCGTCGTCAAGCCCCGAATGCCTGTAATGTCCATCCGTTCGTAGGGACGATCGCGCCGGATGGTCTGAAGTAGTTCGCCACTGTGCAGATCCCAGAGCATGATGGTGCCATCATCACCACAGCTGGCCAGCTTTGTTCCATTGGGGCTGCGACGGATCGCCTGTACGGTGCCTTGATGGGCCTCACGCACCCGCATACACTCGCCACGCTGCACATCCCACCAGCGTAGCGCGCCGTCACTGCCGCCACTGATCAGCCATTCCACACCCTGAGCGCGCCCAATACTCCAGGCCACCGCATAGACGATCCCAGAATGGCCTGTAAAGGTATGGATCTGTTCCCCGCGCTGCGCATCCCACACGAAGATCTCCCCACCCTCTTTGCTGCTACTAGCTGAAGCTAAACGCGTGCCATCAAAGCTCCATGTCACACAAGTAACCATACTGTGATGCCCGATTAGTTTATAGAGCAGCGCGCCATCCGTGGCATCCCACACATAGACTATGCCATCTTCGCCTCCACCCGCCAATCGCATTCCATCCGGGCTCCAGGCTACGTGACGAGTTCGGATTGGGAATGTACGCCCAATCCACTGTTGAGTATGCGCCGTTACGTCCCACACCAATACGCCACGCTGATAGGTGCCACTGGCTATCCGTTGCCCATCTGGACTCCACGCCACCCCATAAAAGTAACGGTCAATTTTATCGGGGTGCTGTAGCACTTGAAGGCTGGTTTCTGAAGTCGAATCCCACAATCGGATGGCATCGGTTCCTTCAGTACTGGCTAACCAGCGGTGATTGGAACTCCAGCCTACCCTAAACACGACCTCGCCATGTCCACGTAGCACACGAGGCGGCGTCTGACCGTTCACTGTGTAGAGGGTCACCAGCGCATCCGAGCCGGCCGTGACCAATTGAGTGCCATCCGGACTCCAGTCTATATCATAGAGAGTGGTTGCATAACCTTGCAAGACCCGTAAACATTCTCCACCCGCCACGTCCCAGACGCGTAGCGCACCATCCTGGCCGCCACTGAGCAAGCTACGGTTGTCAGGTGTGAAGGCCAGCCCATTTACCCCAGCCAAGTGACCGCGCAAAGCCAACTGATATTTGCCCTGTTCAACATCCCATAGCCAGATTGTTTGGTCACGGCTACTACTGGCCAGGGTACGTCCATCTGGACTCCAGACGACGCGATGCACCCGATCTGAATGACCGACTAATGTTGCGCGCAGACGGACGCCAGCAACATCACCATTGACTTCTTCAGCCTTAATTTGGGAAAATAGGGTTGAAGTATCCCATAGTTTGACTGCACCATCACGGCCTGCGCTGGCCAATGTATTACTATCGGGCGCAAAGGCGAGTCCGTCCACAAAATTTGAATGGCCTACAATCGTCTGTACGCAGATGACAGGCTCGTGCTTATGGATCGCCCATAGCCGAATACATCCCTCTAAATCACCACTGGCTAGCAGATGTCCATCTGGACTCCAGGTGAGCACTGGCGCAGGGCCGGGGTGTGGCAAGGTCTGTAGCTGTGCACCACTCTGTAGGTTCCAAAGGATAGTGGCGTCATTTCCGCTACTGGCTAGCATAGTGCCATTTGGGGCAAACACTACGCTGTTCACATGATTCGTGTGTTTGGCTGACCAGAGCAGTGCGCCACTGGTGACATCCCAGAGCTTGACCGTGCTGTCCCAACTGCCACTGGCCAAGGTGCGTCCATCGGGGCTGAACGTGAGGCTCCATACCATGTCGGTGTGGGGACGCCATGCCCGGTGCAGGATCTGGCCGTTGGCTTTCCATAGTCGCACTTCCCCACGTCGGCTGGCAGCTGCCCAATATTCCCCTGTGCTACTGATAGCGACCGCCGTTATGGCATCAAAGGTCTCAGTGAAGACGCTGTCTTGGATGGTGGCGCCAGCCAAGGTTGTATTCTGCATCTCAACCCCTTGCAGATACACACCGCGCAGCGCCAACTGTGACAAATCGATCCCGCGTAGGTCTCCGCGTTGCAAGCGCAACAGAGCCACCAAGTTAGCTGGTCCATAGCCTTGAGCCGCAGAGGATTGACTACGGTAGGCGGCGAGCAGGCTTAGCAGTTGTTGCTCCACCTTAGCGCCATCGTTATAGATAACAATGAGGCGCGCCAGTAATGGCCTGGCGATCAACCGTTCCTGGCTATGACGGACATAATCCTTCGCAGCCGCTTGGCTGAGTGCATACTGGGATAGTACCTGACATTGACCCTGGACGATCTCGTCGACGATGCGTTCGACTAACTGTTCGGTCAGGTATTCGAGCACGACGCGTTGGAGAGCAAAGGTCAGGTTGACCCGACCGCGTTCAATCAAGTTGCGCCGCCACAGCGTTTGCAGCGCCGCTAGCACAATGTTGCGATTGGCGCCACCAGCCAGATCCGCCAACAACTGGGTCAAGGAGGTGGGCTCGCGCGCCACGGCTAGCCAGGTGAGTAAAGTCTGTTCCAACGCGGACGCTCGGCTGATTTGCTGGGCGAGCAGAGAACTCACTCCCTCAAAAAATAAGCTGCCTTCGCTGAGAAAAGTGGCAATATCACGGCTAAAGAGGTCACGAATCGGTTCGGCCACCAACTTCAGAGCAAGTGGATTGCCATCGTAGCGCCGAGC
Source organism: Chloroflexota bacterium (assembly GCA_026389895.1). Lineage (GTDB taxonomy): Bacteria > Chloroflexota > Anaerolineae > Caldilineales > Caldilineaceae > JAPLGZ01. Next base: position 13,318 of record JAPLGZ010000381.1, on the reverse strand, counting down.
GAGCGCCGCCATATCACCCGGTGTACCGATCAATTCGTGGTCAATGAGCAGGCTGCGCCAGGCGGCTTCGGGCAGACCCGTCACGCGCAAGGTGCGCACTGGTGAGCGCGCGCCTTCGAGGACGGCCAGTTCACTTGGTTGCTCACGGCTGGTGAGGAGCAGACAACTCTGGTGTGCAGTCTCGCCCAGCGCTTTGAACAAAAGGCCATACGCTTCATAGCCTGGTAGGTAGGGCGCCTCATTGCTGCCGCGCTGGCGAATGGTTTCAAGGTTATCCAGAATAAGCAAAGCGCGCGTCTGGCGCAACAGATCAATAAGCAAGCTACGTTTATCCGCTAGCCGGGGGGGAATCACCATCTGCGGTCCGGCCACACTCTGAATCAATTGATCAAGTAGTTCGGCGAATGGTGGCGCTTCGCCCAGCGAGCGGAAGACCACGTGGTCGAAATGGGATGCAACCTCACGACCAAAGGTGACAGCCAGGCTGGTCTTGCCGACGCCGCCAATGCCCACCAAAGCAATCACCCGACACCGATCTGTCACCACCCACTGCGTCAACATCGTCAATTCATCCGTGCGGCCATACAACGCCGGGACATCCTGCGCCATCCCCCAATCGACGCGTCGCCTGGGAGGCGGCGTGAGTGTTGCAGCCATAGGCGGCGCTTTCATAGCTGGCAGCGTAGCAGATAGTGGCGATCCAGTGAGTGCTGACTGTGTAGAAGACGCCCCTGTTGAGTCAGTAGAAAATTCTACGGGGCTAGGAATCGCACGCAGCATCTGTTCAAGCGGCTGCCGCTCTGCTTCAGACCAGACCACAGCAAAGGTGGCCTCACCCAACGTCAAACGGGCGGTCGCCAGCACCCGTTCCACGGTGAGCTGATCCACTGGGCGTACGGGCGTGCCCATTTGGACGCGCAATGCTGCCGCCGCACACAGCAAGCGCGCAACCAGCGCCGCCCCAGCAGGCGGCGCACTTACACCTGCCAACCCTTCCAGCGCAGCGGCCACCAGCAAACGTGGTCCTACGACTGCGGCGATCTGTAGGGCTTCGGTCAGTGCATTGTAGGCCGCATCCACTTCCCCACGCGCCTGCAAAATTTGGCCCAACGTAATTAGTAACTCCGCCACACTGCCGTCTGAGTGGAGATTGCGGAAGAGCGTTACGGCTTCGCTGGTGCGGGCGAACGCCTGGGCCAGATCACCCACTAGATAATCCGCCACCGCCAGATTGTTGAGCGAAAAGCCAATCGCCCATTGCAAACCCAGATCGCGGGCGAGCGTAAGGCTTTGCTCACAATAAGCGCGGAGTTGGGCCACATTACCCCAATCCCGTGCAATATCGCCTAGCCCCATCAACCCGATCGTGATGCCCTCACGATCGCCAAACTTGCGCTGGAGTTCAGAATACTCGTGAAACAATCGATTGGCACGCACAAGATTGCCCTGCTCACGCAGCACCAGCGCCAGCTCATAGAGCGCCAATTCTAACCCGCCTGCGCTCATGCTCTCGCGATTGTCCAACGCGCGGTGGCGCGCCACTGCGTCTTCCAATAGCTCAGTTGCCCGTTTGTACTGACCGGCGGCACGGGCCGCGCGCGCGGCAGGGACGAGTAGATTCGTGTCACCCGCGGTCTCGCCCAAGGCACGGCGTACCGCCATCCCTTGCTCGAAAAGCTGCATCGCATGCGCATGATCGTTCTGATCCGAGGCCAACCAAGCCGCCGCATAGAGGCCATACTGGCGCACGCTCATGGCTGCGGGGTCAGCGCCAGGTTTCTCTAACGCCAGCAAATCTTCGAGCCAGGCCCGCCCCTCGTTGTAATAACCGCGCCGCTGCCAATAGCGGCGCAACGCCGCGCCAAGTTTAAGCCCAAGCGTGGGAGCGCCCTCGCGGGCCCACTGCAACACGGCGCGCAGATTATCGTATTCCTGATCCAGTTGCTCAATCAGGGCATCTGCGGTTGGGCCATCCCATTGGGCATCAGCTTTTTCGGCAAGCGCCAGATAGTAGAGGGCGTGGGCGCGGTGAACCGCGGCGGCCTCCCCGCGCGCGGTCAGCTGCTCTAGGGCATACTCGCGCAGCGGTTCCAGTAAGACAAAGCGTGGTTCAGCCGTTGAGTACGCCCGCTGCTGGCGCACCAATGACTTGCCAACCAGCGCCATGAGGGCCAGGATCGACGCGCCAGCTACCTGTTCCGCGGCGGCGGCTGTACAGCCGCCGCGGAAGATCGCCAGCCGACTAAAGTGTGTGTGCTCCGCCGGACTCAATAAATACCAGGAATGCTCAAAGACAGCGCGTAGGCTGCGATGCCGTACGGGCACGTCGTGCAGCGTAGTCGCCAGTAAATCAACGTTCGAGCAAATCTGACGTTCAATCTCGTCAATTGGCAAGATGCGTACACCGGCAGCGGCCAGTTCGATAGCCAACGGCATGCCTACCACTTGCTGGCAGATTCGCCCGATGGTGGCGAGGGTTGCTTCAGATAGGGAAAACCCAGCTTGAACTTGCGTGGCGCGCTGCACAAAGAGCTGTACAGCGCTATAGTCAGTAAGCTTCGCCAGGGTGGGCGTTGCAACGGCCAACTGACTATCACTTGGCGGATAGGTGAGCCCTTCCACGTCGAATAGCCATTCGGCCTGGAGATTCAGGCGTGTGCGCGAGGTCACCAGGAGTGTGACGTGTGGTGCGCGCTGGAGGATATCATAGACCAGATCAACGCCCCCCAGCAGGTGCTCAAAATTATCAAGGATCAACAACATATGCCGCGTGTGCAGATAATTGAACAGGTGAGCCGTCAGGTTGCTCTGCTCGGTGAAGGAGAGCTTGAGCGCATCACCAATCGCAGCCATGATCTGGTTTGGGGTTCCAATGGCGGCGAGTGCCACAAACGCCACTCCGTCACGGAAGGCCCCACTTTGCGTAGCGGCAACTTCGAGCGCCAGCCGTGTTTTGCCGATCCCGCCCGGCCCAAGTAGGGTAAGCAATCGACAGGTTGGATCGCCAACAATCCTGGCGATCTCGCTTAATTCGGCAGCGCGACCGATCAAGGGGGTTGGCTGGAGTGGCAGGTCGCGCCCAGCGTGATCGCGCACGGTCCAATGAGGGCGCGCGTCGGACCGATCAGTTGGTGGGAGAGCGGCGCTAACGTCGGGTTGCTCACTGACGCCATTCACCCGTTGTTGAGCACTCAGCCCATTGCCAGCGCGCGCCGCCAGCAACTGCTCGAACCAAACGCTATCAAAAAATGGGAGGGGCTGCGGTGCATCCTCGCTCACACGTTGCCAAAGTTTGGTAGCCTCTGTACGTTCCTCACCTGGCGTCAATCCCCCCAAAGTGAGCAAGAGGGCGATCACAGTGCGCAAGTTTTCTGCGGTGGGGTAGGTCTCGCCACTCTCCCACTTTTGCACACTACGTCGATGAATCCCAATCCGCGCTGCAAACTCGGCTTGGGTCAGCTTTGTGCGGCTGCGTAACAGCAATAAGTGCTGACCAACGGCATAGGTCCTAATTGGATAGGTATGGTTCGATGCCATAGAGATTCCCCATCGTGATCGCGCCGTGTGCACTGGTGTGCATCGTCAATGCACACCAGTAGTACGTCTAAGTGCGCACTTGTGCACACTGACAACATCATTTTATTGATGTATTTTGTATTCATCAGCGAACACAGAAGTATCACAGAGAAACTCTACCACATTCTTGAAGTGAATTCAAAGAATAAATGATCCCAAACAGGCCTGTGAGACGTAATCCCGTGATTGAAATCCCCGAAGAACAGAAAACCTTTTATATTAAAACAGCAAGGGTGCTGAAAGGCAGCGAACGACGGATTTTTATGGCCAGCATTGTGCAAGCGTTGGGTCGTGGCGGTCAACGGTACGTTGAACAAGCCTTTGGTTGGAATCGACGAACAGTGCGCAAGGGGATGGAGGAGTTAACTAGTGGTATTAGCAAGATCGATCAATTTGCGGTACGGGGCCGCAAACGTGCCGAAGAACGGCTGCCTCACTTGCTGGATGATCTGCGCGAGATTATTGATGGTCAGCGTCAAATCAGTGCCAGCCTTGGCACAAGCCAGGTGAATACTCACCTGAGTGCGGCCACAGTGCGGCGTCAACTGTTCGAGCAGAAGGCGTATCCAGAGGAAAGATTGCCCTGTATTGCCACGATCAACAAAAAGCTCAAAGAATTAGGTTATCACCGACGAGCAATGCCGAAAAATTCCCTAAAAGAAGCTGAGCTCGCGGTCAATTCTGTATAAGGAAGTCTGGTTGGCGTCGCTTTGGCGTTACAGAATATTTGCGTGTTGGATGACGACTAGCTTTCATATACCTAATCCCGTTATTCAAAAGGAGATCGAACCATGCTTACACGTACGTTTGCCCGCATTGGGCTTTCCGCACTGGCCGCAGTTGTCGTTTTGTTGTCGGTTGTGGCGTCTGGTTACATGCAGTCAGGCTCACACGTCTATTTGCCAATTGTCCGTGCGCAATCAGCTGTAACAGCCGACGATACACAGGATGTGACAGCAGCGCGGCTACGACCCACGATTATTCTCGTTCACGGTGCTTGGGCGGATGGCACCGGCTGGCAACATGTCATCCCGTTATTAGAGGATGATGGTTATACGGTGATCGCCGTACAGAATCCGCTCAGCTCGCTTGCCACTGATGTGGCGACGACCAAGCGCGTGATCGATGCCGAAACCGCAAAGGGGCCAGTGATCGTGGTTGGTCACTCCTATGGTGGGGCGGTGATCACCGGGGCGGCGGCTGGCAATCCGAATGTAAAGGCGCTGGTCTATATCTCGGCCTTTGCACCCGACGCGGGCGAACCGGTCGGCGCCTATCTCGGCCAATATCCGACTGATCTCGGTACAGCGCTCGTCCCCGATGCGGCTGGTTTTCTCTACCTGGATCGCGCGAAATTCCGAGATATCTTTGCCAAGGATGTAGATAAGACCGAGGTGAGCGTGATGGCCGCCGCCCAGAAGCCAGTCTTTGCGGATGCCTTTTCCGAGTCGGTTCCCGTTGCCGCCTGGAGCACCATTCCCTCGTGGTATATTGTGGCTACGCAGGACAAAGCGCTCAGCCCAGACATGGAGCGTTTCTATGCAAATCGGATGAACGCCAAGATTACCGAACTCAAGTCGAGCCATGTGCCTTTTATCTCACAGCCAAAAGAGGTAGTGAAAGTAATCGAAAAGGCAGCGAAGGCTACTGTGCAGTAGCGATGAAGTAACCGAACGAAGGGTGGGAGGCGTAAGTCCGCCCACCCTCTTATTACCGTTTGGCAACATCGCTATACTCAATCTGCTCCTGGACTATGCCATAGCGACATATATTCAGGCGTCGTAACCATTGGCGATTATTTCTATCAAAAGGAGATCCTATGTCTGATCATTTGGACGCCCCAGACTTGAAGCCACCCAATATGGATGCGAGTATTGATATCTGCGATATTTATGCATTCCAAAAGCCCGGCGATGCCAACAAATCTATCCTGGTGCTCAATGTCAATCCTGTGGCGCCGACGTTCGCTGACTCGTTCGCAGCGGAAGCGGTCTACGAATTTAAGGTGGACACGAATGACGATGCTGTCGCCGAGATTGCCTATCGCTTTACGTTTTCTGCCAAAGAACAGGGCATGCAAACTGCGACTGTTCGCCACATCTGTGGAACGCAAGCGAACGGTGCTGGCAATGAAGGCGAGATCCTCTTTAAGGATGTGCCGGTGACCTTTGACGAAGCAATTACTGTTGCCGAGGCTGGGGCGTATCGCTTCTTTGCCGGCATTCGTAGTGATCCATTCTTCTTTGACTTGGAAGGTTTCAAGAACGGATTGCAATTTACTGGTGCTGATACCTTTCTAGACAAGAATGTCTTCAGCATTGTTCTGGAATTACCCAACAGCGCACTGGGCAGCAATTCCCGGTTGGGAATCTGGGCGAGAGTTCTCATCCCCAAAGAGGGAAATCCCTTCTTCCAGATCGACCGCATGGGTCGTCCATTTCTTAACATCATGTTGAACATAGGCGAGGACAAAAATACCTTTAATCAGATTGAGCCAACGCGCGACCGAAAGCTTTTCATGGCGAAGTTTACCAATCGCCTGATCGCGTCGGGATATAGCATCGAGAATGCACAGAAGACGGCGCTCAGCTTGCTGCCCGATATCCTTGACTACGACTACGCTAGTTTAGCTGGCTATGGGAATGGGCGAAAGCTGACCGACGACATCATTGACATCCAACTCGCGCTCTTTACCAATGGCGCGGTGACAACAGATAAGGTAGGGCCACATCAGGATTTGCTGGCAACATTTCCTTACGTCGGGCCACCACATCTCTAACAGGGTGAGTCAATGTCTAGGGGGAATGGGTAGGTTTTCAAAGTGGACTTTGTCCTCCTTTGAAAACCTATCGGCCACACCTCTAAGTTCGGCACGCATATAGGGCTGTATTTTAGAAAAAGGAGCGTTGACCCATGAAAGCAATCCGTATTCATCGTCAAGATGATGCTAAAAAGCTGATCTATGAAGAGGCGCCACGACCACAGCCAGCCGATGGTGAGGTTTTAGTGCAAGTCTATGCGACAAGCGTAACGCCTGCCGAGTTGGGTTGGGGCGCAACCTGGAAAACGCAGGCGGGCGCAGATCGACCTCTGCCGATTCCAGGCCATGAATTATCCGGCGTGATTGTGCAGATGGGCGCCCACGTTGCCGATCTGCACATCGGCCAAGCAGTTTATGGTTTCACCGCCTTCGACCGCGATGGCAGTGAGGCCGAATACACCATTGCACTACCCGCCGAACTCGCGCCGAAGCCAGCCTCGTTGGATCATGTGCATACAGCGGCGGTGCCACTGGCTGCGCTGACGGCCTGGCAAGCTTTGTTTGATCACGCTGCCCTGTCGGCTGGCCAGACGATCCTGATTCATGGGGCAGCGGGCGGCGTAGGTACATTTGCTGTCCAATTCGCACACTGGGCAAAGGCGTACGTGATTGGTGTTGACGCCCCTTGGAATCAGGCCCTGCTCCATAAACTGGGGTGTGACGAAGTCATCGACTTTACCACAACGCGCTTCGAGGATGTCATTCACGACGCTGATGTTGTGCTTGACGCCGTTGGGGTAGGTGATGCACTTGATCGTTCGTGGTCCGTGTTGAAGAAAGGTGGTGTGCTGATTTCGCTGGCGCGACCGCCAGCACCAGAACAAGCAGAATCACATGGCGTGCGCGAGGTATTTTTTATTGTGCAGACAAACCGCGCTGAACTGGCGCGCATCGGCGATCTGATCGATGCTGGACAGATCCAGCCACTGGTTTCAGAGGTGTTGCCACTTGCACAGGCAAGCCAAGCCTACGAACACAAACAGGGCGGGCGAACACCCGGCAAGATTGTGCTGCAAGTTGTGAGCGAGCCGGCTTTCGGATAACAAAGCAAGGTGCATCACACGTTCCATCATTCGTAGGTAAATATGTCTCTAGTTAATATACATGTAGTGAAATATAATAAACGAAGTTGCCAACATAATCGAAGCAGTGACAAAGTAACCCAGCCAGTCCCTTTACTCTACCATTACAAGGAGCAACATCATGTCACCGAACACGACTAGCAAGACGCCCATTGTCTTTGTGCATGGGCTCTGGCTGCACGCCGAGTCTTGGAACTCCTGGATCGAATTCTTTCGCGCGCATGGCTACGAAGCCGTCGCTGCCAATTGGCCGGGTGATGGGAAGACCACCGAAGCCACCCGCCAAAACGCTAATGCCGTCGCCGGCTATGGCGTGACTGAGATCGCTGATTACATTGCTGGTGAACTTAAGCCATTCACGAAAAAACCGATCTTGATCGGCCACTCCTTTGGCGGGCTGCTGGTGCAGAACCTACTCGGTCGCGACCTCGCCGCTGCGGCCATCGCTATCGATCCGGCGCCGATCAAGGGTGTACCCGAATTGCCATTTTCGGCACTGAAATCGTCGTTCCCAGTGCTGGGCAATCCATTCAATTTGAAACGCGCCGTATCGCTGACCGAGCCTCAATTCCGCTTTGGCTTCACCAATGCCGTTTCGGAACAAGAAGCCAAAGAATTGTACGCCAAGTATGCTATGCCCGCACCGGGTCGTCCGTTGTTCCAGGCGGCCACCGCTACCTTCAACCCTAATTCAGCAACCAAGGTCAACGTAGAGAATGCAACCCGCGGGCCCTTGTTGCTCATCTCGGGTGCAGAGGATCATACAGTCCCACCGGTGCTGGTCAAGAGTACACTCAAAAATTATAGCAAATCGCCAGCCGTGACCGAGATCAAGGAATTCGCAGGCCGAGGTCACTCGCTGACCATCGACAGTGGCTGGCATGAACTCGCGGAATATTGCTTAACCTGGCTACAGGCCAAAGGCTTCTGATCCACATAGTTTGCGCGCCAATGGCGTTTTACCCTATGATAACAATTGATGCCTTTCATGTGAAGATCCACAGAGACGATATCAGCGACGATATCAGCGACGATATCAGCGCACATTGAATATAGTCGATCAAAAGGAGAAGGCTTATGCTCGCTGGACTGGCTAGAAATTGGTGGCTTTTGGCGATTCGCGGCATCGCGGCGATCTTGTTCGGCATTGGCGCGTTTTTGTGGCCGGGTCTCACCCTGTCGGTGCTGATCCTGCTGGTTGGCGCTTATGCATTGGTGGATGGGCTCTTTGCCTTGATTGCAGGCGTCGGCGCGCGGCGCTGGCTGATGGCGCTCGAAGGCTTAGCGGGGATTATCCTGGGCGTGCTGACGTTTGTCTGGCCCGGCATCACCGCGTTCGCCCTGCTCTATTTTATTACAACTTGGTCGATTATCACGGGCATATTTGAGATCGCGGCCGCCGTACAGCTCCGCAAGGCGATCGATAACGAGTGGATGCTGATTCTTTCTGGCATCCTCTCGCTGCTCTTCGGCGTCATCCTCATTGTATACCCCAGCACTGGTGCGCTTTCACTCATCTGGTTGATCGGCGCGTATGCGGTGCTCTTTGGCATCGTGACGCTTGGGCTGGCCTTCCGGCTGCGCAGCGCGCATAACGGCATGGGTCGCCAATCAATGGGCACAGTGTAAAATGGGCACAGTGTAAATTGATCTCAGTATGAAGTTGAGCAAAAAATAGCCCCACCTATAATAGGTGGGGCTATTGGAGCGCTCTCGATGGGACTCGAACCCATGCAACCGGCTTCGGAGGCCGGTACTCTATCCACTGAGCTACGAGAGCTTGTTGTCCTTAATTTATACCACAAGCCGCGCCTCTGTGCCAAATTAGGCGGCGAGTCCTTTAGCGCTACCACAGTAGATACCAAACCACTCCCTTTGCGCAGCGCGTGTTAATCGATCAAACGTACTCTACATAGAAGCTATGGAGTACGTTTGATCGATTAACACGCGCCCTATTTGCACAACTGCGGCGCGATCATTGGTGGCTTCCTCTAATATTGTTCCTATAAAACAAAAGTATCTGGCTGAGGTCAACCAAACGCTTTGTGCTTCCCGCGCAATGAAGGCTTGCAGAGGCAACGCAGATTAGTTAAATATCTGGTATTTTTGAGAGGGTAGGCGTACAGTCGGGTAATTGGGCAATTTCTCGTCGCCGAGAAGCTTACGTGTGACTGTCATTTTCCCAATATTGTGCAGTTTGATTTAGTTGCTGCATAGAAATATCCTTGATGATTAAGATAAGAAGATATTAATATTACAGTAAGGATTCATTAATTACGCCGTAATTATAGCCAAATAACGCATATATGCAAATGCGAATAAAGGCTGATAGATAATATTTCATCGAGATAATTGGGGGAGAAGCGCCCAATTTCCCGGATTTTTTGACTACTTAGCCCCGTATTCGACGAAGCCACTTCGGCGGGATAACAACGCGTGAGCAGAGCAAAAAGCCCTGGCCTGATGGCCAGGGCTTTTTGTTGCAGGAATAATTCCTACGTTAATTGGCGGATTTTTGTTTTGCAACCCAACTGCCTGCGAGGGATTGTGCACCCCGACAACGACTAAATAGGATAGATGATGTGGCTGAAGTGCCTAAGGCGAAGTAGTCCGGACTATTCCCATCCCAAAGTAGGTTTAGGTTTTGACAAGGATGCTCATGAACTACGAACAAATCCAAAGATTAGAAAAGGAGACCAAACAAGTGCACGCTGATTTAGCCGATGTGCTTGTCTCAATTACAATTATTCGGCAGAGCTTTGCGGCATGGCCACCCGAAAGACGGGCTCAGTACGAGGCCCAATGGAAGAATGTATACGCAAAGGCGGTAGAAAACCTGGATGCTTGCTTTACAATCCTTGATACACCCTAGCCTATTAATTTTTTGACAGGTTCGAAGGAATCATTTATGAAGGATTGAGCTAAATTGATCTGCATCAAAGCATCGATTCTGTAAGCATCATGTCAGCACCGTTGCCGCTATTTGCTGCGATAATTACTTGTGATTTATAGTGCCCATTAGCGGCGCCTTATCATGCTTGTGGAATCAAACCATCGTGTAGAACCAAGGAGCTTTAGACAGTCCTATGAACCACGAACAAGTGCAACTGGTTGATGAGACGACGCGCCAAGTGCGCCATGCGTTGTCTAACCTCTTAATATCCACTGGCCTAGTTGCTGAACAATTTGATAACCTAGCCTTAGAAAAAAGAGCCAATTTCGAGCAGGGATGGAAAGTGGTCTACCTGCAAGCGATACAAGATTTAGAGGCTATGCTAGTCTGTTTTGACGAGCAGTAGCGCACTTGGCGTGTGGGCTGCGGTGACACAGCCGGTGGGGTTGACGATGTGGCGGGCCGATCACTAATTTTGGCACTAATTTTGGCACTAATTGGGGGAAGTGTAGCGCCCAAGCCACGCCGGCCACGGGATAATCCCATTGACTATTGATGGACGCGATGCAGGCGATAAGAGGCTTGGTTACAGGTAAGGCCATCCAGCGACTGTTGTAATTCCTGGATGGCCTTTAGATGAGCCTCGCGCCAGTATAGTTCATACTGAATTCTTTCCGCTCGGGACAGATCGTTGTAAAGTTCTATGGATAGATCCATGGTCGTAATGACATCTGCCAACCCGTAACAAACCTGTCGCAACTGTTCGACTGCCGTCTGTGTTTGTCTATAATTCATTCTGCACCTTTCTAGCTACATAGTCGGTTCAATTAAGAGTGCACTACTTTACTCTCCCTCGATAGGATTATTACCATTATTATAGGAAATTTTAGTTAAGTCACTAGTACTATTGTACTAGGGAAACCTCTGTTTGTCATACGTATGGCGCAGTAGTATTGGCGTAGGCAAGCCAGGTATTACTAGCGTTGCCGCTTATCCTACGGTCTTCGTTCTTTGTCATTGGTCATCCAATATTACCTGTCGCTGCAGATTCGTATATAATAAAGTTATGTATCTGGATCGCACGTACCGGCCACGTCGGCGACGCCAAGGCGCCGGCCGTTTCTGGCCCATCTATCTGCTGATTGCCCTTGGCATTATTCTGTACAAGCAACAACCAAGTTGGTTGTCGGCTAGGCAGATGCAGCCTACACCCACGCCCACACGAAGCGCCATCGCGTATCTGGCCGACGCGGAAAGCGCGCTAAAAGCTGGCAAGTATGATGAAGCACTGGCAGCGTATGCCGAAACCAACCGTTTAGAACCGAACAATGCTGAAGGATGGGCGGCTCAATCGGAAATTCAAATGATCTTCCGCGACGCCAGCAAGGCTTACGAATTTTCGCAACGCGCCGTCAATGCCGCCCCAAAAAACCCGAGGGCACTGACAGCCCAGGCGCGGGCCCTGAACTGGTTGGGCAAAAATGAACAGGCGCTGAATGCGGCGCTGAATGCCTTGGATGCTGACCCACAATATGCGACTGCCTTTGCCGTGCTTGGCGAAATCTATACCGATGAAGGCAACGTCGTCAAAGCCGAAGATTATTTGAAACAGGCGCAGGCGATTGACCCCAACAACGTAACGATGTTGCGCAATTGGGCCTACCTGTATCAGCGCCGCCAACAATACAACGAAGCGATTAGAGCCTATGATGCGGCCCTAGCCGTTGCGCCTGTCCGTTTTGACCTGTTCTTAGAAAAGGGCTTGCTCTATCGCGTCAGTCTGGCCGATTATAAAAATGCCAACGCGGCGTATGATAGAGCGGTCAGACTCTATAAGTCGCCGGTGACGTTGGACTATTATGGCGAAGGCCTCTATAACAGCGATGATCCGTTACAGGCAGTGCGCGTGCTCCGCGAAGCCGTGGAAATTGATCCAACCTATGGGCCAGCGCAGGCCCATTTGGGGATGGCACTCTTTATTCGCCATAATTATGAAGATGCCGTTGCGCCGCTAGAGTTGGGGATCCAACTGCTGGGTGATAAGGCGCGCACAGAGCAGCTTTACACCCTGGGCCTGGCTTACATCTACAAAGAACCCAGTGATTGTGACAAAGCCGCCTTCTGGCTCAATAAAGCCTTGACTATGGATCCAGGAAACAGCATCGCGCTATCGGGTATGAACAATTTGAAGAGCTGCCAAGCATCAACCGACACGTTGACCGATACGACAGCTACCCCCTAAACGTAACGGCTCAAGCCTGGCAACAAATTGCCCAAATTAACCCGAAATTTAATAACGATGCAGTCCTTGGCGAGAGAAGAAACCAAGCTTCGACGTGAGCGACTCCGCGCTTAGGAGCCGGAGTCAATTGGGCGCGGCTCGTCGAACGTCTCTGCCGAACCTAGACAGAGAATAGGGCGACAGGGAATAGGGCCAGTTTCCCTCTCTACCTGTCTCCTTGCGCAGTGCTACACCTGAACAATTACAAATTTTACACCTTTTCAAACAATTTGTTGCCAAAGGCGCTTCTAAAGGTTGAGCCGTTAACCCATAAACAAGCTTTCATTATGACCCTGAAACGCACACGCCTGAAGTCCGAATTGCCCAAAGCTGCTACCTGGTCGATTGCGCCAGGGGCGCGTGTGTCTGCCACGGCCAACGGGCCAGCGACGCCACCTGGGGCAGATCCGCTGAACAGCGGCACTACCGTGCCGCTGACGACCACGAGCAAACGGCGCATTCAACGGCGGAGCACGCCGCTCGAAGTGCTGCAACAACCCTTGCAAGCGGGTGTCCGCAAAGTTTTTGATCTTCGCCGCTTTCTGCTGGTCTTAGCCTTGACCGGGGTGGTCTTATTATTGCCAACGCCAGTTGGATTGAGCGTTGCCGGCCATCGCGCCTTTGCGCTATTTGTCTTTACTGGCGCAATTTTGGCGCTCGAACCC
>JAPLGZ010000533.1 GCA_026389895.1 Chloroflexota bacterium | reverse complement strand
GGGGGCGCTTTTTGTACGGATACCGCCGTGGGTGCAGCCTGCGACGCTCAAACTGGCTGGCGTGGCTGGTGAACCACAGTTCAGCAATGGCTATCTTGTGATCACCGCACCGCCGGTCAATCGCTGGATGACGCTGACCTTTCCCTTACCCCTCCACGAGATCACGCTGTGGCATCGCACGCGGCAAATTCGCACCCGGCTACGCGGTGATGAGGTCGTGGCGATGGATAATTTCAGCGCGGATCTGACGTTTTTTGACACGCTTTAATGGCTGGCCTCACCCCCCAACTCCTCTCCTGAATCGAAGGGCTGAGTTCAGGAGACCCTGAGCACAGCCAATGCAGTTGGTCTGCTCCCCTCTTCTGAAACGGCTTATCGTTCAGGAGAGGGGTCAGGGGTGAGGCGCATTTTTCTAACCAGGAGTAACCGAATGAAGATCGCCATATTGCATGGCCCGCGTGATTTACGCCTTGAAGAAGAACCGCTCGACACGAGCCAGTTGCAACCGGATGAAATCTGGGTGGAGACACGCATTTCAGCGCTGAAAATTGGCACAGATCGGGGCAATTATGAGGGAGCGGAGCAGGTGCCGGGCGCGCCTGGTTATCCGCGCTGGGTGGGTGACAGTAATTTGGGCATTGTGCGCGGCGTGGGGCGAGCGGTCACCCGCGTGAAGGTGGGCGACCGGATTGTCACGCGGCAGCCACACCAGTCTGAGTACATCACGACCGAATCTGCCAGCATTGTTAAGGTGCCCGCAGGCGTCGCCGACGAAGACGCGGTCTTTGCCCATCTGTATGCGCTCAGCGCGCACTGTTATCACAAAGCCCATTTCAAACCTGGCGAAAACGTCGCCGTGATCGGGCTGGGCGTGTTGGGGTTGGGCGCAGTGGCAGTGGGCCCCCTCTTTGGCGGGCGCGTGGTCGGCATTGGCAACAGCCCGCTACGTTTGGAGATGGCGCAACGTATGGGCGCGCACGCCACCCTGCTCGCCGATGATCCGGACCTACAGGCCAAGTTGCATGAATTTACCGACGGCGCGGGCATTGATCTCGTCGTTCTCACGGCGAACCCGTGGCCGGCCTATCGCACTGCCGTCGAAATCGTACGCCCCAACGGGCGCGTGGCCATTGTGAGCTTGTTGGGGCGTGGCGAAGAGCCGCTTAACTTCAATCCGCTTTCGATGCAGAATTTCTATATCAAAGGCATTTCGCTGATTGCCGTCTCTGGCCCAGCCGGCTATCTCTATCCCAATGATGGCCCTGCACCGATGCTGATCGAAGATCGCTATGCCGCTGACCGCGGCGCTGCGCACATTATTTCGTTGATGGCCGATGGTCGTCTAGAGCCCAAACGGCTGATCACCCATCGGTTTCATTACACGGAGATGGTGCAGGCCTACGAGATGGCGTACAATCGCGAAAAGGCGATGTTGGGTGTGATTTTTGATTGGCAAGCTTGAACACTGAGGCATGATGAGTGATGAGTGAGATCAGATGACCTTTTCACTCATCACTCATCATGCCTCATTCGTCATTCACAACTGGAGATTTTAGTCATGTCCACCTATCCCGACGTTTCCCGTTCTCTTGAATTATATCAGCGCGCCGGTGAATTAATCCCTGGCTGGACGCAACTGATCAGCCGGCGCGCCGACCAGTTTGCCAATGGGGTCAATCCCATTTACGCCCAACGCGCCAAAGGTTCGCGCTTTATTGATGTCGATGAAAACGAATATATCGACTGGGTCAATGCGGTCGGCGCGGTGATTTTGGGCCATGCCGATGATGTGGTCGATAGCGCCGTCAAAGAACAGATCGACCGCGGCAGCATCTACACGCTGAACAGTCCGCTCGAAATCGAACTGGCGGAGGAATTAGTCAACACACTGCCGAGCGCCGAGATGGTGCGCTACACGAAAGGTGGCGGGGAAGCCTGCGCCGTCGCGGCACGGATTGCGCGTGGCACGACCGGGCGCGACATTATTCTTTTTTGCGGCTATCACGGCTGGCATGATTGGTATCAGGCCGCCAACTTTGGCGTTGACCCCGAAAGCGGTGAATATCCCTTTGCGGGCATCGAGCCTATCGGTGTGCCTAAGGCGTTGGCGCAGACCGTGCTCCCGTTCAGCTATGGCAATTTGACCATGCTAGAGGCGTTGCTTGACGAACATCAGGGCGAAGTGGCCGCGATTATGATGGAGCCCGCCCGCTCCGAACTGCCACCAACTGGTTATTTGGAAGGGGTGCAAGCGTTAGCGAAAAAACATGACGTTGTCCTAATCTTCGATGAAGTCTCGTGCGGGTGGCGCCAGTCGATTGGCGGCATCCAAAAAATTGTTGGTGTCACACCCGATATGACCGTGGTCGCCAAGGCAATGTCCAACGGCTATGCGATGGGCGCCGTGGTTGGATCGCGCGCGGTGATGGAACCGGCGGGCCGCATGTTTATCTCTAGTTCCTATTGGAGTGAAAATATTGGGCTCGTGGCCTCGATCACGACCATTCGCGAGCTCAAGCGGCGCGATTCGGAGACGCGCTTTCGGGAAATCGGCGAAAAATTAAGCGCGGTATTGAATCAGACGATTGTGGCGGCGGGTCTCAAGGGCGCGTGCGTGGGTCTCCACTCCAATCCATCCGTCTCGCTGGAAGCGCCGACCGGGGTCAATCCGCGCAAAATTTCGACGCTCTTTATTCAAGAGATGGCGCGGCGTGGCGTCCACACCTATATGTCCTTCAAAGCAACCTTAGCCCATACCGACCATGACATTCAACAAACCGCCGACGCCGCTTATGGCGCGCTCAGTGTGATCAAATCTGGGCTAGAAAACAACAATCTCGACACTCTCTTGGTCGCCGATCTGAAGAAAGAACCCTTCCGGCGGCAGGTGCGATAAGAGCAGGCGTTACACAGAGGCGACACGGAGATACGCAGAGAGGAAAAACCAAGAAACTCTCGCTACGCCCTGTGTTCTCTGTGTAATTTTTTAAATAATCCCCAGGTTATGTTTTTAGAGAGGAGGGCGGATGGACACCCGACAGAATGGCGTGCGCATTGATGATCGCGATTGGGCAAAGTTAACCCCAGGCGAACTCATTTACCAGATCGAAGTGGAAGGTTATGCGGTGCTGCCCGCTCTGCTGACACCCGACCACATTGCCCAACTCAAAGCCGAGACAGCGCGCTTAATCACCTTTGCCTTCGATTACAGTGTCCATCAACAGGTGAAGCCCAAGATCCAATTTACGGGTGGCCCACTCACCGATCTGATCGCTCATCCGCCCACGATTGCCGGCTTGCGCCAACTTTTTGGCGACGAGATTATTTTTATGTCGTATGCCTATGCCCGCTCTGAACCAGGCCATCCCGGCATCAGTTTGCATACCGACGGCCAGCCCTATGGTTCGCAGATTTTTGGCTACGAAGGCAGTTGTCCCTGGCTGATCCGTGTGCTCTATTACCTGGACGATCTGACGCCAGAAGTCTCACCGTTCCGCGTGGTGCCCCGTTCCCACCTCTCTTTTCATGCCGATGCCAACCCCTACAAACGCTATGCGGCGCACCCCGAGGAAGTGATGGTCACGGCGAAGGTCGGTTCCGCCGTGCTGCTCAACCATAAAGTTTTTCATGGCAACTTCCCCAATGTGGGAGACTATGCACGCGAAATGCTCGCCATCGCCTATCGACCAGCCTGGGCAGGGCCAACCGTGCAACAAGTAGAGCCGTGGGATCCCGCGGATCTAGCGCAATTGCCCGTTGCCGTGCGGCCCTTCTTTGCCGACCGCAACACGCGCCACTGGGACTTTGGCGGCGGCAACAAACCCGCCCATATGCCACACGATGCGCCCGGCATCAGTCCAAGCCGCTGGCAACAACCCTAAACAACGACAGGAAAGCGACAACCTATGGCTTCAGCAACAGCAATCATCATCGGCGGCGGCGTGATCGGGCTTAGCACAGCCTATCACCTGGCGCGCAAAAAATTCGGCAAAATCATCATCGTAGAAAAAGGCCCCGTTGGTGACGGTTCCAGCAGTCGCGCCGCGGGCATTATCACGGGTTTGTTATGGAGCGACACCGGTGTGTTGGCACGCAAATTGAGCCTGCAACGTTATCGTGAATTGTCAGAAGAGCTGCCCGGCTATCGTTTCCAAGATGTGGGTTGCCTGAATCTCTTTGACCCGCCCTCGTGGCCGGAACGCGAAAAGCTCTTTCCACTTTATGATCATCATGGTCTCTCCTACGAAATCTTAGCGGCAGCAGAGATCCACGCCCGCTGGCCTGAACTTCATCCCGCCGCTGATATCATCGGTCTATATGATCCGCTGGGTGGCTATAGCGAGCCAGACGAATACATCCCAGCGCTGACGCAAAAACTGCGCGAGCTAGGGGTGGAGATTCGTGAATACCAACAAGTGAGCGGCTTTTTGGAAAGCAATGGCCGGATTAACGGCGTCATGACGACCACCGGCCCGATCGAAGGCGACGCCGTGATCTGCACCGTCCACGCCTGGTTGCCCAAGGTGATCGGGGCCTTGCATTGGCAATTACCGGTAAAGACTTTTGTACACCAGCGGTATGTGACCACGCCGCTGCCCGCCCCCGTGCGCATCCCGGCGGTCAACGCCAATCCTCAAGGCGGCTACATTCGCCCAGCCAGCGGTAATCGGGTGTTAGCGGGCGCAGA
>JAPLGZ010000829.1 GCA_026389895.1 Chloroflexota bacterium | reverse complement strand
TTGCGCGAGCGGGGAACCCCCACCTAGCCTCCCCCTGATAAGGGGAGGAACTGAGTAGGGAAGGCCATAGCAGATTGTTCTGTCCACTAAACGGCTCCCTCCCTTACCAGGGGAGGGCGGGGGTGGGGTTGCTTTTGCCATTACCCACGAAATTATCGAATGACAGATAACCCCACCTAGCCTCCCCCTGGTAAGGGGAGGAACTGATGAGGGAAGGCCATAGCAGAGCGTTCTGTCCACCCAACGGCTCCCTCCCTTACCAGGGGAGCGCTGGGATGGGGTTCCCTGCTCGTTACAAAAGTAGTGGAGGCGCGTGCGTTGCACTGGTCAATGGCTGGTTTCTAGTACGGAAATTATGTGACCAGTGCAACGCACGCTCAGGCACATTACTCGAAGTCGTAATCAAGCGTGATCGGGACGTTTGAATCGCCGTGTTTGGACGTGTAGGCGCCCTTGCCGCGTAGACCGCGTAAATCCTCCGTTCCAGAGCCGGGCATCACGGACCAGGTAGCCTTGGCCAGATTATCGGCGTAGGTGCCGTTGACCTGGAGCACAAAGCTGCCGGTGCGTTGACCGATCCGGCCAACGATGCGCTGCAACCCTGTAAAGCTGGCCGATTGATCGTCGGGATACATCATGACCAACTGCGATGTCCCCTCGCCTTGGATATCACCTTGAAACGTTTGTGTTATGACCGCATGGGTGAGTTTTGCGCCGGGCGCCTCTTTCAAGGACTTGCCCTCCCAAGTCTTTTCTTCCCAAGTTTTCATCGTAAATGTACCGGTTGCATGGGTAGTCATGTCAACTTTCTCCTTTTACTTGAGCCTGATTGGCTTTGTTTTCTGATTCTCGCCGCAGACACGATGCTGCGCATCTACTGAATCAGCATCACTGATTATCGCACAACGGGCGCGAAAAGTATTGTAAAAACGCGACATTTTAGAATTTTTGTGCTATTCTATCGTCATTTGAAGGCAGCTTTGGCAACGGTGGGCGGGTCTTATGGGAGTATGCAATGACGAAATCGATCGCTGAGTCGCCGAGAGGGATTTTGAACCCTAAAGCCGGTGAAAAGAAATTTCAACTCTCGCGACCGATGCCGAGCGAGGAGCTGCGTTTCTTCGTAGAGCACTACTGGCGCATCCAATGGGATCTGCGCGGTCAAGCCCCCTACCGCCAGGAAACGCTGCCCCATCCTTGTGTCAATTGGGTCTTTGAGCACGCCAATTCGAGAATTTATGGCGTTGTAAAAGGTAAGTTCGCACGTCTCCTCAGCGGCAAAGGTCAGGTCTTTAGCATAAAGTTTAAACCGGGCGCTTTTTTCCCGTTCGTACAGACGCCGATTGACCGGTTTACTGATCGCTCGATCCGGTGTGAAGAGATTTTTGGTCCAGCCAGCCAAGCACTCGAAGCGGCGCTTCTCGCTCTGGATGATGAAGCCGCCATGGTTGAAATGGTGGAAAATTTCCTGCGCGAACGGCTGCCGGCCGAAGACGAACAAGTGGTGATGGTCAACCAGATCATTGACCAAATCATC
The DNA here is from genome assembly GCA_026389895.1 of Chloroflexota bacterium. GTDB lineage: Bacteria > Chloroflexota > Anaerolineae > Caldilineales > Caldilineaceae > JAPLGZ01. Next base: position 26,203 of record JAPLGZ010000829.1, on the reverse strand, counting down.
GCCGATCGCACGATTATCAAGGTGGACGAACTTGTGCGGCAATGCAATCTTCACAAACGCACGTTGCAACGGCTCTTCAGCCAATATGTCGGGATGAGTCCAAAGTGGGTGATCAAAATCTATCGCCTTCAGGAAGCCGCCGAACAGTTAACGGATGGCGCAGCGCCGGCGTGGGCACAAATGGCGCTGGAACTTGGCTATTTTGACCAAGCGCACTTCATCAAAGATTTTAAAGCCATCATTGGGCTGTCACCCACCGAATATGTGTCATCTAGTAGCTGATTTTTCGCAACCCTGGTCTTTGGTTATACTGAAGCCAGAACGATGCGGCCTCTTGCGGGGCTGGATGGCAGGATGAACGCCTGTGGGGAAAATTGTGCCAAGCTCTGATCGGGCGGATGAATCCATAATTCTCGCTACGCAAGGAGTTTGGCCTGTCTTTGCATAACATGTGTCTATAAAATGGGAAGGGGAAAGCAGATGACGATGCAAAACGATGTTTTAGTCAAAGAGATCGAAACAACCCTTGCATTGGCTTGGGATGTACCGCGCTATCGCGTCAAAGTCGATGAATATAAAAGTTACTGGCAGAATGGCTACCTGGTCGTGCGCAATTTGGTGTTGCCGGAAGATGTCGCGGCTTTGCAGACGTTTAGCATGGACGTGCTCCATGGTCGCGTCGATGTGCCAGGCGTGCCCGCGCCAACCACGACCGAACTGCAAGAACTCTATAAACGGTTCACCCGTATCCACATGCTGCACCGGCAACTGGCCCCCGCGGAACGGTATATGCTCTATCCGCGTGTGCTAGATGTGCTTGAAGCGTTGATTGGGCCAGACGTATTGGCGTTACAAACCATGCTTTTCTTAAATCCGCCAGGGTTGGGTGGCCAAGGCTGGCATCAAGATGCCTACTATATTACAACATACCCCGAAACATTGATCGGTGTCTGGATTGCGCTTGATCACGCTGACGAAGAGAACGGTTGTCTTTATGTGACACCGGGCTCACACGCCGAGCCGATTTATCCCACCCAAGACCGCGATCATCTCTACGCCGAGGATTCGTTTGAAGATTTGGGCCTCGTGCAACATGTCAGCTCACTGGATGAAGAGGCCAATACGTTGAGCCGGGTGGCGCGGACTTATCCTGATCCGCTGCCTTGTATCGTTGAGCCGGGCGATGTGATCTTTTTTCATAGCCATTTATTGCATCGCTCCTACCCAAACCGCACGGCTGATCGCATGCGTCGCGCGTTCGTTTCGCATTATTGCAATGCGCGGGCCTGGGTGCCCTGGAATCATGGTCAATCCTGGGCAGGGCCGGCGGCGAACTATCTGCATATTCTGGCGCGCGGCCATACCCATTTGCCCTTTGCGCAACCTCAATTTGGCACACCGTGCGCGGCGATCGAAGAACAAGCTGGTGCGGCCATCTCCCCGCGTCTAATGGGGATGGAAAACGGTGATATGGAAGTGGACGCGTAACATCAAGACCCGTGTTTGCGTTTCGGCATCGTTTGTATAACCTAGGAGCCAAGATGGCCCACAGTAGCCTGCCCAAAAAATTGCTCATCAAGCCCGCTGCCAAAGTTGCCGTTCTCAACGCGCCGCCACCCTATGCCACACAACTTGGTGAACTACCCGAGGGTGTAACGTTGGTGCAGACGTTGGATGGCCAAGCCGACGTCGTCTTGCTATTCGCGCACCAAAAAGCCGATGTGGATCAGCAGGGGCTAGCCGCGCTGCATGCCGTCAAGCCCAGCGGCGCCTTCTGGATCGCCTATCGCAAGGTCGTGCCCAAGGGGGAGGTGCGCAGCCTTCACCGTGACGCGGGCTGGGAAACGATCTATCGGGCAGGTTGGGAAGGCGTCACGCTGATCGCCATTGACGAGTTGTGGGCGGCCATGCGCTTCCGGCCCAGCGCCGACATCCAATCAACCAACCCAGGTCGGGCCAAGCGGGCCACCGCGCAGAAGAAGGAAGTGTAAAATCATGCCGTCACCCAAACGGATCTTGGTCACTGGCGCGACGGGTAAAGTCGGCCAAGCTTTTATCAATCGTCTCCTGGCAGATAGCCGCTTTGCGCATTTTAGCGTGCGGGCGCTCTGTCATCGGCGCACGCTCCTCGCGCAGCCGCGGTTGGAAGTCGTGCATGGATCACTAGAAGAGCGCGCGGTAGCCGAGGAGGCGCTGCGCGGCGTCACCCATGTGCTGCATTTGGCCACCCCGAAGGAAACCCCCGAATCGATCATGGATGTGGCAGTCAAAGGCCTGTTTTGGCTGTTGGAAACGTGCCGGCAGAGCCCAACGTTCGAGCAATTTATCCTGATCGGTGGTGATGCCGGTGTGGGCCATTTTGTCTACCCCCATCCGTTGCCGGTCACCGAAACGCAGAAGCACAGTGCTTATCCCGGCTGTTACGCGCTTTCCAAGGTGTTGGAAGAGGTGATGCTTGAACAATATACCATTCAATATCACTTGAACGGCTGTTGTTTGCGCGCCCCTTGGATTATGGAAAAGGACGATTTTAAATATCAACTTTCATTTGGCGAGGACGTTTTTGGCGGGCCGCGCTGGCGCGATCTCGTTGGCGCCGAACAAGCCGATCGCTATGTTCAAACGCAGACCATCCCTGTGATGCTCGATCCAGATGGCCAACCGGTCAAACGTAATTTTGTCCATGTCGAAGACCTCGTCAGTGCGATCCTACTGGCCATTGATCACCCCAAGGCGCGCCAACAGACCTTCAATATCTGTATGGATGAACCTGTGGATTATGGCGAATTAGCCGCTTATCTGGCCGAGTCCCGTAACTTGCCCAGCATCGCGCTGACAACCCCGTTTTATTCAACCTGGCTGGATAATACGAAAGCCAAGTTTCTATTGCATTGGCGACCGGTTTACGATCTGAAGGCGATGGTCGATGCCGCCTGGGCCTATGAACGAGCCAGCACTGATCCGCGCATTGTCTGGTATCCTGGCTAATGGACTGCCGGGGTGGTGGATAACACAAGAAGAGCTATGGTACGCTTACCATAAAGACGTTTGACGAACCATTCGCCATGCGGTTAGAATACTTGGTGCTAACTTAGTCTGCTGTACTCTTTTGCTGATTGTTTGTTCCGTACATTTGAGCTTGCCTCGCGAATTTTGGGCAAGGAGAGTAGTGAACGGCCTCAACTTCTATGAGTAGAAACATTCATTCGCCACTTCATCCGAACAAGCTACAAACTGGAACGACCGTTCTGAAGGACATTAGGAATAAACATGAATCCAATTCTTGCAGCGTTAGATAACGCTCATGCCATGTCACCTTTTACCGAAGTCGAAGCCAGGTTGCTGGCCGACGCATTGACCCACTTGACGCATCTGCACTTATACGAACGCTCCATGGCCGCCGCGCCGGGCATCCTTTTCTTTTTGGGGCGGCAGGGCGAGACAAAATCATTGGTCTGCCTGACCCGTAATGCGACGCTGGCGCGCCATTTTGAAGGCGCCACAAGCACGATCTATAGCGAAGGCACCGAGTTAACCCTGATCGTAGCGCACCTGACGTCCGCTAATGCCGCGGCGTTGCGAACATTTTTGCCTTTTCTCGTGGCGCAGCCTTTTGGCTTGCGCCAATCGGCCGGCTGTGGTGACCGTTTGGGATTGGCGACGCCGGGCCATATCCGCGCCTTTCGCAGTACCTTTGGCGCCGATGGCCAGCATGGCATGGCACCAATTCTGGCCCAGCAATCGATCCGCGAGAATGCGCGTACAGGCCGCACACCCCAAGAGGTGATGGACGACGCCATGTGGGGTGTCTTCCAAGAAGGTTGGCGGCATGGCTTTGGCGCCGATGCCGACCATTTGAAGACCACGGAAGATATTGATCTTTGTGTGGCGGCTGGTTATACCTTTTACACCGTCGATCCTGGTGCGTATGTGGATGATAGCGCCAATCAGGCTACCGTGCCCGAACTTGAACAAAAGGTTGCGGCTTTGCCGTGGGACATTTTGGCCAGCAGTTCAACTGAGCTGTTGCACAATTTGGCCGAGCAACCTATTGATCTGGGCGATTTTTCGGTGACGCTGAGCACCGAGGAAGTCTTGCGCTCGGCCGCGAAATATGGCCGCGCCGTCGCCCACACGGCCCACATGTACCGTCACCTGGTGCGTGTGGCGAAAGCGCAGCCGTTTGAGCTGGAAATGAGCGTGGATGAAACCGAGACGATCACGACGTTGGCGGAGCATATTTACATTGCGTATGAACTGCAACGTCTGAATGTCAAATGTGTCAGTTTGGCCCCGCGCTATCCGGGCCGCTTCGAGAAAGGCGCAGATTATATCGGTGATCTGGCGGAGTTTGAAACTGCGTTCAGCCGCCATCTGGCGGTTGCGAAGACGTTTGGGCCGTACAAACTGAGCCTCCATTCCGGTTCGGATAAGTTCAGTATTTATCCGATTGCCGCGCGCGTCGCCGGCGAATTAGTCCATTTAAAGACTGCCGGCACCAGTTATCTAGAAGCCTTGCGCGCGACGGCGGTGCTAGAGCCTACCCTCTTTCGCGAGATTGTGGATTTTGCCGTTGAACGTTACCCCATCGATCGCGCCACCTATCATGTCTCGGCCGAAGTCGCGAAAGCGCCGGATGTGCATGCCCTGGCCGATGGTGAATTGTCATCGTTCTTGGATGATTTTCATGGCCGCGAGATCTTGCACGTCACCTTTGGCTCGGTCTTAAATCATGCGCCATTCCGTGCCCCGTTTTTCGCTGTTCTACGTAGCAATGAAGAGACCTATACCCGCATTGTAGAAACGCACTTCAATAAACATTTTGCACCGTTTGTGGCAAATTGACGCCAGTGAGCAATCAAGCCGTGAGATAGTAGGGCAATCGAACCGTTGTCATTGTCCTGCTCGCTCACGGCTTGATTGCTTCACTATCCTATCTCCGGAATACATGCCCTTATGAGCCTCTATCTTCGCCGGTTTGCTGTGCTGCAATTTAGCCGAGACGCTAAACTTCTGATGGCCGCATCGGGTATTTTAGCGATTAGTTTTTTGGGCATTCAGGGATTGCTGAAGACGCTCTATATTCTCCGCTTGGGCTATGGCTTAGAATATGTGGGCATTTTTGGCGCTACGGGCGCATTTGCCTACATGCTCATGAGCCTGCCGAGTGGCCTATTGGGCAACCGCTTTGGGACGCGGACGACCATGCTTTCTGGCGGCGTGATCACGGTGGTCAGCATGGCGACGTTGTCTTTTACCGAATTCGTGCCGCTCTGGGCGCGCGATGGCTGGCCGCTCCTTGTCCAAGTGTTGCTCTCCTGTGGTTGGGCTATGTTCACCGTGAATTTGGTGCCTGCCCTCATGGCCGTGTCAACGGTGCAAAATCGTAACGACATCTATGCTATGAATAGTTTGTTTCGCGGGCTGGGCACCTTTGTCGGCACCGTTTCTGGTGGTCTGTTGCCGGGTTGGTTCGCTACGCTGCTAGGGCAGGCCGTGAACACACCCGAGCCTTATCGGCTGGCGCTTTGGGTGGCGGCGGTGCTTGGCATTGGGGCGCTTGTGCCGCTCTTTATGCTTGATAAACTCGGCAGCGTGACGTTGAGTGACCATACAACGCCACGTGGCGCCTTTCCGACTTGGCTGATCGTCTTGGTTGTCCTCCATATCTACCTCAGCCAAGGCACATGGGCGATCTGCCAGACATTTTGTAATCCATATATGGACACTGAACTCCATCTATCCGCCGCCTCAATTGGGCTGATTCTGGGTGTTGGTCAGTTTATTGCTGTATTTGCGCCCCTCCTCACCCCAACCCTCGCCCGCCGTTACAGCAACGGCTGGACGTTGATGATCACAACAGTGGGCACGGGCATCAGTCTGGTGGCGCTGGTGTTGGCGCCGCACTGGCTGGCTGTCGGGATTGGCCTGCTGGGCATGCAAACGTTGAATGCCATCTGGATGACGGCGCTTCAGGTCTACCAGATGGAGATGGTTGGACGCCATTGGCGTTCGCTGGCCTATGGGATCGTGTCGATGGCAATGGGCTTTACCTTTGCCACGGTCAGTTTAGGCGGCGGTTATATGGCGGCCAGTTTGGGCTATCGTAGCCTGTTTTTGTTGGGCGTTGGCACCAGTTTTGTTGGCGCGGCGCTGATGTGGGGTATGCAAAAACAGCCGAAATCCAGCTTGACTGGCGTTGTGCCGGTTGTCGAAAGTTAAACCCTCACCTTATCCAGCCGCTACACAGAGTACAGGGAAAAGATATAGAGAAAAGCTAATAGAGCAATCCTTGTAAAGCAATCATCAAAACTTAGTTAACCGCCAAGGACGCGGCGCGCGCAGAGAAAACCATCTCTGCGCGCGCCGCGTCCTTTATCGTTAAAGCGGATTGGGGTCAGCCTGTTGGGCCTGCATCCTCGCGCATAACAGGCATAATTACATACCATTTTCAAGTATTTCTACTCATGCTGGCTGTCCAGCGTTGCGCTATGCTTAGGCCTAGCGATTGCGATAAATATCGTTAGCCCCAATCGGCTCAATTGTTCAAGTTCGTTCCTATTCTACAGATTTTTAGGAGAAACCAATGTTACGAAAACTAAGCTTTTTGTTCACCTTGATTCTGACCCTGGCGATGGTGACGCCGGTCTTTGCTCAGGAGACGACAGCCGCCGGTTCACATGTCTACTTGCCGCTGGTCACCGCGAGTAGATCCACACAAACGGCGTTGCAGACCGAAGTTGCCGCGGAAGAAGATCTGACGGATGGCGTCGTCGATGCGGCCAGCAGCAGCAGTGGCGCCATCTTTGCCACGACCAATTCCACCGACACGCTGCGCGGCAACGAAGTTGTGATGTATCAGCGCGCGACCGATGGCACACTGACGCTGAGCGGCCGTTTTCCCACGAATGGACTCGGCTTAGGAACGGGGCTTGGCTCTCAGGGCGCCCTTGCCTTAAGCAACAACGGGCGCTGGTTATTTGTCGTCAATGCCGGCAGTAACGAGATTACCGTCTTTGCAGTTCAGCCAGCCGGTTTGATCTTTGTTGACAAAGTTGCCTCTGGTGGCGTCCGCCCTATCAGCCTGACCGTGCGCAAGAATTTGGTCTATGTATTAAATGCTGGCGACCCTGGTAACATCACTGGCTTTAAACTGGGGGAGAATGGCAAGTTGACGCCGCTGGCAGACTCCACCCGCTCGTTGAGCAACAATGGCAACGGCGCGGCGCCCGGTCCAGCCCAAGTATCGTTCACGCCAGATGGTGATCACCTTGTCGTCACCGAAAAGGCCACGAAACTGATCGATACATACCGGGTGCAGAAAAACGGTTTGGCTACAGGGCCGGTCACCAATCCTTCGGCGGGTACAACACCGTTTGGGTTTGCTTTTGCCCGAGGTGACGCGCTGATCGTGTCTGAAGCCTTTGGCGGCGCGGTGAATGGCAGCGCCGTCTCTTCCTATCAGGTCGACGGGGATCAACTGCGGCTGGTGAGCGGTTCGGTCTTGACCGGTCAGACGGCTGCTTGTTGGATTGCCATTGCCAACGATGGCAAAATTGCCTACAGCACCAATGCCGGTAGCGCTTCAATTTCGGCTTATCAGGTTGGCAAAGGTGGCGCTTTGACCTTGCTCAATGGCCGTGCCGGTGACACCGGTGTCGGCACCGGGCCAGCTGACCCGGCCACCAGCCACAATGGGCGTTTTCTCTATGTGTTGAGCCCGCGTAGCCAAACGATTATTAGCTTTGCCATCCAGACCGATGGTTCGCTAATTTCGCTGGGCAGCGTTGGTGGGTTGCCGCTGGGTTCTGCTGGCATTGCTGCCTGGTAGAGATTGCCTGGTCATTCAAAAGCTCAATCGATAAGGCAGATTAAACAATGCGGTTGGCGTCCGTCAAGTTCCCAAAACTTGACGGACGCCAACCGCATTGTGCTCGTCCCTATTTCTTATCCTTGGCGAAAAAGTGAATATCTAATCGGCCAGGGTAAAAATTAGCAATGATGCCTAGCTGACACCCCATTTTTTGCATGGTCCAACGCATCTTCTTGGTGTGTTGCGCTGTAATGTCGCTGGCGGCAAGCGTGGCGAGGAGGAGCTTCTCTTTGATAAAAAACAACCGGTCTGTTCGTGGCGCGATGGATTGGTGCTGAAAGCGCAATGGCAGTTCTTTCAGATAAATGTAGGCGATCTCTTGTAGCGCCAGTTCAACCCCTAGGGCGCGCCGGTAGATTGGGGGGAGAAAGCCTGGCCCAAGCTCATGGTGAACGATATAGAGCGCTTCGACAACGCGATTCGTCAATTCCGGAAACAAAATATCTCTGGGGATGGTTGGCTGCCAAACCAATGGTTTGTGCTTTTCTAGAAAGTTCGGTAGGCGCTCCATTTGCAACATGTCGGCGTCAAAGTTCAGGATAAAGCCAAGCTCCGCCCCAGTCACCGCAAGATGGGAAAGCACTTGGGCTCTGTGCCGTGCTTCAATTTGGTGTACTACCTTGAAATCTACCAATACTTTGCCTGCGGCTAACATTATATCTGGATAATATTTCCCGACCTGCTTACCCTTATAAGCAATTGTATATTGGGGTTGACGCAGATAAGGGATCTGCTTCTTTTCCAATAGCCAGGTCACAGCTTCTGCATAAACTTTCTTTGGATGACCGCCTTTGAGCGCACTATGGACGCACAAACTAATTCCACGCAGATCGTGCGCCAAATCGCTATGGAAGAAGTTTTCCTGATCACTGAGTTTGGTTTGGTTCATGTTTGTGCTAAGCATCTTCTAGAAAGTTGTCGTTTATACGCATGTCAGCATGAAAAGTCGAGTAAGCTGTGCCCGTCTATAGCTGTATAAAGGTGTTTACGAACTACATAATAAGCGCTACCGGCTGGTTTATTAGGTTTGTAAGCTTGCTCGTGTTGCAGAGATCAGATCTTTTGAGCGTTGTGTCTGGCGTGTAGGATGAGTAGCTGATCTGAAGTGACTATGATCTAGTTTTCTAGTTGCAATTCGTGTTTTGAATTACTAAAAAGTAAGTTGACGCATATTGTACAGGCCTATCATTCATTGTCAATCGTTCTTGCCGCTCAGAAACGCGACGAAAACGTGACGAACGAGTAAGTCAAATGTAAGCTTTTGAAAACAATGTCTGCAACAAAAGATGCGGCCCCAGGATTTTGTAGTTTATACGGACGCGCGGTCAATGACGGAGGGCGCCACAGGGGGGGATGGCTTTGCTTGGCTCATCCTGACTGGCCGCGAGACTACGATCTAGCCGAGCCTTAGGTAATGGCTGAGTGTCGAAACCCAGGGTGATCAGGGGCCGATTGAGTTGCCTAACGCAATATCGTCACCGCCCATCATCGAAACTAATGTCAGTTTCTGATATAATGAGTGGCAATATCCATCCCAATCTATCTAAAACTTTTGAAGAGGAGAACCGGTGAGCAACTCAAATTACGTGCCAGTCCGAGCCATGGCGATTGTGGCGCACCCCGATGATATTGAGTTTGGTTGCGCGGGCACCGTTGCCCGTTGGGTGCAACAGGGCTGTAAAGTGGCCTATGTCTTGGTGACCAGTGGCGATGTGGGCATTGCAAAAGCGGGGATTACCCGTGCTGAAGTGGCGGCTATTCGCGAAGCCGAGACGCTGGCCGCCGCCAAAATCGTGGGCGTGGAGAACGTGATCTTTCTGCGCGAACCAGATGGCATGGTGGAAAATAACTTGAGCCTGCGGAAACGCTTGGTGCGCGAGATCCGCCTCTTTAAGCCCGAAGTCGTGCTCACCGATGACCCGACGCTCATGTTTTCGCCGCAGGGGCGGATCAACCACCCCGATCATCGGGCCGTCGGTACGGCTGCGGTAGACGCGATCTTCCCGGCGGCGGGGCAGCCGCATTTCTTTGAAGAATTGGCAGCAGAAGGCATTTTTGCTCACAAGGTGCGCAAAGTCTATATTATGTCTCGTGGCCAAGGGGAGACCTTTATCAACATCAGCGACACGATCGAGCTCAAACTTCAAGCCCTGCGCGCCCATGTCAGCCAGGTCGGTGAGATGGTGGAGTTGGAAAAGATGCTCCGCGAACGCACGGCCATGCTTGGCGCTGGTAAAGAGATGACCCACGCCGAAGCCTTCCGCGTCTTTATGGTGGAAACTGATGAAACCTGGACAAAATTACAGGCCGAACAACCGCAAAGTTAAAGAAGATCGCGGCCTCATTTTCGCGTGTAGATCAACCGAATAGCGTCCATAGCGATGAGGAAGCCACACGCCTCCTCATCGCTATGTTTTTCCTTTAATTCACGAGTCCGTCACTGCTATTCCGCCCCAAAAGGATAATGTTCGACTTCATCTTTGATCGTTTCGAGCAGAATCGAAATCTCGCGTTTATCCTCAGCGTCTAGTTCCAACACGCCAGCTGGCGCGCGTTCAATTGTTGAAGTGAAGACCCCCCGTCGCTTCAGGATATAGCGCATGAAGGGGTGATTCTCCAGGTTGATCAGCGGGAGCAACCGCGTGTGCAATGCGCGCGCACTTGCCTGATCGCCGGCCCACCATTGTTCCATCACCTTAGCCAGCAGATCGGCGATCTCACAGGCAGGCATACAACCATCCGCACCGCGTCGCAGTTCGTCGGGCAAGAAGCGTCCGCCGAACCCGCCGAAAATCGTTTTGACCTTATCACCGACCAATTGATAGACTTCGGCAATGTGCTTGGGACCCGGTGGCCGCTCTTCTTTAATGTACTCAATGGAGGGTACATCTTCGACTAGTTTGGCGATCTGTTCACCCGTCAATGGCGCATAGGTCGCGGCGTTCTGCAACATGATCGGGCCATCATAGGCGTCTGCTAGCCGTTTGAACATCTCAATCGCCAAGGCTGCGTTGGCGCGCGCCGGGGCCATGGCGATAATCGCATCCACGTTTGCCTTCTGAGCGGCGCGCGCAAAGAGTAGCACCTGGGGCAGGGAGACGCCCGAACAGCCAAAGACAACTGGCAGCCGCCCATTGACTTCGTCTAGCACGGCATCCAAACCGCGTATGCGCTCTTCTTCGCCGAGAAAGTAAAACTCCCCAACCATTACCGGCCAAACAATCCCATGCTGTCCACTGCGGCAACAGAAATCGGCGGCGGCGCGCAGATCGGGGATGTGAATCTCATAATCTTCTTGATAGGGGGTTGGCAACAGGCCGAACACACCCTTTAAATGGTTAAAACGGGCCATGAATTGTCTCCTTATAGTTACTTAGGGATAAGGGATAAGGGATACGGGATTAGACGACATTCCTAATCCCGTATCCCTTATCCCTTAATCATCCTACCGGGCGGAGCATATAGACGCGATTGGTCAGACCGACCTCGGCCTCGTGGGCGCGCACTTCGCGCAAACCCGGCCCCAATTCGTCGTCGTCGAGCACACGAAAGCCGAGCCGCCGGTAATAGGGCGCATTCCAGGCCACGTCGGCAAAGGTCGATAGTGTCACCGCCCGATAGCCCGACGTTTGCGCCCAGGCCGCGACTGTATCAATGAGGCGCGCCCCAAGCCCCTGCCGGCCATGTTTGGGATCAATATCCAATTCGTGTAGATAAGCGTTTCCATCCACCTCATGCGCCACCGCAAAGCCGACCGGCTCATCCGTGGCATCGACGGCCACCCAAAGCTTGCCGTTGACGAGCCAATGTTCAAAATCGGCCAATGCCATGCCTGTATCACTGGAAATCCAAGTATAGGTTGTCGCGTGGAAAAGTTGCGCGGCCGCTAGCTCGATGGCTGGCAGTTTGGTGAGTTCGTCGCGGCGCGCCAGGCGGATGGCATAGCGCGGTGTATGCTCTATCTCTGAAGTCATCTTGATTTACCTGCCGTCCACTAGAATTTTATATACCTCATCTGAAACGTTCCAGGGTTCGGACCAAAGGGCGTTACACAATGTCACAATGCCAATGCCGCTCTCCGTCCATAACCGCAGATTGCTAAGAAAGCCGTCATCGCCGCCGTTATGCTGCACCACCAGTTCACTATAGCGCCGGCTGATCCACCAGCCAAGCGCCGGGTCTTCGTCCAGGTCTTCTTCACTGGCACGGAATTGCATCTTCCACATTTCCGCATAACTTTCTGGCTGTAAAATGCGCACCCCATCGAGTTCGCCCCGGTTGAGATTCACGCGACACCACTGCGCCATCTCGATGGCGCTACTGGCGATGCAGCCACAAGGCACGTGCATACGATTGTATGGATAGAAGGACTGCACAATCGTACCATCGTCCTGCTTTTCATAACCAGTTGCCACCAACGCCGGGTGTGTGGCGCGCGGCGCCATCAGCGTGGTCGTCGTCATGCCGAGCGGGTCGAAGATCTGCGTCTTCATATAATCTTCATAGCGCATGCCCGCCACTTTCGCGATCAAATCGCCCAAAACATTGAAAGCGATGTCGCTGTATGCGGTCGAGCCTGGCGCAAGGTCAAGCAATTTGTGCGACGCCAACCCGCGGACATGACGTTCGAGTGAATCATTGTCAAACTCGGGTCGATCCCAGCCGTAATCCTCGGGATGGCCGATACCACTCATGTGGCAAAGACAGTGGCGCAGCGTAATCTGCGCGCTGCGTGGACTGTCTACTTGAAAGTAGGGCAGGTGTTTGACGATTGGATCATCGAGGTCGAGCTTTCCCTGCTCACGCAACTGCATGATCGCCGTGCTGGTCATCGTTTTAGCGACCGAAGCGATGTGAAAAAGCGTGTGAATCGTGGCTGGCTGCATCGTCTGGCGATTCTGCAGGCCATAAGCACCACTGAACGCGATTGTCCCATCCTGCACGACGGCAACTGCCATCCCGACGACTTGTCGCTCGGCCATATAATGCCGTAAATAAGCATCGATTCGTTGTGGAGATGACATGACTATATTCCTAGTGAAGTGCCGGTCACGTTTCTGCGAACGACTCGTTTACTCTTTCCAGCGATCATCGGGTCGCCAGAAGCCGAGCTTGGGCGTATTCCATTCCTCGGTCGAGAGGAAGAGCGTGCCTGGTGTGCGCAAATTGGCCTCAATGGCTTCTAAATTGAGATCCACGCCCAACCCTGGCTTTTCGGGCACTTTGACATACCCGTCCGCCATATAATCGGTGTCTAGACCGGTGACCAAGGTTGGCCAGAACGGCAAGTCGAGGCCGTGGTGCTCCATCGAGACGAAACTGGAGATCGCGGCGGCGCAGTGCACGTTCGCCATAAAACCAATCGGCGAGCCGGCGCAGTGGAGTGCCGTAGGAATGCCATAACGCTCGCCATAATCGGCGATTTTTTTTGTCTCCATCATCCCGCCGGAGGTCAGCAAGTCAGGGTGGAGAATATCGACCGCGCGTTTCTCGATCATTTCGCGGAAACCATCCCAGAGATAGAGTTCTTCGCCGGCCGCAATGGGCGTGCGCAGCGCATCGGCCACCCGTTTGTGCCCTTCAATGTCCCACCAAGGCATGGGGTCTTCGATCCAGGCCAGATGATACGGTTCCCACGCCTCGCCCAGGCGGATCATTTCGTCCAGGGTCAAGTAGCCGTGACCAAAATGATCGTTACACAATGAGATTTCATCGCCCACGGCCTCGCGAATCGCGGCCACAATTTCGACCGAGGCCGCAATACCTTTATCCGTCAATTTGGCCCCTTGTCCAGTGCCCGGTGCACGCCAGCGCTGACCAAGTTCATATTCACCCTGCGTTTTTTGTCCCACCAGCCCGCGCGGGGTATCTTCAAAGAGTTTGGGGCGGATGTCGAACTTGATAAAGGTCAAGCCCAACGCCTTGCGGCCCGCCAATGCTTTGCGATATCCTTCGGGCGTCGGCTCATCTGGCGCGGGGGTGTCGGCATAGAGCCGAATTTTATCGCGATATTTGCCGCCCAAGAGTTGATAGCAGGGCACGCCATAGATTTTGCCCACCAGATCCCACAAGGCGATCTCTAGGCCAGAGACGCCGCCGCCTTCGCGACCCCAGTTGCCAAAATGTTTCATGGCGCGGAAGATCATATCGACATTACAGGGGTTCTGGCCGAGTAACATGCTCTTAAATTGTAATGCATTCTCACGGTGACCGGCATCGCGCACCTCGCCCAGCCCATAGACACCCTGGTTGGTATCAATGCGAATGATCGGATAATCATAGTTGGCCGCGACGACAGCGATGCGAATATCGGTGATTTTTAGGTCGGTTGGCCGCGAGTGGGTATTGATGGCATTTTCCACGTGGCCCAGTTGAGTTTGTGACACGAGTTGCTCCATTCGATTGGTTGAGGAGCCTCACCCCCGGCCCCTCTCCTGAAACAAACAACAGTGTTCAGGAGAGGGGAGCATATCAACTGCCGTTGTTCTATTCCCTCTCCTGAACTCGGTCCTTCGATTCAGGAGAGGGAATAGGGGGTGAGGCTAAGTTTTCAGTTCTAGCGAATCCGATTTTCTTCGATATAATCCCAGTTGATCTGATAGCCCATGCCCGGTTCCTGCGACAAATGAACATAGCCTTCACTGTCCATCGGATCCCCCAGCGCTTTCAGATACGGTGGTGGCGTCTCGTAATCCACGCCGGGCGCGAGCAGGCCGCGTTCGTAATATTCACAGACATCTTCGCTGGTGGAGCCGAGAATTTGTAGATTGGCGAAGCCGCTCATGTGAACTTCGCACTTGACGCCAAAGGCCTCTGAGATCGCCGCCATCTTCTTAACACCCGTAACGCCGCCGCGCAGTACATCAATGCGCGTCATGTCGGACGCGCCGCGCTGGATCCAATCGGCGCGCGTGTAGATGCTGCCTGCGGCAATTTCTGGTGAAAGGATTGGAATTTCCAACTCGCGGCTCAATTTTTCATACATCGTAACCCGATATTCGGGCATCGGGTGCTCGAACCAGTAGAAATTGAGCCTTTCCAGTTCGCGCCCGACCTTGAATGCTTCTTCATAGGTGCGATAGGTGCCCCACGGATCAAAGCTGAGCACCATATCGTTGCCCACCGCAGCGCGCACGGCTTGGCAGGCTTCGATGTCATGGGCGATGTGCGAAGGACGACCAGGGTCGGCTTTTTCGGTGACGGGGTCCCAGAAATAATAGGGGTGGATCTTGTAATGGGTATAGCCCTGTTGTTTGCAGGCCAGCGCATGTTGCGCATAGACATCCGGTGATCCCATATTGGGAAAGGTGCTGGCATAGGCTTTGACCTTCTCGCGACAGCCGCCAAGCAATTTGTAGAGTGGCACCCCAAAGGCGCGCGCTTGCAGATCCCAAAGCGCCATGTCGATCACGCTCAGCAGATTTTCCTCGACATTGGCGACCCAAAGCCAGTGCCAGAATTTTTCACGGTCAAAGGGATCTTGGCCCACGAGCATATTTTTAAAGCGCCCCTCCAATGCCGCTCGCTGGTCCGCCGGCAAGCCATCCGCATCACCGTGGCCGTAGCCGCCAATATAATAACCCTCAGCGCCCGCGTCTGTGATGATCTTGGTGATCGTCTGGACCACTTCGACTTCTGTATACGTGTGAAACGGGATGGTGAAATGTGAAGCGTGATGAGTGAAAAAGGTCATTTGAGCTCACTTATCACGCTTCATGCTTCTCTTATGATTCGGGTATAGCTCATCGAGCATCTGCTGCAATTCTCGCTGGGTCAATGCATCGACCTGTGGCGCTGGACTGCGCACCTTTGTCGTGCGAATGATGCCACGGTGGCGCAATAACTCTTTGTGAACATGATAAAAGAGGCCCGCGCCCTGCGCCGCAATCCGGTTGATCGGCGCAATCAGGCGGTCGAACTCGATGCGCGCCGCTTGCTCATCGCCAGCCTGGCACAAATCCCAGACCGCGACAAAAGATTCTGGCTGGCTGCAAAAGGGCATCGTCCCGACTGACCCGCGCCGCATCTCTTCAATAAAATAGCCGCCACCCGCGCCGCCAAAGACGATCAATTGGTTGCCAGCACGCTCGACCATATCGGCCACCTTAGAGGTGATCGGCATGCTTTCCACTTTAATATAACGCACCCATTCACATTCGTCGGCCAGTTGGCGCGCCAAACCGGGCGCAATCGTTGCCGTTGGTGTGTCTTGCAGAAAGATCGGGATCTTCACCGCATCTGAGATCGCCTTGTAATATTCCACGACTTCGGGTCCGCTGGCTGGCATAAATGAAGGAGGCAGGATCATCAGCGCGTCTGCCCCATTTTGCTCGGCGGATTGGCTGTAAAAGACCGCCAAATCGGTGCCCGGCGCGCCACTGTTGATCACCACCGGCACGCGCCCGCGCACCTGTTCAACCACAATACGCGTCACGCGATCGCGTTCGGCTTCATTGAACTTGAAAATTTCGCTGCCCAGCGCCACCCCCAACCCATGGACGCCAGCGTCCAGATTAAAATCGATTAGCCGCCGCAGACTTTCCTCATCGATCTGGCCGTTTTCCTCAAACGGTGTGACCAAAATTGGAAATACCCCGCGCATTGTCTCTGTTTGCATCATTCCTCTTTCTACCTCTGGTCTATTATGAAGGCTGCGGGCAGCGGATTGGGGGAACGAATTAAGCGGATGGGAAGAGCAAAATTCGTTGATCTATACGACCAAGTACGGATTCAGGAGCTATCAATCCGTTCAATCCATTCCCCAAATCCGCTGCCCGCAGCCTTGATTAACGATTCATTATCTCTTAGCCCTTCACCGCGCCCAGCCGAATGCCATGAATGAAGTAGCGTTGCAAAAACGGATAGACAAGCAAAATCGGCAACGTGGCCACGACGATATTGGCGGCGCGGATCGAGCGGTCGGACAAGTTGTAAATATCTTCGTTATTCACTGACAAAATTTGTAAATTCAGATCGACCACGACGGTGCGCAAAAAGGTCATAATCGGATATTGGGCGTTTTTGGTGATCAAAATCATGCCATCAAACCAAGCGTTCCAGTGACCGACCGCCGCAAAAAGCGTCAGGGTCGCCAACGCGGGCACGGAAAGTGGTAGATAGATGTAGAGCAGAATCGCCCAATACGACGCGCCGTCAATGATCGCGGCTTCCTCTAATTCTTTGGGCAGCTCACGGAAAAAATTCATGAGGAGGATCACGTTCCAGATTGGCAGCGCGCCGGGGAAAATGAGGGCCCAGAGCGAATTGAGCAAACCCAAATTGCGGATCACCAGGAACCAGGGAATGAGACCCCCATTAAAGAGCAGGGCGACGATCATAATCCACATAAACCAGTTGCGCCCTTTGAATTCCTGCGCACTCTTGGAAAGCGGATAGGCCGCCAGCACCGTTAAGATCATGTTGATCAGCGTACCCAGCACAGTGCGCTGCACCGAAATAAAGAATGCTTGATAGACCGGCCCTGCCGCCAAAATCTCCGCATAGTTACGCCAGGTAAAGCCAATCGGCCACAACGTGACAAAGCCGCCCATTGAGGCGGACCGGTTACTCAACGATACGGCCACGATATGGATCATCGGCAACAAACAGAGCAGGCCAAATAGCACAAGGATGAGGTAGTTGGTCAAATCAAATAAGCGACTTGTCCAGCTTTTCTCTTGAATCATAGTAACACCCCTCTGGGCTTATTCACAAACGCTAAAAAATTCGATATCCCGCATATTTTGCCGCCAGCCGGTAGGCGATCACGATCAAGATGAAGCCCATCACGGATTGAAAGAGCACCACTGCACCCGCCAGGCTGTAACGCGCCGAAATCAAACCAGCCCGATAGACATAGGTGTCGAGGATATCACCTGTGGCGTACACAGCGGGATTGTAGAGGGCGAGAATTTGCTCAAAGCCGGCTTGTAAGACGCTACCCAGGTTCAGACAGACGATCAGGATGAGCACCGAGAGGATGCCTGGTAAATTGATATGGTGGATCCGTTGCCAGCGAGTGGCGCTGTCAATGGCAAGGTGATCGACTTGGCAACGGCGATGCTGAACGAGTTCCAAAGCACGTTTTTGAAATCGGGATTGGTGAAAATGTCGCGAAAGTTTGCCAACCCGACCCACGGCGACTTCATAAAGCCAAGGCCACGGTTAAATTTTTGAAAGGCGATGACGACGCCATCCATGGGATAATAGTGAAAGAGGGCCAAAGTTACACAGAGAACACACAGAGCGCATAGAGAAAAGCAAAATATCCTACTCTCTGCGTATCTCTGTGCATTCTCTGCGTTCTCGGTGTAACTAAGCAGTTCAGAACGCGATGTTTACTATTTTGTACCTTTCCGGCCATTTTAGTCTATAATCTAACCATATTGGAACCTCCTCCCTATTCTTTCAACGAGAGAGCAATCTAAAACCATGGTAAACAATCAACCACGCATCCCCATTGGCCTTTGTCTTTATGGCATTGCCTATAGCACTGGCCTGATGGGTAATGGCACGCCACGCGCCAACCCGGCGCCCATTCATCCCCCACAATTTCTCGAGTTGGCGGCCAGCCTTGGGCTTAGCTCCGTCGAGACTCATCTTGGCTATATCTCACCCCAAGAAGAGGAAGCTGCTCTGTTGTCGTTCCGCGATCAGGCGCAAGCCTTAGGGTTAAAGCTCGTCGTTGCCGGCCCCAAGATTGATGTCGATGCCTTTCGCCAACACCTGCCCATTGCGGCCAAGATGGGTGCAAAGACAGTGCGCTGCGTGATCAGCAGCCTGTTGTGTGGCGACCGTCGTCCGATGGGTGGACTGGCAGGTTGGAAGCGGCATCTGGATGAGACAGCACAAAAACTGAAAGCGATCGTGCCACAGGCCGAAGATCTTGGGATTCGGATTGGCGTTGAAAACCATCAAGATGCGACATCCGCCGATTTGATCTGGCTCTGTGAAGAAGTTGGCAGCCCCAATGTGGGCGTGGTGCTAGATACAGGCAATCCGCTGGCCGTGGCCGAAGACCCCGTCGAATTTGCCGAACGAATTTTGCCCTATCTGGTGCATGTGCATTTGAAGGACTATCGCATGGCGAACACTGAATCTGGCTACCGGCTGTTTCACTGCGCGATTGGCGCGGGGGTGGTTGATTTCACAGCGCTGTTTCGACTTTTCGATACCAAGCCAGATGTGTTGCGCCACATTGAAATGGCGGCATTAGGCGAGCGCCATATCCGCATTCTAGAAGAACAATATTGGGAAGGGCTTGGCGGGCGCTCGATTACCGAGGAGCTGCCGGTCTTACGCCGCTGGCGTACGTGTGAAACCGACGCCCAATGGCAGACGCCGTGGGAGACTGGCGACGAAAAAATCTTGCCCACCTGGGAGATAGAACGTCTCAACGAAAGTGTCGAGCGCATGCGCCAGGTTTTAACTCAGGTCTAGCGCCCCGATACTTTTCAGTAGGGTTGAAACCCCGCCCATCTGGCCCGCGGTATGTAGTCGCTGCGGCGACTGCCTGGGTTGTCAGCCAGCTATCTTGATGGTTTGGATTTTTTGATGGTTTGGTTTAATGGCGCGGACAGCAGCTATTCTATCACCCAGGCTAACCCTCTCCCCACTGTGATGAGCGGATTAGCCTGGGTGAATTATTTATGACCTGTTAGGATGAACATGATATCTGAAGTGAATGAACAACTTGAATTTTTTCGGCAATTTGTCTCTAATTTTCGTGAAACGGGCGCTGTGCTGCCGACTTCTTCTTTTGCCGCGCAGGCATTGAGTCGGCAATGTGCACAGTGGCGTGGCCCGAAGCGGGTTTTGGAGGCGGGCGCTGGCACCGGTGCGATCACGACTGAGATTATCAAGCATCTTCGGCCTGATGATCAGTTTGTGGCTTGTGAAATCAACCCCACCCTGGCCGCCTATTTGCGCAAGCGCTTTGCCAGCGAAACGGCATTTCATTCGGTGGCCGATCAATGCACCGTGTACGAAGGCAGCATATTAGATTTGCCAACCGACGAGAAATTTGATTTTATTATCTCGGCGATCCCGTTCAATAACTGCCCACCCGATTTTGTGGCGGCGGTCTTTGCTCATTATCAAGCACTGCTAAAGCCCGGCGGTGTGCTTAGCTATATTGAGTATATTGGGGGGCGGACGCTGAAGCAGACCTTTGCAGCGAATGCGACGAACAAGCGTTTGATTGAGATTTTGGCCCAACAGCGCGATCGTTATGAATTTCAGCGTGATGTGGTGCTGCGCAATGTCCCCCCGGCTTGGGTCCATCATCTACGCTTTGCAGAGACCCCAAACGCAGTGACCGCCAACGTAGCCTCACTGACCAATCGAGATCGGCTAGCGCTTGGCAATTGGGGGGTTGATACCGATGCGTTGCCGTTTGTGGCCGCGCTGGCTGGCGCGGCGATTTTATTGCACAAGCGATTTCCAAACAGCAAAATCTGGCGGGTTCCGATCATTGCGGCGTCATTGATTGCCCTATTCTTACGTGATCCGGCGCGCCAGATCGTGAACAACCCTACTGTCGTTTATGCGGCCAGCGATGGCACCGTGCTAAACGTGGAAAAGCTGCGCGACGAACGGTTTGGCGAGCAGGAGTGGTTGCGCATCGTTGTCTTTCTCTCGATTCTCGATGTTCACGTCAATCGCGCCCCGATCGCTGGCGAAGTGACCGCCATCATCCAGGAAAATGGCGGGTTTGCGGTCGCCAATACACACGCTGCGCAGTAAACCGGCGCCTGGCGCAAGGGGAAAAATTTGGCTTGATCCGTTTTGGTTCGCGCACAGATGTTTACCTGCCGGCAGACGCCGTACAACTGCTCGTCAATAAGGGTGATTCTGTGAAGGCTGGGGAAACTGTATTAGCTCAATTTGTTGCTTAATAGAGGGGGTTAATCGTTTGGAGGGATAATGCGTCCTCACCCCCTACGCCCGTTGGGCGTCCCCCTCTCCTGAAACAAACAACAGTGTTCAGGAGAGGGGGTGGGGGTGAGGCTTAATTGCTGGTAGCTAGGCCGCTTGGCGCTGCTGGATCCACAATAAAGGCCCGCTGCAGATGTAGATGGCCGCAACCCCGAGGACAGTTGCCGGCAGATTGATGAGCGCGCTCCCTGCGACAATTACCCAAAGCCACCAAGGGATGCGGCGCATTTGGGTAAGTTTTACATATGGGAATAGACTGCCCATGAGTAGCGCCACGAGCGCGACCAAGATCAGCGCCCAGGCGAAATACAGATGGGGTGAAGTGAGATAGATAATGACGATGATGCCCGTGGCGCCCGTGGTGGGAATCCCTTGAAAATAGGCATCGTTGCTCGGTGTCACGTTGAAACGTGCCAGACGAATCGCACTCATTAAGGCGACCAGCACACTGACAACTGTCACCGGAATGAGCAGGGTGGGCTCTTTCTGAATCAGCCAATAATAGGTCAACACCGCGCTGGCGATGCCAAATGCTGTCATATCGGCCATTGAATCTAACTGGGCCCCAAACGGGCTGGTCACCCGCCAGCGGCGCGCCAGATTGCCATCACAGCCATCGAGCGCCACACAACCGAGCAGGCAGAAAGCGGCTGACGTTAATAAGCCGGCCATGGTGCACATGATTGACAGCAGGCCTAATGCCAGGCTGGCCAGCGTAAAACCGTTGACAACCAGAAAGCAGACTTTCTGTTTAGAAACTTGCTTGGATGGAATTGTTATATTCGGCATGGTCTTATAGTATACAGGAATAGAAGGGCTTTTCCAATATTAATGTTTACCGATTAACGTTTATGGATAAAGCCGTGAATCGATTCACGGCCTGATATGAGAAACGTGTTAAAACACGTTAAGAATAGGTCTCAACCCGTTGAAACGGGTTGGTTATAGTAGACGCTGAATTATGGGCATTAACAATTTATTTCGGTGATTGGTGGGCGTGCCGCAGCGGTTGAAACCGCCGCCTGCTACGATAAACCGTGCCCAGAGGGCGCCCAAAGCAGGTTGGATGTCCCGTTACCCATTTATTTTGTTAATCACCATCGTTCAGCGGGTTTATTTGTTTTTCTTGTGGCAATTAAAGGAACCTGAAGGAAACTATCGATGACAGAGAAAAAAGTGCGTGTCGGTCTGATCGGGGTCGGTGGTATTTGTGGCGCGGTGCATTATCCTGGGTTGGATCGGATTGCGGAAGTAGAGATTGCAGGTTTGTGTGATCCAAACCCCGAACTGTTGGCCAAACGGCAACAGGAGTGGGAAATTGATCACTGCTATCAAGACAGCGCAGCCTTTTTGCGCGATGTACACCCCGACGCAGTTGTGATCGCCACGCCGAACATTGAGCATAAGCCATTGATCTTGCAGGCATTGGCCGCCGGTTGCCATGTGATCTCCGAAAAACCACTGGGCATGAATTTTGCCGACACAGTGGAGATCTATCAGGCCGCGAAAAAAGCAGGCGTGCGCCATATGACCGCCTTTACCTATCGTTTTGTGCCAGGGATGAACTATCTACGTCACTTGGTGCACAGTGGCGAATTGGGCGAAATTCGCCATGCGCGTTTTCAACGTTTGCAAGATTGGGGTGAGTTCCCGATTGGCTGGCGGCAATACAAAGACTTAGCTGGCTCGGGTGAATTGGGTGATATGGGCATCCATCGCATCGACTATGCGGAAAACTTGCTCGGTCAGATTGCCGCGGTCTGTGGGATGACCAAGCAATGGGTGCAACGTGATCACATGCCAGACGGCCAACCGGTGCGCGCCCAAGATGTGGAAGATTGGGTCTCGTGGATTGCCGAATTTAAGAATGGCGCGACGGGCGTCTTCGAGATGGGCAAACTGACCAAAGGCTATGGCCCCGATGGTGGTCATGATTTGGCTGAAATTAATGGCAGCAAGGCCTCGGCGGTCTACCGGTTGCACACACCGCACGAAGTGTTATTTGCCAAGGCGGGCCGCAATCAGCCCTATGAAGCACGGCCGGTGCCCGAAGAATTTCTCAAGCGTTCCGGATCGCCGCGCGATCCGCATGAAGGCGATCCGCTCCAGGTCTTCCGTTTTGATCAGGCTTGGGAATTTATCAGCGCCATTCGCGAAGGGCGCGACTGTGTGCCTTCGTTCTATGAAGGCATGCGCGCCCAGGCTGTCGCTGATGCAATCTTGCAAGCCGCCGCCGAACGTCGCTGGGTGGATGTGTCAGATTGTCCTGTATAAACACTCAACAAAATTTCTTGTAGGTCATCGCTTCCAGCGTGATAAGTCAGGGTCATCCCGTCATGTAAGGTATAACCATGCCTGTCACGCTGGAAGCGATGACCTATGCTTGGCAATGAGAGTAGGAGAACGCGATGCAATACCGTTTATTAGGTAGAACTGGCTTGCAGGTTTCCGAGTTAGGCTTTGGCTGTGGCGCGGTGGGTGGGTTGCTCGTGCGCGGTGATTATCCCGAGATGGTACGCACCGTGGCACGGGCCATCGAAGCGGGTATTACCTATTTTGATACAGCCCGCATGTATGGCAATGGACAGTCGGAAACAAACCTTGGCCGTGTCTTGGAAGAATTGCAGGCCAATGTCATCGTGGGCACCAAAGTACAACTGGCCAATGCCGAGTTAGATACTATTGAAGCCGCGATTGTGGCGTCGGTGGAAGGGAGCCTCCGCCGGTTGCGGCGTGAGCAGGTCGACCTCTTTCAACTGCACAATCCGCTGAGCTTGCAACGGCAACCTGGGCGTGAATGGGTCGCCATTACCGATTATGCGCCGATTATGGAGACCTTTCAGAAGCTCCAGGCTCAAGGCAAGATCCGCTTTTGGGGCATCAACGGATTGGGTGAAACCGCGGCGTTGCACCAAGCGATTGATACGGGTCAGGCCTATACCATTCAAAGTTGCTATAATTTGTTGAATCCAACCGCCGGGACTAGCGCCCCGGCAAAGTTCCCGTTCCAAGACTATGCACAACTTATCGATCGCGCCGCCGAACAGCAGATGGGCGTGATCGCCATCCGTGTGCTCGCTGCGGGTGCACTCAGCGGTTCCGCCACTCGCCATCCGCTTGCGGCCCAGGCCGTCGCCCCGATCACCTCTGGGCAAGATTTGGCCGAAGACGCTGCGCTTGCCCAGGCCTTTCACTTTTTGGTGGCCGAGGGTTATGCCGACAATCTGGTCGAGGCCGCGATTCGTTTTGCGATCAGTAACAAAGCTATTTCTACGGCACTCGTGGGTATTTCCAGCCTGGCCCAATTGGAACAAGCGCTTGCCAGTGTCGAAAAGGGTCCATTGTCGGTGGATGCACTGGCGCACCTGCCGTCAGTCTGGGCAAGTTTTGCCGCCGTTGACAAGCCAACCTAACAATGGTAAATTGAGCGTTACTATGGATATTCAACAACTGGAACAAGAACGATCAATCGTTCAAAGCGTCGAACAATTCTTAAAAGAACAGGGGCCGTTTGTGTCGCTAGCCGAGGCGGCGCGGCTCACCGGCGTGCCATTGCCAACGCTGTCCGATGCGGTGCGGCATGGGCGTGTGCCCGCCGTGCAGGTGCAACCGCGGCGCTGGCTGGTGCGCGTGTCGGCGGTGCGCAGTTATTTCAACAGTGATGAAGATAACCCACATCTGGCGCTCCAGCAACGCCTTATGGCGGAAGGTTTGCTGACTGAAATTAAGCTGGAACAGCACTTTGAGCCTTTCGAGCCGGTGCCATTTAAAGGTAGGCCAGTTTCCGAAATTTTGATCGAGGAACGCCGCTAATGGCCCACGCCTTCTTTCTAGATAGCAGCGCCCTGGTGAAACGTTATGTGCATGAAGAAGGGAGCGGCTATGTTTCTGCACTCCCCACAAATTCGGACGATCTGCTCTATGTTGCCCAAATTGCTGGCGTAGAGGTTGTTTCTGCGATTGCACGTAAGTCACTTAGCAAGACGATTAGTAAGTCTAGAGCGCAGAGTGCCATTCTACAATTCCGCACGGACTTTAATGGCAAGTTCGTTGTGCTTGCTACGAGTAGTTCATTGCTCGAATATGCCATGCAATTGGCCGAAACATACGCCTTGCGCGCCTATGATGCAGTGCAACTGGCCACGGTGCTGACAATCGCCAAACATGTAACCAGCCTAATCGTCACCTTTGTCTGCGCGGACGAGGCGTTGAATAAGGTGGCGCAGACAGAAGGGCTGGCCATCGAAAACCCCAATCAACATAGGTAGTAACTGGCCTCATCTGATTTGTGAACAATACTCATAGGATATGGAGCGTCTCATCTCATGGAATTACGGCAATGTGGCAATAGTGACCTGAAACTTTCGGTCGTCGGGATCGGTTGCTGGGCCTTTGGCGGCGATGAAGGTGACTATTGGGGGGCGCAAGACCAGACTGATGTCAATGCCCTGGTGCGGCGCGCGGTGGAACTGGGAATTAATTATTTCGACACCGCAGAAATCTACAACAATGGGCGCAGCGAGACCTCGTTGGGGCTGGCTTTGCAAGGTTTGCCGCGCGACCGGGTGATCATCGGCAGCAAAGTGACGCCCGCCCATTGTTATCACGATACCTTGATTGAAAGCTGTGAGGCCAGCCTGCGCCGGTTGGGCACGGATTACATTGATCTCTATATGATCCATTGGCCGCTGCATCCCCACTCTATACGCCATGTTACGAATGACGAAACCGTGATTAATAATCCGCCCACTGTTGAAGAAGCCGCCACTGCGCTGATCAAATTACAACAGCAAGGCAAGATTCGCCACATCGGCGTGAGCAACTTTGCCAAGAATCGCCTGGAGGAAATTCTTGGCCTGGGCGTTAAGGTGGCCGCGAACCAATTGCATTATAGTCTGTTTGCGCGGGCGATTGAGGATGAAGTGTTGCCCTATTGCCAGACGCAAGGCATCGGCATTCTGGGCTATATGACAATTTTGCAGGGTATCTTGGCGGGCAAATTTAAGACGCTGGCTGAGATCCCCGCGCCGCGCCGGCGGACGCGTCACTTTCATCATGCCAGCACTTCGTTGAGCCGGCACAACGAGGAAGGCGCAGAAGCAGAATTGCAAGCAGCGTTGACACAGTTGCATGCGCTTGCCGATGAAGTGCAAATACCGATGGCCCACCTGGCCATTCGTTGGGCTTTTGCGAATCCGGGCATTACCAGTGCATTGGTAGGGGCGCGCAATGTGGCCCAACTGGAAGATAATGCCAGGGCTGGTGCGGAGCCGCTTTCAAAAGAACTCGTAGCACGTTTGAATCAGATTACGCAGCCGTTGAAAGAAAAATTAGGCCCCAGCTTTGACTATTACGAGCACACCAGCCAAGATCGGACGCGCTAAGCGCTATGGA
>JAPLGZ010000775.1 GCA_026389895.1 Chloroflexota bacterium | reverse complement strand
ATGCGTAGCAGTGAGTTTGGAGAGTTTGGTAACGCCGTTTGCTTTACACCAATCAAGGAAAGGTGTCAGCTTCCACTTGTAGAAGTCCTGCGTAGTGGGCGCCAGGCGGCGCGCTTGCAGGTCAAGCTGGAAGAGTTTATAGGCATCATCAAGGGTACAGTGTCGCATATTACGCTTCCATCTGAGCCTAAGCCCATTTGATTGGAGCGAAACCGCGACATATAGAAGATTTACAGGAGTAAAAGGCGGGAAGGCGTGGGAGTCGAACCCACCGCAGCCGGCTCAACGCCACCTGCCACTGATTTTGAAGACCAGGGCAACCACCGGGCCACATGCCCTCCCATCCCTATTGTAATGGATTCAAAGAGAGAGAGCAAAGCAGCAAATAGGTTGCGTAAGCCACGTGGCGCCCGGTAAGTTGTCCAACCAATCGTCAGGTGATACACTTTCTAGAGTGGGCAATTGTACGATACTCATGTATACGATGCAGATCGAGATAACGTGATTAGCTCACTTCAATAACTTACTCAAAAGATGCAATGAACCATGACTACAGTAGACGAACAAAGGGTTAATTCAGATAAACTGCAAGCCCTGGTAACAACTATTTTCGCCCATTGTGCCATGGAGCCAGCCGATGCCGCGCAGCTAGCAGACTCCTTGGTATTTGCCGATCTGAGCGGTGTCCATTCACATGGTGTGCTGCGGGTGCCCGAGTATGTCAAAAAATTGACAACGGGTGGGGTCGATCCCAAGGGCAAACCCAAGGTGGTGCGCGACAGCGGCGCTTGTCTGGTCGTTGATGGTGGCAACAGTATGGGGCAGATCGGCACAACGTTCGCTATGCAGCAGGCGATCGGGCGCGCCTATACCTTTGGCATTGGCGTGGCCGCCATTCGGGGGAGCAACCATTGCGGTGCGCTGGCCTATTTTACCCGCATGGCGCTGGAAGCGGATATGATTGGCATCGCCACCACCAACGCGCTGCCCACGATGGCTCCGTGGGGCGGCGCACAACGCATCCTTGGCATCAACCCACTCTCTTTTGCCATTCCAGCTAGCGTAGAAGAGGCCATTGTCTATGACGCGGCCTTCAGTGGCGCATCGCATGGCAAACTGCGCGTCTATCAACAGAAGGGGCTCAGTTTGCCAGAAGGCTGGGCGCTTGACCGCGAAGGCCGTCCCACCATTGACCCAGCGCAGGCGATTGAAGGTCTATTAGCCCCCATTGGCGGTTTTAAAGGTGCTGGCTTGGCGATGATCATGGGGGTCTTATCGTCGATGCTCTCTGGGGCGGCCTATGGCACGGAACTTGGGAGCCTCGAAACAGGCCCTCAACCCGGTCAAGACGGTCATTTTGTAATGGCGCTGCGGGTGGGCGCCTTTGAAGAAATTAGCCGCTTTAAGGAACGGGTAGACCAAGCGATCCAACAAGTTCATCGCAGCCAACTGGCGCCAGGCTTTGATCGCACCTACGCGCCGGGCGAAGTAGAAGCGCTGAATCGGGCGAACTATCGCCAACAGGGCATTCCCCTCAACAGGGTGACGTTGGCCGACTTGCAGCAGACGGCCCAGCAGGTTGGCTTAGCGGATATTCAGCTATTTGCATGAGATCTAACATCTATAAGTCATGCGCTCAAGTAAAATGCAAATGAATTGACATCTAGCAAGCCACGCGTTATGCTATTTGAGCAGCGCGGCCATGCATTGTGCCATGCTGGGTTTCTGTGCTAGAGAATCGTTGTGTGGGCCTAACTTTGTAAATTAGAAAAACGCACGGGAATACCAACACGGTTTAACGTGTTTTCATACTAAATTTTACATATTAAGAGGTGAGTTCATTCACCTCACTCGTTTTGTGGGATGGGTTTCTGGCTAAATTTGATGAAACGCTATTGTCATTTCTCGCCCATAGAGAGCATAAATCGACATCATTAACGATACTATGACTAACTTATCAGATTTCCACGGCCCCAATGCGGGTTATGTCTTAGAATTATATGAACGCTATCGCCAGGATCCAAAATCGGTGGACGCGGCCACGCGCACCTATTTTGACCATTGGCAACCCACCGCGCCCGAAAGCCATCTGAATGGCGCCGCGCCGCCCATGCCGAGCCTGGAAACCCAGCTCGATA
>JAPLGZ010000835.1 GCA_026389895.1 Chloroflexota bacterium | reverse complement strand
GACATTGCCGAGGGCTTTAGCACCGATGGTCGTGGCATTGCCTGGGGTTTTCACAACTTGGCGGACACCTTGAACTTTTTCCCGTTCTACAACCCCGCACCGGTGGTGCGCAAGGCGGTGATTGATGCGAATCCGGAGTTGAAGACCGCCTTGAACAGCTTTATCGGGTTACTCGATGACACCACCATGAGCCAACTGAATGCCCGCGTCGATATCGGCGCCGATGGTATCGCCGGCACCGGTGATGAAGAGACCCCTGAAGCTGTCGCACAGGATTTCCTGCTCAAAAACCGAGTGATTTTGGCCTCGACTTCACTAACGGAAACAACCCCATCCAGTTTAAGCACCACTGGTGCGGCCGCCATCAAGGCTAATCAAGCGGTAACTACCTCCGTAAACATCTCCGCCACCGAACCGGTGACCGGACCCGCGCCAATCGCCCCCACAAAAGCGGTGACGGCGACCGAAACGGTAACGGACACAAGAGCCCCCACAGAGCCGCTCTCGTCCACCAGTGCCACCGAGCCCACCGAGGCGGTTGCCACGGCAGTGATGACGACCAGCGTGGTGGCTCTCGCCACACCATCGGTTACGGCCACTGTTGGTATTACGGATGGTGTATTGATCAGTACGCCTGGCGCCTACGGTGTAAATGCGCGCGCGACGGCCAGTACGGATGCGCCAATTGTTCAGCTCTTGCCGCGGGGTAATCTGTTGCGGGCCACGGGGCGCACGGCCGATGGCACTTGGTTGGAGGTGACATTGACGAATGGCCGCAGCGCCTGGATCTTTACCGCCGCTATATTGGCACGCCAAGATGCGATTGAAACATTACCCATTGTCACGCCGCCACCGTTGGCTCAGTAAAGTAAACTGTGAGCGTTGCTCGTAAAAATTAAATCTACCTGTCTATTAAGCCCACCGAATCTGGTGGGCTTTTTATATGGGGCGTTATGCGGGGTATGGCATAAGACAGTCTAAATGAGAGCGATTTTTCTCGAAAGCGCGCTGCTGGTATAATGTGAACAGAGCAACGCCGCTCCACGCTACGAAAGCGCATCGGCTATCCACCATTCTCAAACCAAGATCCTGATCCACCACCCTCTACGCCTGCCCTTTATCCCGCGCGATCTGTTCCGCAAAGAAGGAGCTAATGAAACCGAATGAATGTGATGAAACTGTTCAACCAGCTAGAGCCCTCTGACGCGCAGGCCCGGCTGACGCGCTGCTGTGGCGCAGAACGCTGGGTGATGCGCCTGTTAGAACGGCGCCCGTTTGCCAACATGGAACAATTGCGACAAGCGGCCGATGAAATTTGGTGGGCGCTTGATGCCGCTGATTGGCGCGAGGCTTTCACCCATCATCCAAAGATTGGTGACATAGCGAGCCTACGCACGAAGTTTGCCAGCACGACAAATTGGGCTGCTGGTGAACAGGCCGGTGTAAGTGAAGCTTCGGACGCCATTTTGGCTGGGTTGGCGCAAGGCAATGCGGCCTATGAGCGAAAGTTTGGCTATATCTTTATCGTCTGCGCAACTGGTAAAAGCGCGCCAGCCATGTTAGCGCTCCTCGAGCAACGCCTACCCCATGATCCCGCCATTGAGTTGAAAATTGCCGCCGAAGAACAGCGCAAGATCACACAAATTCGTCTGGGTAAACTCATGGACGATCTAGCCTTGTTACCACAGGAGAAATAGGCAATTTATGAGCCTGATAACAACCCATGTCCTTGACAGCAGCCGCGGCCAGCCAGCCAGTGGCATCAAAGTTCAGTTGGAGTTTGATCAGGAAGGCCAGGGCTGGCAGGTGGTGGCTACTGGCATCACCAATCCAGATGGCCGGATTGGTGATCTGTTGCCGGCTGATGCGCCGCTCCTTGTTGGCATCTATCGCCTGACCTTTGATACACGCACTTACTTTCAACAACAGAATGTTCCGACTTTTTATCCTTATATTCCAATCGTCTTTGCGATCCAACAGGCACAACAACATTATCACGTGCCGTTGCTCTTGAATCCCTTTGGCTATACCACCTATCGCGGCAGCTAATCCTCAATGCGCTGTTTGCCTGGTCGCTATTGCCACCGCCTATACAAACGCAACCCGATCTTCCTCATTAACCCGCCATGATCCAGCGTAAGAGAATCAATGATGACAATCAAACTCAGCCACAACAGCTATGGAAAAAGTGATGTTCGCCTGGTAAAAGTGACACGTAATGGCCAAGAGCACCACATGCAAGAGTTAACCGTTAAGGTAATCTTGTCTGGCAATTTTAGCGATACCTATCTAACCGGTGATAACCGAGCCGTCCTGCCCACGGATACGATCAAGAACACGGTGTATGTGTTAGCCAAAGATCATCCCATTCCTTCAATTGAAGAATTTGGCGTCGATCTGAGCCGTCATTTTCAGGAGCGTTTAGCGAATGTGGACGAGGTTTATGTGGATATTGTCGAAACCAGTTGGCAGCGCATGGTGATTGCTGGTAAATTGCATCCTTATGCCTTTACAGGGACCAATACAGAGAAAAACTGCTGCACCATTACACGCACAGCCGCAGCCGTAAAAATCCAATCAAGTATCCGTGATCTGTTGATCCTCAAGACAAGTGGGTCCGGTTTCTCGCAGTTTTTGCAAGATGAATACACCACGTTAAAAGAGACCGACGACCGCTTACTTGGCACCAATTTATTGGTGCAATGGCATTACAAACAAGATAATGTGAACTTCGCCGCACTGCGCACGCAGTTACGCCAGATCTTGCTTGAGATTTTCGCCACTCACCCCAGTAACTCGTTGCAAAACACGCTCTATGAAATGGGCAAAGCTGCCTTGGAGAAGATGCCAAATCTGGCCGATATTCATCTCTTTATGCCGAATAAACATAACCTCTTGGTCGATTTTAGCCCCTTTCATCTTGAAAACCCCAATCAGATTTTTATGCCAATCGACGAACCATTTGGCATGATTGAAGGCCGCTTAGAGGCCGAATAAAACCACAGATAGAGCAGAACAAAACTCCTCCAGCCTCTATAGTCTTCATTCATAGTGTGGATCGCGCAGGCATGCAATCGGGTAGGAGGCCAATGGCATCAGGCATTGGTTTTACGTTTCTTCCGATTGCATGCCCGCCTTCCTCAAGGGAAACAATCGCACTACAGCTCCGCAATCTAGGGCGAAGTCTGGTAATGGGGCTACCCTTATGGCGAGCGCCCTCAATCACATGCTCATCTATGCCGGCATGGCATGGATGAATAGTTGCCTAATCGGTGCAAATCTATTGACAAACAATAGATTTTCTTATATTATAATTATGAATGAATATTCATTCATAATTATGAATTATTGTTCATAGAGGATGAGCATGGCAGAACAACCAGAGCCGATCCAGGCGCAACTGATTAAAGCGCGGCGCAACCAGATCCTTGATGCCGCAACGCAAGTCTTTGCTACAAAAGGTTTTCATGGCGCGACGATTCGCCAGATCGCGCAACAGGCTGAGATCGCCGATGGCACGATCTACATCTACTTCAAAACAAAGACTGATCTATTGCTTGGTATTCTCAACCGGCTCAACGAGAGTGAGCGGCGCAAAGAGGATATGACGCAAGAAGTAGGCGGAGATTTTGCTAGCTTTTTTTGCACTTATCTGCGGCATCGTTTGCAAGTAATCGATGCCGATTTTCAGGCGTTTCAGGCGATTCTGCCCGATATTCTGCGTACACCAGAATTACGCAACCACTACTACACTCAGGTAATCGAGCCAACATTTTCACTAACTGAGCCCATTTTTCAAACTTGGATTGCGCAGGGTTTGATCAAGCCGGTCAATCTGGCTGTGACAATACGCACGATCACCGCGATGGTGATGGGTCTGCTTGTGTTGCGCATGTTGGGCGACAGGGTCGCAATTGAGCAATGGGCACAATTTCCCGAAGTAATGACAGCATTAATTTTGCATGGTTTAGCCAAGTAAGCAGGAGAAGAAGATGACCACAATTTTGACCGTTGACCCCAAACCACCAATCCAAATGGGGCCGCGCATCGATGTCACCAAAGCTGCCTTTAAAGCCAACCCTTTTCCCTTTTATGCTCGTTTACGAACAGAGCAACCTGTCTATCCGGCCAGATTAGGTCGCCAGAATGCCTGGTTGGTGACGCGTTATGATGATGTATTGGCGCTATTAAAGGACGAACGCTTTGCGAAGAACCCAGCAATTGCCCGTTCAAGTTCGCAGGCGGCGAACGAACCCTGGGTTCCTGCCTTTGTCAAGCCACTCCAGCGCAATATGCTTGATCTCGATGAGCCCGACCATGCCCGCTTGCGGGGCTTGGTGCACAAAGCCTTTACACCAGGCCGCATCGAACAACTCCGGGGGCGCATCCAGACGGTTGCTGATCAATTGCTCGATGCCACCCAGGATAAGGCTCCCGTGGATCTGCTCCACTCCTTTGCCTTGCCCTTGCCGCTGATTGTGATTTCAGAGCTTTTAGGCATCCCTACTGCAGATCGTCATCGGTTTCATCGTTGGACGAAGGCCATTGTAAAAACGCCGTCGCCACTGAATATCCTATTGGCGATGCCATCAATCGCTGCGTTTATGCGTTACTTGCGGCAATTGTTGGCGCAACGACGAATCGACCCACGCGACGATCTGCTCACAGCGTTGGTGCAGGCTGAAGAGGCTGGTGATCATTTGAGTGAAGATGAATTACTGGCGATGGCATTTTTGCTGCTCATCGCTGGGCATGAAACCACCGTCAACCTGATCGCATCTGGTACCCTGGCCTTGCTACAACACCCCGACCAATTTGATTTGTTGCGGCGC
This sequence comes from Chloroflexota bacterium, assembly GCA_026389895.1. GTDB lineage: Bacteria > Chloroflexota > Anaerolineae > Caldilineales > Caldilineaceae > JAPLGZ01. The sequence continues at coordinate 38,134 of JAPLGZ010000835.1, read as the reverse complement.
CATCCGGATCTGATTCGCCCGGCTGTAGAAGAACTACTGCGCTTTACCAGTCCCGTCGAACAAGCCACTGAACGCTATGCTCGCGAAGAGGTGAGTTTGCACGGCGTCACTATTCCGCGCGGCGCCTTGACATTGGCCGTGCTGGCTTCGGCCAATCGCGATGAACACATTTTCGAGCGCCCCGATGAATTGGATCTGACGCGCGACAAGAATCGCCATCTGGCCTTTGGGCATGGAATTCACTTCTGCCTGGGCGCGCCATTGGCACGTCTGGAAGGTCAGATCGCCATCAATACCCTGGTGCAGCGCTTCCCAAATTTACGGCTTGCTGTTGCGCCCGATCAACTGCGTTGGCGTGCCACGCCGACCGTGCGTGGTCTGGAAAAACTACCAGTGATTTGGTAGGTGGACAGACCGTAAGGGCATGCCCCTCCGTCACCCTCTGTGATCACGTAACTAGCGACCCGCCACTTTTCCAGTCGCAGGGTTGAAACCTGCACCGTTGGCTGACCATTATGATGGTCCACACCAAAGTGGCGGGTCGCTAGCCCACGTCATATTCTTCGTTTTGTATCGCTCTTTGTATTAACCTCTGTCGCGCTTGCTTCTGTTAACGTTTGATGATCTCTGATTTAATAAAGCCAGATAAAACTAAATCGTCCGTGGTGGATCATTCACATGAATGATGGATTGCTCGTGAATAACCGCTGCCTAGCTTGCTTGCTACGCAGCAGCAAAGTGAATGATTGGCCACGGCGCAATAGATTGGCTTTTTGAATCAGAAAATTTTACAAGATACCCAACGGTCACCCCCATGAATTGCGCGAGGCACCTGGTTCGGGCAATTCATGAAATTCGTTGCGATCCTGGGGCCGCAACGCTCGATAACGAAGGAGAATCAACATGACGATGCTGCACAACACCGCAAATTTCACTGACTACTCGTCTGATCATCTTAAGACATGGTCGCTCTTTGGCGCCATTGGGGCGATCAAGGCCGGGGCTGCTGACACCAACGGCAGTTTCAGCCTGATCGAAATCACCCTGCCGCCGCACTTCCGCTATGGCGCGCCCCATTGGCACGCCCAGACGACAGAAACTTTTTACGTGCTCAATGGGACCCTGGCCTTCACGCTGGAAGAGCAAACTTTTACCGTCACGCGCGGTGGTTTTGTGTTGGCGCCGCCTCGCACTGTGCATCATCTGTGGAATCCAACCTCCGCGCCGGTCACGTTGCTCAATTTTTTTAGCCCCGGCGGTTTTGAAGCCTGCTTTATCGAACTCGCGGCCACTTTTGCGACGGCCCCGTTCGACCTCGAACAGATGCTGGCGATTGCGGCAAAACATGATCAATTTGCCCCGCCGGTTGGGCCAGCCGAGGCCCATCGCGCGCCTGCGTAGAAGATGGCGGACCCTACACCCGTCATGTTGTCCCCAAGGCATAGGCTACGGCTACATCAAGGCTGCATTGGCGGGCCGCAGCCCGCCCGGCGGCGATGGTTGGCGCATCGATTTGCGCCAGCATGGGGGCGGCCAGCACCTGGTTGTAGCGTAAGGCATGAATGTTAATCTCTTGGCGCAGGGCCTCGCCCGCGGCCCAAAGTGTCGCGGCGCGTTGGGGCTGGCCGGCTGCGTGGGCCACCAGGGCCAGCTCTTCAAAACATTCGGCAATATCAACTTTATTGCCCAATTGATGAAATAAATCTAAAGCGCGGCGGAAGTGTTCCCCAGCCAGAGTGTAGGCTTGTTCATTCAGGGCCAGGCGTCCCAACCCATTAATGGTCAGCGCCAGCCCGCGCCGATCATGAACGGCTTCGAGAATGGTCATGGCCTCGGCAAAGCAAGTGGCCGCGGCCTGATTCTCGTTGTGATCCACATAAAGTCGCCCCAAGCTATACAGTGACATGGCTACAGAGCCTGGTTGGCCCAGCCGACGCCGCAGGGCCAGGCTTTCCTCATAATAGGCCACGCCACGCCCCAGATCACCCTGACCCCAAGTTAGATCGCCCAATGTATCTAATACCTCCGCCAGCCCAGGCTCGTCGTTCAGTTGGCGGAAGAGGGCCAGGCTCTGTTCGAGCAAACGATGCGCGTAGTGCGACTCACCCTGTTGGTGGGCCAACCAGCCCAGCATATTCAAGGTGTGGGCGATGGTTGCTGGGGCTACGCCTTGCCCTTGCGCCAGCCCCCGTTCCATCCATTGGCGACCTTCTGTCAGATAGCCCCGGCCCTGCCAAAAACGATAGAGGGCGGCGACCAACGTCAACCCTTGCGCCACGCGTTGTGGCATCGCCGCCCCTTCCTCGAAGGCCCAAGCCAATGCGGCGCGCAGATTATCCTGTTCGCGTTCCACTCGCGCCAGCCACGTTGCCTGGTCCGCCTGGTTCATGCCCTCCTCGGCTTTCAGCGCAAATTGGCGAAAGTAGGCCAGATGGCGATCCTTCGTGACCTGCGTCTCTGCTCGCTCCGCCAATTGTTGGGCGGCAAATTGACGAATCAGCTCATGTAAATCGAAGCGTCGATCATCCAGCCGGCGCACCAGCGATTTGTCAATTAAACTGGCCAATACCGGCAACGTGGCCTGGGCGACCGCTTCCGCCGCCTCGCGCAGAGAGCCACCGCGAAAGACCGCCAACTTCATCAATACGGCGCGCTCTTCGTCGCTGAGCAAGCGCCACGAATGATCAAAGACCGCCCGCATGCTGCGATGGCGGGGCAACGCATCGCGGTCGGCCAACGCCAGGAAATCCATGTTCTTTTCAATCTCGCTGGCGATTTCGGCCGGTTCTAATACACGCACCCAGGCCGCTGCCAATTCAATGCCAAGTGGCATGCCGCCCAGCAATTGACAAATGCGCCCAATCACCAATCTGTTTTGGGTGTCGAGGGCAAAATCCCCGGTCACCTGGCGCGCCCGTTCCAGAAAGAGCAGCACCGCATCGGCCTGTTCCGGCGGTAGCATGGCGCCTGGCAGGGTCAGGCCGCCTAAGTCGAAGGTGCGTTCGCCGCGCAGGCGTAGCCGTTCGCGCGAGGTGATCAGCAGTTGCAGCGCGGGCGCGCCATGCAATAGTTCGGCAATCCAAGCAACCGCATTCGCATCCCCCAATAAATGTTCAAAGTTATCGAGCACAAGCAAGATCTGGCGTTTTTCCAGCCAGGCAAGTAGTTGGGCATTGGGATCGCTGGCCCCTAACAAAGCAAGCCCTAACGCTTCGATCACGGCGCTGGGCAAGTGTTGCGCCGTCTGGATCGGTGCCAGCGCGACAAAGACGGCCCCCTCTGGGAAGTGCGGGGCCAAAGCGTGGGCAACGTCGAGTGCTAATTGGGTCTTGCCCATGCCGCCCGCGCCCAGCACTGTCACCAGCCGGCAGTGCTCGTCGTGTAACAGCTGTATCAATACATTTCGTTCGGCTTCGCGCCCGATCAAGGTTTTGGCCGTCTTGGGCAAGGGAAGCTGGCTGGTCTGGCGCACAGCTGCAGACGCCAGTTCCGTGTGATGAGCTTCCGTTAGATCGGGTTGTGCCTCTACCGGCAACCGGGCCAAACGTAGAAATTCCGCCCGTTGCTCGCCAGGGACGCCTAAGACATCGGCGAGGCGCTCGGCCATCTCGCGCGACGGCCGGCGCTTGCCGATCTCAAACGATCGCAACGTCGGCGTGGCGCAGCCCACCTTCTCCGCTAGCATCTCTTGCGTCAAATCTTGTTCGGCGCGCAAACGCTTAAGCCACTGTACAAAGGTCATTGATTCTCCCATTGCTTCAGATCTCCTACCCACTCGCTCTTCTATTCACACTATAGCGAATTGCACCGACTTGCGCAACCTTGTGAAATTGGTTGCCTTGCTGCTCAATTTGTATAGCTGCTTGTATCAGGTCATGTCGCGCTTGCTTCTGTTGATGCCGCCCAATGGCTGGTTAAATAGAGCCAAGTTATGCCAACAAATTTTGGAATAAAGCTAGAAAACCTAGCGTAAATTTAATCAGGATTGCATTCAACAAGGAGTCCTCATGAACCACCAATCGTACCTGCGCAAAGTGACGGCGGGTCTACTCTTTATTAGTTTGTTGATCGGCATCTGGCGAACCGGCGCCGCTATGGCACAGGCGGAGCCCGCACAAATGCCGCTTGCCAACCAGCATATCTTTCTGCCCCTGATTACGAACGGTGAAGCAGGACGGCCGCCAGCATCGTCCACCGCGACGGCCACAACGCGGCCAGATCAACCTACCGCCACGGCTACGACACAACCGAATCAACCAACCCCTACCGCCAGCCCCACGGATGCCCCAACGGCTGAGCCGACCAACACGGGGCTTTTCTTGGAAACCCAGTGGCGCACGAGTAGCGCCAGCATGAAGGTGGACAAAAACGGCGGCATGCATGTGGGCTATTATTATTACGAAGGGATGCACGACAACGCGCCGAACTGGGCCGTCTATGCCTATTGCGCCACCGCTTGTGAAAAGAGTGAAGCGTGGCAACGGGTGAATCTGGTGCAAGATCGCGACGTGCTCGAAGTGCAACTCGCACTCACCCAAGCCGGCCAACCGCGCCTGTTGATTCGCGCCGCCTCGACGGTTTATGCTGGCGCCAAAGATTATCTCTATGCGGCCTGTGATCAGAATTGCGTTGATGCCAACAGTTGGCAGGTGGGCTATGTGGCGACAACCGACGGCACCGATATCTTTGATGTCTACGACGACAATGCGCCGCAGCATTCCTTTGCCCTTGATCCACAAGATCGTCCGCGCCTGATCTTTCAGGATCGCAACTATTCGCATGCCGAGCCGGATCTGTATGGTGCTTACTATGCCAGTTGTGACACCGATTGTACGGCGGGCACGCCCGACAACCCAACTTGGGCGCGCACCCGCATCACCGATGAATATCGGGGTGGCTTTCAATATGAATATGAGATTGTCGACTATCCTTCACTTACCTTTACCAGCCAGGGTGGACCGCGTTTTATCGCCAATTTCTATCCGACCAATCAGAGCGGCCAATCAGCGGGTCTTTTCTACTTTGGCTGTGATAACGCCTGTGATCAACGGGAGAATTGGCAGCGGATTTACCTGATCGACCGTGGCGCCGGTACAAATCCCTCTTGGGATCTGGAACTAGACAGCCAAGATCGCCCGCGCGTCGCCTTCTACAAAGGGCAAGCCCAACTGGCCGGTGAGAAACTCTTTTATCTCTGGTGCAATGAGAATTGTTTTGATGCGACCAAACTGGGCGAGCAGTGGTCTTATAATGAACCAGGCGTCCCGACACCCGATGGCAAACATCCGGATCTGGAACTGGACACCCAGGGGCGACCGCACATGGCCTATGTCGATACCACGAATGGTGGGCTGGGTTATGTCTGGTGCAGCGCAGATTGTGAAACGGACAACCCGACCTATCATAACAAGACGATTGAATCCGCCGAGCTGTTGCAGTCCGTTTGGCCGGTCGCGATTCCGCCCCATTGTGATGGTGGTTTATGGCATGGTCTCACCCCCATCCTGGCCCTAGATGGCGCGGACCAACCGCATGTGGCCTATGACACGACCTATCATGCCCATTGTCTTTATGATGACCCCAGCGATGGTCAGCCGCCGGTCTCCGCCTTTCACCTGATCATCCGTGCGGTGCGCGCCATTGTCTTTGCCCTGCCGTAAAATTTGCAGCTTTCGCTTTAACAAACGCAGAGGCCCCGTGGATTTGATAATCCACGGGGCCTCTTCATCGTGACATTGCTGTTGCACCTAGGTGAGCAAGGCAATCCGTTTGAGGATCTCTATGCCGTTTTGTGGATCACGGATAACGGTTTGCGCGGCCAGATGGGCCCGGCTGGCGGCTGGCAGTGTTCGTCGTTTTGCCTCGAGTTCCATGCCAATCACCTTGGTGAACCAAAGCGAATGCCGTACAAAGGCACTTTGCCAGGCTGTGCTGAGGGTGGTGGTGGCAAGCTCAATCTGCTCTTGTTCAAAGAGCATAAGCGCCAACAGGGGGAGCAATGAATAAACCGCGATAAACGACTCAGCCTTGCGTGTATATTGAATCGCTTCGGTTGCAACTTTTTGGGCCTCGCTTTGTAACCCCAGCGCCCGCAGCACATAGGCCTGGATTGCCAGCGCCCACCCCAGTTCATCGGGATGTGAAATCGCTTGGTAACTCTGAATGGCTTGTGCCAAAGTTGTGCGGGCCTCGGCCAGTTTGCCCTGGGCCAATTGGGCGCTGCCCAGGAGAATTTTGGCCAATGCCACACCGCGCACAAATTGCACCTCGTCGGCCTTGCCAATGGCCTGGTGGGCTAGCTCAACAGCCTGTGCATCGTGGCCCAAGTGCAAGGCCGAAAAGCCTAGCAAAATCGTCACATGGGCCACATAATTACGTTCACCTAATTCGACGCTGATCGCCAAAGCCCGTTCCCAGGCGTGTTGACCTTCATGAAACTGCCCTGCAAAGGTCAGAGAAACGCCTAAATTGAGGCAGACGCCCGCCATTTTGCCCCGTTGCTGGGTGGCTTCTGCTGCCGCCAACGCCGTGCGAAAATAAGGTTCTGCCGCACTGAATCTCCCCAAATAGGCTAAACTGAGGGCCAACCCTTCGACCGCGCCTACCAGGATCAGTTGATCTTGCTGGCGCTGGCTAATGCTGATCGCTTCTTGCGCCAAATTGATCGATTCGTTATAGCGCCCCAGAAAATGGAGCGTGCGACTTTGGCGCGTCAGCATCCTGGCGAGTTCATGTTGGTTGCCCAGTTGGCGATAGAGGTCGATGCTTTGCGCGTGAAGGGTATAGGCTTTGTGATAGTCACCAAAGAACGCGACATGGACATACGCATAATGGTTGTAGGCCCGCGCTTGGCTGGCGCGCACATCATAACCCACCGTCGCCAGATTGCTGAGTTGGGCGAGCACCTCGTCAAAGAGCGCGTGGATCTCGGTCACGTTGCCCACTTGTGTCAGAAAACAGCCCAGCCAAGTGCGTGTTTGACAGAGCGCACATTGCAAGTCAAGCGCTGGCGCCTGTTCGTTTTGCCGCGCAAGCTGAACGGTTGCTGCTTGAAAGAGCGCTACGCCCTCGTGATACCGATCCTGCCAGTAGAGCGCGTCACCCAGGCCATTAACCATCTTTAATAAAGGTTCAAGGCGTGGCTGTTCAAACGCCAGCGTCCAAGCGGCGCGGATATTATCGAATTCCTGCTCGATGCGCGCCAACGCCGCCATCTGCGTTGGCCCGGCAAACTCGGCTTGCTGTTCCTCGACAAAGCGAGCATAAAAATCACAGTGGCGGCGTTGCACCGCCTGTTGCTGCGTCGGGTCTTCGGCCAGACGTTGCGCCACATATTGGCGCGTCAATTCATGCAGATCATAGCGCCCTTGTTGGTCGGGATCTGCGAGACGCCGTATCAGCGATTTATCGATCAGCGCGGCAAGCACGGGCAAACTGGCCTGGGCGACGGCTTGCGCTGCCTCGCGCCGGCAGCCGCCACGAAAGACGGTCAACTGCACCATCACCTGGCGTTCTTGTGCGGTCAGCAAGCCCCAGGAATAATCAAAGACCGCCCGCATGCTGCGATGGCGCGGCGTCATATCGCGATTGGCCAGGGCCAGAAAATCACTGCTGCGTTGAATTTCGTCGGCAATTTCGTCACAACTGAGCACCCGCACCCAAGCTGCGGCCAGTTCAAGCGCCAAGGGCATCCCGTCCACTAGTTCACAAATGCGGATGATTGCGGGCTTATTCTGCTCGTCTAGCTTAAAATCGCCGGTGGCTTGTTGGGCGCGTGCCAGAAAAAGTAGCACGGCATCAGACTGTTCTGCCACCAGCGAACTGGTGGGTAGCGCGAGTCCGCTCAAGACAAAGCTATGTTCCTCGCGCACACGGAGCCGTTCGCGCGAGGTGATCAACAGCTGCACACCTGGCGCACGTTCGACCAGCGCCTTTACCCACGCCACTGCTTCAGGAAAGCTGAGCAGATGTTCAAAGTTATCGAGCACCAGCAACAGATTTCGCTGTGCCAGTGCCCGGATCACCTGTTCCCCTGGATCGCGCGTGCCTTGCAACTCTAGGTTGAGGGCGTGGGCGACCGCAATGGGCAGTTGGTGGGCTTGGTCGAGCGCAGCCAGCGCCACAAAACCCGCGCCATCGGCAAAATGGGTGGTTAATGCGTTGGCGCAATCAAGCGCCAGACGCGTCTTCCCCATGCCGCCCGCGCCGACAATGGTCACCAAACGACAGCGATCTTCCCGGAGTAAGCGGAGCAGGACATTGCCTTCGGCTTCGCGGCCAATCAGCGCGTTGATGGCTTGGGGCAAACGGGGCTGCTGCACCACGGCTTTGACAACTGGCGCCGGTGTGTGATCATCGGCGGCCTCCTCCCGATTAGATGGCGATTCCAAAGGTAGCCGCGCCAAGCGCAGAAATTCCGCCTGTTGTTCTACGGGCACCTGCAAGATAATGGCAATGTGTTCGGCCAACGCCCGGGAGGGGCGGCGTTTACCCCCTTCAAAAGAACGCAGGGTGGGTGTGGCACAGCCGATCTTCTCTGCCAACATCTCTTGGGTCAAATCCTGTTCGCTGCGCAGGCGTTTGAGCCACTGGCCAAAAGTGAGTGGTTGCATGCATCCCCCTAATCTATGATAACCAGCGATAATTATAGTCAACAATCAACAATTTTCCTAGCTCATGTTTGCTGGTTTGGTAACAGCCGCTTTGCGCCCAAGGGCGGGTGCCCGTTAGGCGCAAAGCAGGTTGGCTGTTCCGTTACCATTTATCGGGTACATACCATCAGCGGACTTGCTGTACCAGCGGGAGCCCATTGGGCGCGTTTTTCACCGCCTGGTCATTTTGCACCAAAATTCTGGGGAGAAATATGGATCTGTTTCACACGGGGAGATTACACAAATACGGCGCTCTGGATTTGGCCGATGATGGCGTTGCCATTGGAGTAGAGCGGGAGACAGGGGGACAAGGAGAGCTTCCCTGTCCCCCTGTCTCCCTAACTCCCTGTCTCCTACATTGCCGCGGCTGCTTCTAACAATTCCTTCGCTGGGATTAATTGGCCGGCTGTCCATTCGGCTGCCCAGGTTTGGTCGTTGAGCGCCGTTTGGGTTTGCGTGCGACTGGCCTGGTATAATGGTTCAAGCGTGCGCATCAAGAAAAATCCATCACCGCGAGTGCTGCGGGTCGCCGCGCTGAATAGGCGGGCTGCTAGTTTTGTCTGGCCAGATTGGGCGGCAGCCACAGCCAATCCTTGGAAGGCCGTACACGCTGTTTCCTGATCGCCAATGGCCAGACGAAAGGCCAAGGCTGCACAAAAGAAGACGACGGCCTGGTCCATCTGCCCTTGACCCAGCATGGTCTCACCCAATTCAAAGTCGACCCAGGCCTTGCCATGTTGGTTATTGGTTTTTTCGCATAACGTTAGGCTGGCGCGATAGTGGCGTTCGGCTTGGACAAAATCATTTTGCAACAGCGCCAATTCGCCTTGTAAGTTGAGCGCCAGCACCATACAATCGCTATCATCTAAACTGCGAAAAATGTTTAGGCATTCCTGCGCGAGTGTCAACGCCCCCGCATAATCCTGCCTGGCCTTGGCGATGCAACCGAGCAGCCAGGTCGCAACGCCCGTGGTCCACTTGTCGCCGACGCTCCGAAACCGCGCCAGGCTCTCTTGGGTTGCGGCGTCGGCTTCATCGAGCCGCCCCACGGCAAAATAACATTGGGCGGTTTGATTATAGATCCAAGCGCTATACCTCGGGTCTGTCCGTTGTTCGAAGAGTGGTTTGGCTGCTTCAAAATGTTTTAGCGCGACCGAATAGTGGCTCCAAGCATGTTCAAAGATCCCAAACCCTAGTTGGATGCGCGCCTGCATGGCTGGTGATAGGTTCTGGCTATGCGCCAACGCCCGCTGTAACCATTGTTTGCCTTCGCGCCAATTGGGCAATACATACCAGAAACGAGGTAATGTGGTGGCCAGGCGCAAGGCCAAATCGGGCATCGTCGCCAGCCCCTCACTGCTTAAGCCCCACTCAAACGCACTGCGAAAGTTGTCGATATCCGGTTCCAGCTGATCGCGTAGACGCCGGCATTCTGCACTGTAAAAACGTCTTTCCACCCCTTCGGCATAGTTTAGAAAAGTCTGGGCGTGTCGCTGTTGCACCGCGGCGAGCTGACCCGTTTGCACCAGGTGCACCTGGGCATATTGGCGGATCAACTCATGCAGATCATAGCGCCCATTGGTGGTTCGGCGTAAGAGCGATTTGTCGATCAGCGAGGCTAGCACTGGCAACGTGGCCCCGGCCACGGCTTCGGCGGCATCGCGGCGACAGCCTCCTTGAAAAATGGCCAGCTTCATCAACACATCCCGCTCTTTTTCATCTAGCAGCGCCCAGGAATGGTCGAAGACGGCCCGCATACTGCGATGGCGTGGTGCAGTATCGCGATCGGCCAGGGCCAGAAAATCGATATTACGCTGAATTTCATCCGCAATCTCTTCGCAAGTGAGCACCCGCACCCAAGCCGCCGCCAACTCAAGCGCCAGGGGAATGCCTTCGAGCAAATTGCAGATGCGGGCAATCGCCTCGCGATTGGCGGGGGTCAGACTAAAGTGGCCGGTTACCTGTTGGGCGCGCTCAATAAAGAGCATCACAGCATCCGATTGTTCGATACTAGCGGCCTGGCGCGGGGTGGATAGCCCCGCCAACTCGAAGGTGCGTTCACTCAGAATGCGCAAACGCTCGCGTGAAGTGATCAGCAATTGTAGACCCGGCGCGCCGCGTAACACCGCTTGCAGCAAGGCGAGTGTATCATCTTCTGGCGTCGCAGAGACAAGCAGATGTTCAAAATTGTCGAGCACGAGCAGCAACTGACGCTCGGCCAATAGTTGCAGCAGACGATCCTGGGCATTAATGCCCTGAGGCAGTGGGAGACCGAGCGCCTCTGCAATGCTCATGGGCAGATGGCGCCCTTCGGCCACCGATGTCAAAGATACAAAGGCGGCGCCATCTCGAAATTGCGTTTGCATGTCGAAGGCGATCTGTTGGGCGAGCCGCGTCTTGCCACTGCCGCCGGCGCCGAGCACAGTGACCAAGCGATGGCGATCCTCACCGAGTAAGCGCAATAAGATGTTGCGCTCGGCTTCGCGCCCGATGAGCGCATTCATCGCTTGGGCAAGCGGTGGCCGGCGGACAATTTCTTGGTTTTCGGGGCGCGGCGTTGGGGGCGCGTGGGGCAATTTGTCTTCAAGCACTGCCTCTGGCGTTGTTTCTAGGGGTAGACGCGCCAGCCGCAAAAACTCGGCCCGTTGATTCGCAGCCACCCCAAGCGCGTCGGCGATCTTATTATAGTTGAGCCGCGCGCGTTTTGCAACGCAATTAGGCGAATAAAGTCTTTTACCTTAAGGCCATAACCGTTGGCAAAACACCTATATTCCTCGGCGTTCCTCTTTGCTGCGCGAAACTCAATCTATGATAGTTATTCCTACTCGTGCTGAATGAACGGTAGATAGACCGCCTGCTCGCGCTGCGCTGTGATCTGGAAACTTTGCGCCACTTCTGCGGCAGGCTCATAGGTCGCGTCGCCCGCTTGGCTGGCGATGATCGTGCAAAGACCTGTCGCCATTGCTGTCACCGTTCTCTCTAGCAGTGTACAAACAGTCGGCGTCGTCGTGGTGAAGGTGACTGTCAGGCCCGATGAAGCTGTCGCATTGACCTTGAATGGGGCGTCGCTCAGGGTCCTGTTGCCAAGCGCTGCGAAGTTGATCGTCTGCGATAGCTTACCACTGATCGTGCGTTCCATGGCACCGACATCACAGTTTGTCGCAATGGGGCGGGGCTGGGAAAATAGGTCGTGATCCAGCTTGCATTCGGCTGCGGGGACTCGATTGATGGCTGGACTGTCTGGGGCCGGCCATTGTACGGGGAATTCGAACACTGATGAACCAGCCTGCAATTGATGCCGATACATTTGCTCGACGAGGGGTAAGACAAGCTGGTTGGCGTCGGTTTGGTTGGTAAACGAATCACTACAGCTTGCGTCGTTGGTCAAGTTGTAACCTGTGGATGTGTTGAACAGCCCGGCGCAGCTATCTGGTGCGTTATTCATATACAAGCTGCGGTCACTTTTTAAGGTGGTATGCTGGAGTCCCGCATTATAAATGGCGCCACCCACGGCGGCTTGATTGCTCGCAAAAGTATTGTAAACAAGGCTGGCGCCCGCGGTTGGGAAATCCGGGCTGCTGGTCATCGCAAGGCCGCCACCGTTTTGCCCAGCCTTATTGGCTTGCAGCAACGTGTTCACCAGGCTTAGACTGCCTGTATTGTAAATGCCGCCACCGTCGTCATTCGCTTGATTATTGTAAAAAATTGTCCGCGAACCATAAACATAAGAAGGCCAGTACGTGCTGCCTATCCGCGTATAAAAGCTAAACAGACCCCCTCCGTTATTCAACGCTTTATTTTCCAACACCCAAGAGTCGTAGAGGCTGATACTGCCCGCATAGCTAAAAATGCCACCGCCGCTTCCCGCCGTATTCTGCTGGACAAGGGTGTTGCGCAGCGTCACCTTCATTTGGCTGATCGGGTCAACGGCGTCCGAAACTGCCAAACCACCGCCATAACTTTGGCTGTTGTTATAAGAGATGTTGCTCTCCGTCAAACCCACAAACCCAGCTTGAATCATCAACCCGCCACCCCACAGCGCCGAATTGTCATAAAACCAACTCTGATGAATGGCGCCGCCGCTCTCTTTTAAGAATAACCCACCCCCATCGCCAAAATTGTCTAGACCCGTGTTGGCGCTGGTTGCCGTATTAGACCGAAACGTGGTCTGTTGAAGATCGATAACGGCATGCCAGATCTCCATGCCGCCGCCTAAAGTTGCCGTGTTATCGGCGATGATCGTATTGGTCAGCGCGATCCTGCCGCCAATCCAAGAGACGCCACCACCACCATCGAGTGCCGTGTTCAGCCGAACCGTACTATCAAGCAGCACTAAATTTGCATCCTCGCCGCGCAGCGCGCCGCCAGAAGTCCCTGTGCCATTGTCAACCAGATCGACGCTGCGCAAGCGTAACAGGGTGGGTTTTGCGCCAGGTGCAGGATCGCCCACCACACGAATCGCCCCGCCGGCATCGTCTGCAAAGCCATTCTGGAGGATGAGCTGGCGAATTTCGACACTGGCTCCGGTGGCAATATCAAAGATCCGCGTCGTGCTGCCGCCAGAAAGGCTCATCAAATCTCCCCCATCAATCATGGTTGCATCATTCAGCACCTTTGGGCTGGTGAGCACAATGGTGTGGGGATTAGGACCACAGTTGAAGGTCAGCGAACCACCTGGTGTCGTCGCGCCTGGATTCAACTGGGCCAGCGCATAGTCTAGCGCCGCTTCGGTGCAACTGGCGGGTGTACCCGCGCCCACTACCGCGTCATCCGCGCGGGCTGGCCGCGTGTCGATGATTAGCGCTAGTAAACAGACAATTAAAGTGAGGAACAGCATTTGTCTTTTCATCATGGACACGTTTATTCCCATCGTGCATACCTTACAATAAAGATTAACTCATTACGCTTTATTGACATAACGTTACGCAGTTGCGCTAAAAAAAGCAATTCTGCAACCTTCATGAATGCATTCCGCACCGGATAGACAAACCTCGACGCCATTAAATCCTGGCCAAAGGGTGCTTGCAAACCGCGTCTACCTATTTGTATCACTGCGCGTATCAGCTGCTGTCGCGCTTGCTGCTGTTCGCGCCCCGTGATTTCTGATTGAATAAAGGCAGCGCAACAAACCAATAAGTAAGTGAAATCTACGGTTTAGAAAGGATCTGCATCATGAAGCGAACAAGCAAGCTCTTTAAGTGGATTGGCCTTGTGCTGGGCAGTTTGCTCGGCCTGATTTGCTTAGCCCTCATCATCGTCTATGTTCTGAGCAATGCGCGCCTGAACAAAAGCTACACGATTCCAGCGGTCGCATTGACCATTCCCACGGATACCTCGGTGATTGCGGAGGGTAAACGCCAATTTATGACGCGCGGTTGTGTCGATTGCCACGGTGACAACGGTGCTGGCAAGCCGGTCATTGACGACCCAGTGGTAGGCCGGATTGTTGCCAGCAATTTAACGGCCGGCAAAAACGGCATTGGCCAGCAGTATCGCGCCGCCGATTGGGAACGCTCGATTCGCCACGGTGTTGCCCCCGATGGTAAGCCACTAATCGTGATGCCGTCCCAGGAATTCTATCCCATCAGCGACGATGATCTGGCCACGTTGGTCGCCTATATCAAATCCTTGCCCCCCGTCGATAGCGCACCCCGGCCGCGCCAGGTTGGCCCTTTGGGGCGTATCCTGTTGGTTGGTGAATTAGTGCCCGTACTGCCGGCCGAGCATATCAATCACACAGCCCCGCGCCCGCAAGTGGTGACCAAAGGGGCAACCGCGGCCTATGGTGAATATCTGGCTAAGACCTGTGCTGGCTGTCATGGCCAGGGCCTTTCGGGTGGCCCCATACCCGGCATGCCAGCCGATCCACCTTATCCACGAAATTTGACGCCAGATGTCGCCACCGGGCTGGGTTCCTGGACTGAGGCAGACTTCTTCCAGGCGATCCGCGAAGGCAAACGGCCAGATGGCACAACGCTTTCGACAGCGATGCCTTGGCAGGCGTTCAAGGTGATGACGGATGAAGAGCTGCGCGCTTTATGGCTCTATCTTGGCACCGTGCCCGCCAAAACCTATGGCAATCGGTAACCATGCCGGGTTTGTATCACTTTTTGTCGCGAAACTTGTCCCGTTTTGCTGCTGTTACGGTCGAAAAATTCGTGGTGAAATAGAGCCAGCACAGCTAAACGAATAAACCACTACGCAGCTAGATAAACTGACGAACTAAATTCAAATTTTTGATGATGAGGAGCAACCAACTATGTTTACTCGAACCTTTCAACAACATCTCGCCATGGCCGCCGCCACCGCGTTGACCGTTTTTACCTTGAATGCCTGTCTTGCGCCAACTGCACCCAGCGTGCCTGTCGCACCAACCGCCGTCGCGGCCCCTGTGGCGCCCGTTGTATTGGGCATCGTTGCCAAAGATTACAGCTTTGAGGCGCCTAAGGAAATTGCCGGCGGCTGGGTGACTGTGGCGTTTAAGAATGAAGGCAAACAACCCCACCACGCCCAACTCGTTCGTCTAAACGACGATGTGACGGCCGCGCAATTTCAGGCGGCTCTGCCCAAGGGCATCGAGGCCGTCATGCCGCTGATTACGATGCCAGGCGGGCCGGGTGTGGTCGATAGTAATAATAGCCAAGAAACGACCATCTACCTGAAACCGGGGCACTATTTCTTAATCTGTCTGGTGCCAGACGAAAAAGGCATGCCCCATTTAGCCCACGGCATGATCGCCCCCTTAGAGGTCACTGCCAACAGCCATCAGACCGCCACCGAGCCGCAAGCTGATGCCGAGGTCAAGCTCGTCGATTTCTCCTTTGCGCTGCCGGCAACGATCAAACCGGGCGCACAGACCTGGAAAATTACGGCGGCCAGTAAACAACCGCACGAGATGGCCCTGGTCAAACTGGCCGAGGGTAAGACGATGATGGATGTAATGGCCTGGATGCAACAACCCGTGGGGGCGCCACCCTTTAGCAACGTCGGCGGCATGCAAGCGATGATGCCTGGTGATAGCGGTTATCTGCACTTGAATTTGACGGCGGGCGATTATATTGCCATCTGTCATGTGCCAGACGCGGCCAGCGGCAAGGAACATGCCGCATTAGGCATGATGATGCCTTTCAAAGTTCAGTCGTAACAATCAACTGATGACCAGAGCTCGGTGAGGATTCCCCGCTCGCCACAGCTCCCTGTGCACCTTAGCTTGGCACGCACATCTGATGATGTTGCCTGCCATCTCAAGAAAAATTTAGAGTTGGAGTTTCGAAAAATGAAAAATTTTACCTTTTCGCTGCGGTATTTATTCATCACTTACCTGCTCATCACGCTTTTAGGGCCTTCCACTGCTTTTGCGGAATTTTCGCATAGCCAAGGGGAGGCTTCACCACAAGCCGAAGGCGATGCCGCCTGGGATGACCGTTTTGGTTATGTTGGGGCGGTTGGACGCATCACGGCCATTGCTGAAGCACCCAACGGCGACGTGTATGTGGGGGGCGATTTCACCAAAGCCGGCGGTTTGGCAATAAATCATATTGCCCGCTGGGATGGGCGCAGTTGGCATGCCCTGGGTGATGGGCTGAATGGCCTGCCATATCAGATTGCCTTTGACGGCAATGACGTTTATGTGGTTGGCGAATTTACGGCGGCTGGTGCGTTGACGGCGAATCAGATCGCCCGTTGGGATGGCGCGGCTTGGTCCAATGTCGGTGATGGCAGTGGGGCGCAGGATGATTATTTTGGTTCGCCAGCGACAGGCAAGATCAACACGTTGGTGATCGCCGATGGCAAGCTCTTCATCGGTGGCAACTTTGTCCGCATCGACCAGGTGCCAGCGAACAATGTGGCCGAGTGGGATGGCAATACCTGGTCTGCCTTGGACCGCGGCATGGGTAAATTGGACTTCGAGGAAAAATTCACGCCCGAAGGCGAAGTTAAAACGTTAGCCTTAGACGGTGCTACGCTCTACGCCGGTGGTGACTTTGTCTTGGCCGGTGAGGCGACTGCCAATGGGGTTGCTGCCTGGGATGGCGCCAGTTGGTCAGCGTTGGCGGGCGGTGTAACGCGCCTGGATGGGAATAGCACACCGGAAAGTGGGATTGTCAGTGCGCTTGTGGTCAACAATGGTCTGCTCTATGCTGGTGGCTGGTTTACCAAAGCCGGTGGCAGCGCGGCCAACTATATCGCCAGTTGGGATGGCAATGCGTGGTCCGCATTGGGCGTAGGGGTTAGACCCGAGCCATTTTTCTCGGAAGCGCCGATCAGCGCGTTGGCCATTAGCAACGGTGCGCTTTATGTCGGCGGTCGTTTTGTCAACGCTGGCAATCAAGCCATTGCCTTGATCGCCCGGTGGGATGGCGCTACTTGGTCAGGCGTTGGCGGCGGTATCAGCAACGATGGGTATGATTATGTCTCTGTCCTGGCCGCGGGCGCGAATGATACCCTTTATACGGGTGGCAATTTTCGCATTATTGGCAATCAGCGGGTGGATAACATTGCCCAATGGAATGGCGCCGATTGGCGCGCCCTGGGCGGTGGGCTCATGGCTAGTGAGTATGGTGATAGCCCGGCCAAACCCTATGCGATTGTCGTGGATGAGGCGGGTCGCATCTATGCCGGCGGTGAGTTTGCGATTGCGGGCGGCGTCAAGGTGAATAATTTGGCGCTGTGGGAGAATGAGCGTTGGCACAATATTGGTGGTGCGAATGCACGTGTGCGGGCGCTTGCCCTGGCTGGCGATGACCTCTATGTCGCTGGCGAATTTACCCAAATTGGCGGCATCGGCGCCAGCCATATTGCCCGGTGGAATCGGACGACGGGCCAATGGTCGAATTTGGGGAGTGGGATTAACGGCGATGTCTATGCCTTGGCCTACAGCGATGGCATTTTATATGCGGGTGGCGCTTTCAAGGCTGCTGGTGGTGTCATTGCCGAAGATGTCGCTTCTTGGGACGGCGCGCAATGGCATGCGTTTGGCGCTAAATCGCGCATCTTTGAAGTGGGTGATCAAGGTAGCGAAGTGGGCACCTATGTCAATGCATTGGCCGTGGCTGGCGACAGTGTCTTTATCGGTGGTCATTTCCAGACCATTGAGAATGGCACGAATACCGCCGATCTGAGCAGCTTTGTGGTGGTGCACAATATTGTCGAATGGAACAGCCGCACGGATACCTGGTCTTGGCTGGGCGATAATCTTCACCGCGGGGCCACCTACAATGGTTATAGTGGTTTTAGTATTGATGTGAATACCCTGGCCTTCATCGGTGACAAGCTCTATGTGGGCGGCAAGTTTAACCAAGCGGGTGATCTGGCCGCCTCGAACCTGGCGCGTTGGGATCGAACCGCCGAACGCTGGGTCTCGCTCAATGCGAGCCTGGGCGGTGTTGATGAACTGGCCGTCAACGCACTGGCGACCTTTGGGCCAAATTTGTTTGTTGGGGGCAAATTCACAAGCGCCGGCAACACCACCGCCAATTTTGTGGCCCAGTTGGACACCCAGACCGATCTCTGGTCGGCGTTGGGGGATGGGTTGAAATGGTATAACGACCGCTTTACCGCCGTCTATAGTCTGGCGGCCACATCGCAAGGTCTCTATGTCGGGGGGGATTTTGATAAAGCTGGTGGTCTGGCGGCTTCGGGTTTTGCTTACTGGCACGCAACCTTGAAAGGTGGCACCAATGTAACGCCTGCCAACGGTGGCACGCTTAAAAACGCCGACGGGGTGCAGATTAATTTTCCGGCAGGCGCGGTCGCCCAGGATAGCCTGGTTACCCTGACGGCCCTGCCCGGTCCAACCCAACCGTTGCCAGAAGACCAACGCGCACTCTATACCTTTCGTGGCACGGCCACTACGTTGACGGGGCAGGCTGTGACGCAGTTTGCGAAGCCCTATACGTTGCAGGTGCCTTATACCGATGCACAACTGGCCGCTGTTGGCATCACCGATCCGGCTAAGTTGAATGTGGGATTTTGGAAAGGTGACGTCTGGACGCCGCTGTTACCCTGCGCCGGATGCAGTATCGACACGACGAATAAGCTTATCACCATTGTCGCCGATCATTTTACGGATTTTGCCCTGGTCGGTCAGGTGGGGAAACCATCGGAACAACCCAGCGGGCAACAGATCTTCCTGCCGCTTGTAAAGCGCTAAGGTCGATGCGGAACAATCAGGCAGACGGCAACGTCAAATTAGCCAGTAAGAGTTTATCCGACCAACGGCGGCCTCCTAGAAAGGGAGGCCGCCGTTGGTCGGATAAAACGAGCCCCATCTTTGCCCCTCATCAGTCGCGTCTTAGCGGAGGAGGGTTAGGGGTGGATCGCGGTGGGCGCTTGAAGCGTTGCTTTTTTTAACACATTTCATCGGAGACAAGGAGTATAAAGTGCGGCAGTTTACGTTCTATTCTAAATTAATGATTGTAAGCCTGATCAGTTTATTGGCCTTTGTGTTCGCTGCCTGTATTCGGCCACCCACGCCAACTGAGCCAACGGCTAGCGCAAACTCGGTTGCGTTGGTCTATCAAGGGCCCAAAGAATTCGGCAGCGATGACCCTTCAAAGTGTAGCACGCTGACGCTGAGCAGCAACCAACAAGCGCTATTGGGCGCCTGTGACGGCACAACGCAGACGCAGAATCTGGGCAAGCGGTTTGCGCTCGACTGGGGGGATATTCAAACACGTTTTGCCAGCTTCACCTACGAAACGCCCACCGAAACCCTCACCTTCACCGGCACGGGAACGATTGAAGGGGCGGATTGGCAACGGGCGATCCTGGCCTGGGCGCGCATGACGCACGCCGAATTGGCGACCGGTAAAGCCGTTGCCGCCGGACGCACCGTGCTGAGTTGGAACTTTGGTCCATTGCCGGATAACCAAGCGCAATGCAAACATCTCACTGTGCTGAATTATGGGTATGCCTACGCCGAGACCGTCACCTGTGAGGGCGGCGAGGTGCTTGAACCGGTGGGCGGTTGGTTGACGACCGAGGAGTTGACAAAGCTAGATTTGTGGAGCTATCAGCGGGCGGCGCTCTATCAAGATGATAACTACATCGACGGCAAGGGCACGCAGGCGATGAGTGAGACCGAGATAACCGAGGCCACCCAATGGGCGACCGATGTCTATACGCGCCTCTTGCAGACCGCCGTCACGACCGCCAGCAGCGCGCCGCCAGCGGAATGTCCTGTTGCCACAGCGGATACCAAGGTGTTGGTCAATCCAGCGCAGGGGTACTGTCTGCTCTACGCCGCTACGTATACCACGGTGCAGACTGTGCCGGATACGATCAACGTGGTGCTCGGCTCGCTTATGAACCATGTTGACCCGCGTTTCTCGATTACCGTCGAAGACGCAGCGGGGCGTACATTAGCGCAAGTAGCTGACCAAGTGGCCGCCAATGATGCCGCGCCCGACACCAAGGTTGAGCCAGTGTCGATCCAACTGGATGGCACCGAAGCCATGATGCTGGACAATTTAACCGGCCAAGATTTTAACCGGCGCGTTGTTGCGATCCATAACGGTCAACTCTATAGCTTCTTCTTTACCCCGCTCGGCGAAACCGATGCGACCCGCGCCAAGTTGGAAACATTTTACCAAGGTGTGATCGACTCATTTCGCTTTGTAGACTAATCTATCGTTCCAGGTAGGGGCCTGGTACCTACACGGAACGATACGCCGAACTTGGCCCTATAATTTACTCGAATAAAACGCTCGCCGGATATCCGGCGAGCGTTTTATTTTGTGTCTAGCAACCCGCCATTTTTCAGCAGCATTGAAAAAATGCTGGCAAAGTGTGACACGGATCTGGTGTGGCATGCGACACAGCCGGTAAAGCGGCAACACGCTATACTTAATGACGAGCGGCTCGGCTATCGCTCAAGCTAACCAAAGTTGTTACTCAATCACAATGCACCCCCTAGAAGGCGGCAAGGTTTATGAAAACGAAAAGCTTTTTTATTCTGCTCACCCTATTGATCCTGTTGACGGTAACCGCTTGCCATCCTTCCTCGCAGGGGCATACAACCACCAACCTTGGTTCACAGACGTTGATTCCCCCCACCTTTCATCACTTACAAACCACTGGCGCCCACATCACGGCATTGGCCTTTCGCCCGGATGGCCAAATGTTGGCCCTGGCCGCCGGCAATGAGGATGCGCACGGCCATTCATTGATTGAAATCTGGACCACCGCTAGCCAGCAGATCAGCCAGACATTGGCCGCGACCAGCCAATCAATCGGCAGTCTCGCCTTTAGCCCAGATGGCCGGTGGTTGGCTTCTGCTGGCGGTGATCTCAACGTGACTTTGTGGAATTTAGCTTTGGACGCAGAACCGACATCGCTAAGCCTGCCCGCTGCTGCAGACACAACTGCGAGTTCGGCTTTTGGGACATTGGCCTTTAGCCCAAATGGGCAATTGCTCGCCGCAGAAAATGGGCCTACATTGTGGATCTGGGAAGTGAAAACGGCGCGCCTGTTGCAGACATTGCCCGCCCAGTTACCGGTGGCAGGCGAAGCCGATGCCCTGGCTTTCAGCCCGGATAGTGAGTTAGTGGCGGTCCGTCACAACGCCACGATCACGCTCTGGCGCGTGGCCGATGGTAAGTCCGTTGCCACGTTCCCTGCCGCCGACCCTGGTCTATGTGGGTTGGCCTTTAGCCCAATCGATGCGGTGCTGGCCACCTGTTTACGTAATGGCCGCATCCAACTCCTGCATATGCCAGATGGGAAAGTGCTTCAGACGCTTGCCAATGATCCAAACGCGACGTGGGACATAACCTTTAGTCCCGATGGTAAATTTCTCGCTGCGATTGGGGTGCATGGCGCGGGTGGCAATGGCACAGGCGAATTGCCCATCACCACGCTTAGCCTCTGGCGGGTGCGCGATGGGCAAGCCCTTGGGCGCTTTGATGTAGTCACCGGCCAGATTTATGAACGCCTGGCCATCAGCCCCAATGGTCAAGCATTGGCGCTTTTTACAAAGAATGCTGGCGACGTGCATCTGACCTCCTTTCCAGATTGGTTAACGAAAATCGCCGCAGATCAATGCCCCACGCAGCAGGCCGATGCGGATGGCTATCTGCAAAAAATCTGCACGTATCTGGTGACAAACGGCATCGACGTGACGCCGGGTGATCCAGGACGTTATGCGATTCGCAACATCGAAGAACGCACCCAGGATGGCAAACCGGTGCTCTGGGTCTTTCTCAATTGTTGCCACATGGGCGACATTGCCATCATCGATAAGGCAACCGGCGCGGTGATCGGCTTCCGCGCCAGTGCCGAATAATTGACAAAAATCAACCCGCGCATATCTCTTTCGATGGTTCCACGCGGGTTGATTGATCACTATTCTGAAACGAGCAGGGTTAAAACCCTGTGCTGACAATAGCAAGTCGCCTCAGCGACTGAGAATTTAGCATTTTAATGTTCCCGGCCAAAGGGTCGGGTCACTAGAGCACTCATCAAGATTATTCAAGGAGTCACATGTTTTCTCTCGCATTTTGCTCAACCCGGCGCGCGCAAAGCCTGCCTCTCAACGGTCTGCTCTGCCTGCTCCTCGTTTGTGCCAGCTTACTGTTGCCCTCGTTGGCGCGCCCTGTGCAGGCCGTGGGCGGCATCGTGGTTACGACCACTTCCCTGGCCGATGACGCGAATGATGGCGCGTGTAGTTTGTATGAAGCGCTCGAGGCCGCCTTTTTACAGCAGACGAATGGCCTGGCGGTGCAGCCTTATCACGAATGCACGGCCAACGCTGGCCCGACCACGATCACCTTTGGCGGCAACGCGACCGGTGGCACGATCAAAATTACCCCCGACCGCTATCCGTTGCCCATGATCAATAAGGAAGTGCTGATCATCGGCCCGGTGACCATCAGTGGCAGCGGTGCACCGGCCCAATTGCCCGATGACAAAGCCTATGATAGCCGGCTCTTCTGGTTGGCCGATGGCGGCAATTTGACCCTGACCGCCCTGACGTTGAAAGATGGCTATAGCAGTGGCTATGGCGGCGCGATCTTCAGCCAGAACAGCAACACCACGATCAATTTGACCCAAGTGGCGATGGTGGATAACCAGGCCCAGGGCAATGGCGGCGCGATCGCCACCGCGGGCGCGCTGAATATTTTACAGAGCACGTTTAGCGGCAACAAGGCCTTAGGGATCACAAAGGATGGCACGGACGAGCCCGGTAAAGGCTATGGCGGCGCCATTGCGATCAGCGGATCGGACAAACTGAAGGTGTCATTGACCAACTTTAGCGGCAACATTGCCAGCAAGGGTGGTGGTGCGCTGGTCAATCAAGGCGCGACGCTTGAACTTTCCGACACGGCCTTCAATGGCAATATCGCCTACGCCATCGGTGATAGCCAAGGTGGCGGCGCGATTTTTAACGGGAGTAACAGTGCCTTTAGCATGGTGCGCACGATCTTTAATGGCAATCTGACGCCCAAAGGTAGTGGCGGCGCCATTTACAACAATTTGAGCGCCGCCACGACGATTATCAGTGACACGCTTTTTAACGGGAATATCTCTGGCGATCTGGCGACCAAAGGGCAAGGCGGCGCCATTTATACCGAAGAGGATATGAATATCACCCGTTCGACCTTCAACGCCAACATTGCCACGAAGGATGGCCTGGGCGGCGCGATTCTCAATAATAAAGCGGCGCTGCTCAAGGTGACCAATACCACGTTTTTTGCCAATCTCACGGTGGACGGCAAAGGGGGCGCACTCGCCAATATCGACAATCCGTATCCTGTCAGCTCAGATTCGATGATTGAGTTGCGCAACGTCACCTTGTCCAGCAACAGCGCCCAAATTGGCGGCGCGATCTATAACGAAGAAGCGGTGGCGCTCTGGAACACCATTGTCGAGCAGGGTGCGATTGGTGTGGGTGAGAATTGTGCTGGTCTCAAGCCGGTGACGGACAACGGCCATAATCTGCAGAATCCCGGCGCCAGTTGCGGGGCGACCATTCAAACCATTGACCCGAAACTCGATCTGCCCAAACCCGGCCCCAATTTCCCTAATCTGCTGACCATGTCGCCCAAGGATGAAAGTCCAGCCGTTGATGCGGGTGACAACGCTGTGTGCGAGGCTGTGCCGGTCAACAAAGAGGATCAGACGGGCAGCGAGCGCCCCAAAGACAGCAACAATGATGGGCTGGCGATCTGTGACATTGGTGCGGTGGAGACAGGGCGCGGGCTACCCGGCTTTGGCGCTGATCCGGCCCAGCCTGGCCCGATCGACTTTGGCAATGCCTTGATCAATACGTCGATTGATGCCGGTTTTAGTGTCTTTGAAACGGGCAAACTGCCTTTGGCTGTCCAATCCGTTGCCCTGGACGGACCGAACGCCGCTGACTTTCAGATTTTGACTAGCTTTCCCATGATCATCCCCAATGGCGCCCCCGCGCAAAACGTGACTTTACGCTGCACACCCAGTGCCGAAGGGCTGCGCACGGCCTCACTGACATTGGTGACTGACGATCCTTTTCACTTGAAGGTCGATTATGATCTGATCTGTCATGGCACTGTGGCCCAGACGCCAGGGTTCAGTTCCACGCCGCTCAAGCCAGGCCCGCTGGATTTTGGCAGCGGCATTATCAACACGCCAATGGACCAATCCTTGAAAATTTATGAAATTGGCAACACCAGTTTGCATGTCAACTTTCAAGCGATTAATGGGCTGAACCCCGGTGATTTTCAGGTGATGAGCGGGCTGCCGGCCGTGGTGACAGATGGCAACGCCGCCGGTGCGATTGTCACTGTCCGTTGTACGCCTGCCGCCTTGGGTATCCGCACCGCCACGCTCAACTTGACAACGGATGACCCCAACAACCCAGCCGTCAGCTTTGATCTGACTTGCGCCGGCAGCCCCATACCGACGCCTTTCTTGAGTGCGCCAGGCGTAAGCGTCAACAGTTTGGACGGCGCTTATGGCGTGACGGTTAGCCCCGATAGCCGACAAGTCTATGTCACCAGCTATTATGCGGGCAGCGTAAGCTATTTTAATCGCGATTTGGTCAACGGCCAGTTGACCCTCGTCAACACCTATGCCAGCAACGAAGTCAAAGGCGCGCGCAAAGTGGTGGTCAGCCCCGATGGTAAACAAGTCTATGTGACCGCCAGTAGCGCCAACAGCTTTGTGATCTATGATCGCGACAAAAACAGCGGCCAGCTTACCCTAAAGGATGCCTACACCAATAATGCCATCGTCAAAGGTCTTACTGGTGCGCACGGGGTCGCGGTCAGCCCTGATGGTAAAAACATCTATGTTGCCAGTGTAGATGAAGATGCGCTCGTCACCTTTAGCCGCGACAACGATGATTTCGTCGGTTTTGAGGACGTGATCACCTCGATTCCCGATTTGAATGGCGCCCACGGTGTGACGGTCAGCCCCGATGGCAAAAATGTCTATGTCGTTAGCTATACCAGTAACATGAGCGGCACGTTGGCCACCTATAGCCGTAATGCGACCGATGGTTCGCTTACGCATGTGCAAACCTGGCGCGAAGGTCAATTAATCACCTTGTTTCCGCAGCCGCGTTTTATGGATGGGCTGGCCGGCGCCCATGCGGTGACGGTGAGTGGCGATGGCAATTATCTCTATGTCGCTGGGCTGCATGACAATTCGCTCGTCGTCTTTAAGCGGAATTTACTCACGGGCGCCTTGGGTTATCTCAAAACCTACAAGGATGGCGTGGCTAATTTTGATGGCTTGGGCGGCACAACCGGTGTGGTGATCAGCCCAGATGGCAATCACCTGTTCACAACCGCCCTCAACGATCAGGCGCTAGGGGTGTTTGACCGTGACCCGACCACTGGCTTGGTCGACTTTGTTGAAGCGTTCCATCGTGATGCCAATACAGGGTTGCCCGCGCTCAACGGCGCCAACGAGGTTGTTGTCAGTCCCGATGGCTCGACTGTCTATGCGGTGTCTGGCATCGACGACGCGGTGGTGGCCTTCGCCGTTGCCAATCCCAAAGCGACGATCGACACGTTGTTGCCTGCCTCTGTGCCGCAAGGCGCAAACAATTTCACGTTAGTGATCAAAGGCAAGAATTTTGTGGGCGGCTCACAGGTGCAATGGAATGGCAGCGCCCGCCCAACCACATTTGTCAGCCCTGGTGAACTACACGCCGAGATCGCCGCCGCCGATGTCGGCGCGGCGGGTGTAGCTCCGATCAAAGTGATCAATCCGGCCCCTGGTGGCGGTGATTCCAATAATCAAGTGGCCTTCACCATCAGCGCGCCCGGTGATAATCCCTTGCCTTCGATTGACTTTATTAACCCTCAGTCGGTGCCGTCGGATGTGCAACAGTTTACCCTGAGTGTTCATGGGGCTAATTTTGTGCCAGGGGCGACGGTGCGGATGAATGGCGCCGACCGGCCCACGCAGTTTGTCAGCCCCAGCGAGTTGCAGGCCACGATTGGCGCGGCGGATGTGGCCGTGGCCGCGGCACTGCTGGCCGACGATAATGAAGTGAACGCCGCGTCCGTTGATGCCAATCAGCCGGCTGGGATCACCGTCTTTAATCCCACGCCGGGCGGTGGATCGTCCAATGCGGTCTTATTCACGGTGTTGGAAGCCGGTCAGAATCCGGCGCCATCCTTGACCCAATTACAGCCGGCGATGTTGGTGACGCAAGGTGCCGCCGCTACTTCGTTCGTTGTGAAGATCACCGGGGCCAATTTTATCGAAGGCGCGCAAGCGGCTTGGAATGGTGCGCCGCGGGCGACAAAATTCATCAACGACCAAGCACTGGAGGTCACGTTGACGGCGGGGGATGTGGGCGTGGTGGGCAGTGGCGGCCTCAGTGTTGTCAATCCCGCGCCGGGCGGTGGTTCGTCCAACGTGCTCAACTTCACCGTCGTAGCACCAGCCCAAAACCCAGCGCCCGCCTTAACCCAGATCGCGCCGGCCAATACGTTGGCGCATGGCGCCGTCAGCGTTCCCGTGGTGGTAACGGTGGTAGGCAGTAATTTTATGCCGGGTTCGCAGGTCTATTGGAATGGTGTGCTCCGCCCCTCCAAGTTCATCGATAGCACCCAACTTGAAGTGACTTTACTGGCCACTGATGTCGCCGCAGACGGAACCGGCGCTTTGAGTGTGCTCAATCCGCCCCCTGGCGGCGGCGTCTCCGACCCGCAGATGTTTACGATCTTTGGGTATGGGATCTATCTGCCGCTGGTGCAAGGCTAGACCCCTCCCCTGCAGGGAAAATTAAAAAAGACCCAACCGCCTACCATTTCGAATGGTGGGCGGTTGGGTCTTTCCTCGCAACGACAAGGCGCAAAAATCAATCCTTTTATAGCAAATTCCGTGATCTACGGTTACCTTAACTGGGTGGTGATCGCCTGCCACTGGCGTCGATCACCACAAAAATGGCCTTGACGCGGACCCGAAGGCCAATTGAAAGCGTTTTGTAAGCGAAGCTAGTACCTAAATTTAACCTATGCACGGTATAAACATTGGAGAGTAGTACTAAGGTTTAATAGACAAATTAGATAAACATGAGAGAATTGTCTATGTTTGGTCGCTTGTGCAAGTACCAAGCAATGATAAGGCATGGAAAAGGAAGTTGAAATGGATAGTGAACAGATCGAACTTGTACAAAAGAGCTTCGCGCGGCTACATCCAATTGCCCACACGATGGATGATATTTTCTATATACGCCTGCGCGAATTGGATCCAAAGCTTTATCCGCTCTTCAAGGGCTTTATGGGTACGCAGAATGCTCATTTCATGCATATCTTGCGCATGCTGGCGACTGGTCTGGTTCGTCCAGAAATGACCGTGGTAATTACTGATCAATTAGGCCGCCGCCATCTTGGTTATGGGATGCAAGATGAGCAGTACCAGGCCCTGTGCAAGGCTTTGGTTCGCACATTGGCGCAGGAACTAGGGGATGAATTTACCCCAGAAGTACAAGCTGCCTGGAGTGCTGCCTTTGATCTGCTCGTCAAATTGACCAAAGAGGCTGCTTCTAAAGTTGCCCTCGCTTATAGCCACTAAGCTATCCAAATAGCTGCATACTATTCTTCGCACGAAAATAATCGTGACGTTTGCAAAGCGAACAGGGAGGGTGTAACGGCATACCACGCCGTTACACCCTCCCTGTTCGCTTTCGTTCCCCTCTCCTAAACAAAAAAATGTTGCCAAAACGCTCGCTAAGTCTTAGACTGATGAGCAGCTTCTATTTTGTTCGCCAGGCTTCAGAACTGCACAGACTCTGGGACAATGCTTGCTCTATGTCTACGTCAATTTTAGCCACTAAACTGTATGTTCCCTCACCGCGGCCGAAAGTCGTCCTGCGGCCGCGCTTGATTGACCGCCTGAGTGAGGGTCTGCACCGTAAGCTGACGCTTATCTCGGCCCCAGCTGGTTTCGGTAAAACCAGCCTGGTCAGCGAATGGATTCAAACGTTTAGACAAGAATCAACTCCCTCGCCCGCTGTGGCCTGGCTGTCACTGGACGAAGGGGATAATGATCCGGCACGCTTTCTGGCTTACCTCGTTGCGACATTGCAGAAGGTTACGCCGCAGATTGGTGCAGGCATCATGGGCCTGCGCCAATCCCCTCAACTGCCAACCGAAACGGCACTGACGATTCTGCTCAATGAAATTACTGCCATTCCCGATAATTTTTTGCTCGTGCTAGACGACTACCATGTCATTGATGCCAAACCCGTTGATCAGGCCCTTGCCTTTCTGCTCGAGCACCTGCCGCCGCAGATGCATCTGGTCATCACCACCCGTGAGGATCCACAGCTCCCGCTGGCCCGTTTACGCGCCCGCGGCCAAATGACCGAACTGCGGGCCACCGATTTGCGTTTTACGCCGGCCGAAGCCGCCGGATTTCTGAACCAGGTGATGGGACTAGGCCTCTCGTCGGCGGAAGTGACCATCTTGGAGGCGCGCACCGAGGGCTGGATTGCCGGTCTCCAATTGGCGGCGCTCTCGATGCAAGGGCGTGTCAGTTCGGCTGAGATTTCGGCGAGCTCAGTCGAGTCGCTCACGTCGAAGCAGGGAACGCCTGGCGTTGCCCACTTCGTAAAGGCTTTCGCCGGTGACAATCGGTACATCGTGGATTATCTGGTCGAAGAGGTCCTCCAGCGTCAGCCCGAACGGGTGCGAAGCTTCTTACTCCAGACCGCCATGCTTGACCGGTTGAGTGGCGGGCTGTGCGATGCCGTCACAGGCCAGAACGATGGCCTGGTGCTGTTGGATGCCCTGGAGCGCGGTAATCTATTTGTCGTGCCGCTGGATGATACACGTCACTGGTTTCGTTACCACCACCTCTTTGCCGATGTGCTTGCCGCCCATGCGTTGCAGGAACAGCCCGCCCAAGTCCCGATCCTGCATCAGCGGGCCAGCGCGTGGTATGCGGCCAATGGTTTGCCCGCCGATGCGATTCGTCACGCGTTGGCGGCCAAGGATTTTGCGTGTGCGGCGGGCCTGATCGAACAGGCTTGGCCGGCCATGGATGGACGTTTCCAGACTGCCACATGGCTGGGCTGGGCGGGGGCGCTCCCCGACGAGTTGATCCGCACCAGGCCCGTCCTCAGCGTTGCCTATGCCTGGGCGTTGCTAAATGGTGGCGATCTAGAGGCCGCCGCGGCTCGGTTTGAGGATGCCGAACGATGGCTGGACGCTGGGCTTGACCCTGAGGCCGCGCGGCCTGCGCAACCGGGCGCCCCTTCGGCCCAGATAGTTGCCGCGCCCAGGGGCTATCCGGTTATTGTGGACGAAGAGCAGTTTCGGAATCTACCTGCGTCGATCGCCACGGCTCGTGCCTACATTGCCCAAGCGAGCGGTGATCTCCCTGGCTCTGTAAAGTATGGTCGCCGGGCGCTCAATCTCTTACCCGAGGGCGATTATCTCCGGCGCGGACCGGCGGCTGCGCTCCTCGGTCTCGCCCAGTGGGCCAGCGGCGATCTAGAGGCGGCCTACCACGCGCTGGCTGCTGCCATGACTGGTTTTCAGAAGATCGGCAACCTACATTTCGCCACCAGTGTCACCTCTGGCCTGGCCGATATCAGGACGGTGCAAGGTCGTCTCCGTGAGGCCATCGAGTGCTATGCCAAGGCATTGCAACTTGTACTCGCCCAGGGCGAACCGTTGATCCGGGGCACGGCTAACCTTTATTTGGGGTTGAGCGAGTTATACCATGAGCAGGGGAATCAGGAAGTCGCCATCCAGCACCTGTTACACAGCGAGGAACTGGGCGATCAAGCTGGGTTGCCGGATTGGCGCTATCGTTTGTATCGCACCCAAGCGCGCTTCAAAGAGGCCGAGGGCGACTTGAGCGGTGCGCTCGACCGGATCGATGCGGCAGAACGCCACCACCGCAGGACGCCCGTACCCGACTTGCGCCCCCTCGCCGCCTTGAAAGCGCGGGTGTGGGTGGCGCAGGGCCGGTTGAGCGAAGCCCTGCGTTGGGCGCAGGAACAGGGTTTGTCGGTTGACGACGAACTCAGCTTTTTGCGCGAGTTTGAACATATCACCCTCGCGAGGGTGCTTATCGCCCAGCATCAACGCGACCAGACAGATGGTTCAATTCACGCCGCCATGAAATTACTAGCTCGACTCTTGCCAGCGGCTGAAGCCGGCGGGAGGACAGGCAGTGTGCTCGAAATCCTGGTGCTGCAGGCGCTCGCTCACGAGGCGCAGGGCAATCTCCCCTTTGCGCTCGCACCGCTGAAACGCGCCTTGACCCTGGCCGAGCCGGAGGGTTACGTCCGCCTCTTTGTGGATGAAGGGTTGCCGATGGCGCGCCTCTTGGCTGCCGCTGCGCAAGGGATGCTGGCCGATAGAATCAGGTCCGGCTATATCAAGAAGTTGCTGGCTGCCTTTGAAGATGCTACGATGGACGGAGGACCAACGCCGGAACCTTCGCCTGCTTCCTTCGTTCTTCGCCCTGCGTCGTTGGTCGAGCCACTGAGCGACCGTGAACTTGAAGTGCTCAAACTGCTCGGCACCGAATTGAACGGCCCGGAAATTGCCCGCAGACTCATGGTCTCCCTGAACACCATGCGCACGCACACCAAAAACATTTACAACAAGCTTGGGGTGAATGATCGGCGCGCCGCCACCCGCCGCGCCGAGGAGCTCGGTTTGTACTGAGGGACTTAGCGCCTGTTTAAACAGCTTCTTAAAGGCCAGTCGAACGAGAAAGTATGCCAAGCACTTGCTGCCGTTTGCTGCTTCGTCTCATGCTCACTGAGTGATGAACCAACGAATTCAAGGAGACCATTCAATGAACGAAGGAGGAAAGCAACAAATTGGGGCAATCCCGCTCCAACTTCAGCCCGGCCTCGATCATCGCGGCGTATTCGGTTCGCGCCCAGAGGGCGCCCGCGCGCCGCTGTTCCCCCCTGCTGGAACGTTCGAGGCGCTCGGTGGGCGGGCGGCTGTTGCCGGGCTCGTCGATGGGCTTTACGACCGTATCGAAATGGACACCGTTCTCCGCCCCGCGTTTAATCGTGATCTGGCGCGAGAACGCGCCCGGCAGAAGCTCTTTTTTGAGGCGTGGTTCGGTGGCGCGCCGACGTATTTCGACGCGATGTGGCCACCGGGGCTTAAGGCGGCGCACGGGTCTGTTTCGATCAGCCGCGGCATGGCGGGCCACTGGCTCAGCCACTTCCTCGACTCCTTGGCCGCAGTGGTTAAAGACCCGGCCCTCATTACCGAAATCCGACCACTCATTTTCCGCCTCGCACTGGCGCTCGTCAACCGGACGGACGAGCCTGTGCCAGGCGAGCGGCTCCGCGATGTTTCCGACCCGCGCTTTCTGCGCGCTGTCCAGCGCGACGACTCCGTAGGCCTCGCGGCGATCACTGCCGCACAGCCACAGGTCTTCATGTTGCATGGGCCGAAGCTCTTGCTAATCGCGGCTGCACGCGGCAAGAGCAGGATCGCCGAGGAACTCTTGCGCCAGGGTGTGGATGTCAACGCGGTGGCGATGCTGCCAGGGAGCGATGCGAAGACCTATGGCCTCCCCATGCTGCGGATTACCCCGCTCTGTGGCGCGCTCGCCAACCATCGCGCCTCGCTCGTGAACCTGCTTGTCGAGCATGGCGCGCAGTATGATATCTTTACCGCCGCGTATGTCGGCGATCTTGAGGCTGTAGAGGCGCTGCTGGATTTGGCCCCTGATCTCGCAGATGCGCCCGATCCTGGGTGCGACGTTGCCCAGGTCACCCCGTTGCTGCACGCGGTTTTCGCCGGCCAGTTCGAAGTCGCACAACTCTTGTTGCAACGAGGGGCGACAGTTGGCGTGAACAGCGTGCGGCTGGTGCGGGCTGCGGCCAACCGAGGTGATGAAGCGTTGACCGATCTCCTGCTTGCGCACGGCGCGAATCCCGCTTCGATCGGCGCTGGCGAGTGGGTGATGGTTCCCGCCATCGCCGACAAACTCCTGGCGCGGGGGGCGAACGTCAACCAGGAGCCGGGGGCTTGGGTCGGCCTCTGCTGCACGGGTAACAGCGGCCACAAGGAGAACGCCGCACTCGCCTGGGCGATGCTCCGGTGCGGCGCCGACGTGACCGCACCGTATAAGGGGCGCACGGCGTTGCACTGCGCCGCGAAAGCTGGTTTTGTCAATGTGGTCGAAGCGTTGCTCGAGCACGGAAGCGACGTGAACGCACTCAACGAGCGCGGGCAGACACCGCTGGACGAGGTGGAGAATGCGGGTCGGAGCATCGACAGAGCGCCAATGCGGCGTCTCCTGATCGCCCACCAGGCTCGGCGAAGCAAGCACGAAGCCCCGGAATAAGCGCATACTCGGTATAAGCGCATCATCGGTCACCCACGCTCAACCCCAGCCCTGGTAGGTTTATTGACAAATCTGCCAGGGCTTTTTATCTCCCTCACCACATTCGGCCCCATCAATTACCCCATCCATCACCACATCAATCACCACATGAATCATCACATATGGTGATGACGCCTCACCCCATTGATTGGTATCCTTGAATCGAAGCAAGGAACGAAGACAACGAAGAGCTTTATCCATAGGGGGAAGATGCACGAGGCCGAGCATGTGTGAAACAGAGAGAGCGACTGAGGATTATGACGAGCCAGGACTATATGAAATTCGCATCATGGGACGCTTGACTGATCGGTGGGTCAATTGGTTTGAAGGTCTGATCATTACGCCGGGAGAGAACGGAACTACGTGTTTAACCGGCTCAGTAGTCGATCAGGCGGCGTTGTATGGCTTGCTCAGAAAAGTGCGTGATTTAGGTATGCCATTGATCTCGGTCAATCGCCTACAGCCCGACCAGGCAGATGCGTCAGCGAACAAACAGTGAAGCAGTATGGTTCATTAAAAGGAGAAAAACGATGGCTAGCCATGAACGTTTACAACCAGCGGAGAAATCCACTTTTACCAGCAACGCATCCCATAAAGATGAAGGAGCATCTACCATGAATTCACCCAAGCGCCTCGCCAGAATCGCCGGCGTTTTCTATCTGTTCGTCGGCATCTTCGGTGGCTTTGCCGAAGGATTTCTGGACCCCAAGCTGTATGTAGCCGGCAATGCGGCGGCTACGGTTGGGAACGTTGTGGCAAACGCCGGGCTTATGCGCTTTGGCGTCGTCGCCCACCTGGTGGATGCGACATTCTTTGTCCTCGTGGCCATGACCCTCTACAGCCTGCTCCAGCATGTAAACAAGATCGTGGCGCGGACAATGCTCGTCTTTGTCGTACTCGCAGCCGGCATCATTTCTCTGAATGCCGTCTTCCAGTTTGAGGGCTTGCGAGTCGCAACTGACAGCGCCTATGCGACTGCCTTCGGCATTGCGGGTTCAAATGCCATCGTGCTGCTTCTGCTCGACATCCAGCACTATGGCACCTTCGCCGCACAGGTCTTCTTTGGCCTGTGGTTGGCGCCGCTCGGCTATCTCGCCTACAAGTCTGGGCTCTTTCCCAAGGCGCTGGGCGTCGTGCTCATCGTTGCGTCTGTCGCCTATCTTGTGGACCTGCTCGCGGCGTTCCTGGCCCCTGACTTTGGCGCAACCATCCACGGTTTCTTGGCAATCCCACCCACGATCGCCGAGGTCTGGATGCTCGGCTACCTGCTCGTGAAAGGGGTGAGAGAGACCGCTGCTGGCGCTCCCACCGTACGAACCGGGAAAACAGGTCTCGTTTTGGGCGAGAAGCTATCGTAACATCCAAACATTTGCTAGAACCACCAGGCAGATGCGTCAGCTATATTTATTTTCGATACCGACAAAAAGGAGAAAACAGGATGATTACTACAAAAGAAATGAAACCATACCGAACGACCGCAACTGTTGTGGGGGTGGTATATATCGCCGGGTTCGTAGTCGGCATTGGCGGGATGATGCTCATCCAATCCGTTCTGGGTGCGCCGAATCATCTGGCCACGCTTTCCACCAACAGCCTGACGCTAGCCATCGGCGCGGTGCTCTGGTTGCTGGCCGCCGCTGGCGACGCCGCTCATGGGGTATTGATGTTTCCTGTGCTGAAGCCACACCGCGAACGCATGGCTGTTGGCTACCTGGCGGCCCGGATCATGGATGCCGTCTTCATTACCATCATGGTGCTTTTCATTCTGCTACAAATCCCACTAGGCAGTGAGTATTTGAAAGCTGTGGCACCCAACGCTGCCTATCTGCAAGCCTTGAGCACGCTGCTCACACAGGGGCAACTTTATGCCTACTCGATCGCCATGTGTACGCTGGGGGTCTCTGGTTTGATGCTTTGCACCACGTTGTATAAGGCAAACTTAGTGCCGCGCTGGCTGGCCGTCTGGGGTCTTGTTGGCTACGCGACTATTTTGGGTGGGATGGTGTCGGCCATCATGGGGTCCGGTCTGGGTGATCTCCTCTCGTATCCAGGCGGCCTCTGGGAGGTGTTCATCGGGGTGTGGCTGATCGTTAAGGGCTTCAATTCACCGGCGATCGCTGTCGAGTCGGCGAAAACAGAGATCAACGCCGATAAAGCGAGTTTGTCCGCCGCCTAAGATGACCCGGTCGCTAATGTGGCCGACCCTAATAATCTAGGGTCGGCCACATTAGCGACAAGTCATGTTGAATCAATGAAATTCAGCCGATTTGCTCAGAGAAAGGGGTATAAAAATGAATTCAATCCAAAAGACCGCCAGAATTACAGGGATCCTGATTCTAATCATGGCTGTCATCGCACCATTTGGCATTATCTATCTTCCTGCCACGCGGATTGTACCGGGCGATGCCGTAACAACGGCCAATCATATCAGGGCTTCTGAAGGGCTCTTCCGCCTCGGTATTGTGAGCGACACAATCGTCTTTTTGATCGAAATTGGGCTGTGCGCACTGCTCTACAGTTTACTCAAACCCGTCAACAAAACGCTGGCGCTGGTGGCCGCGTTTGCTCGGCTGGCTATGACCATTCTGCAGGGCATCAATCTGCTGAATCATTTTTTTGTTTTGCTGCTTTTGAGCGGCGCCGGGTACTTGGCCGTCTTCGCCCCTGATCAGTTGCCGGCGCTCGGATTACTCTTTCTCAATGCGCATGAAGCAGTGGTGCTGATTTGGGGAGTAGCGTTTGGTCTGCATCTCGTGGTGCTTGGTTATTTGGTTTATCAGTCGGGCTACCTGCCCAAAATGGTCGGCGGCTTGTTGATGGTGGCTGCTTTCTGCTATTTCGTCCAAAGTTTTGGAACCGTGCTTTTTCCCCACGCCAAAGCGCTATTCACCTCGATTGGTTTGCTTTCGATTGTTGAAATTGCCTTACCTTTGTGGCTGTTGATGAAAGGGGTCAACATTGAACAGTGGAAAAAACGGGCGTTGGCAGTTACCTAACATGACCCATGCTGAACATGACCAAATCAGAAAAATCTCAGGAGAAAACCTTATGCAAGCCAGGACGATCAAGTCTTGATCAAAGTGGTTGCGGCCTCCGTCGCGGCGGGCGACTGGCATCTGCTGCGCGCCGACCCGTTCTTGATGCGCTTCATGTTTGGGTTGCTAACCCCCAAATACAAGATCATCGGTGCTTCAGTGGCGGGGCGAGTTGAAGCGGTGGGTCGCCATGTAACGCAGTTTAAGCCCGGTGATGCGGTATTCGGGGACTTATCCGTGTGTGGCTTTGGCGCTTTTGCCGAGTATGTTGCTGCTGCCGAAAATGCCTTTGCGCTGAAACCGACCAACTTGACCTTCGAGCAAGCCGCCACCGTACCGGTGTCGGCGGTCACCGCCCTGCAAGGTCTGCGCGCCGGCCAAATTCAGGCCGGGCAGAAGGTGCTGATCAATGGGGCGTCGGGCGGTGTGGGGACCTTTGCAGTGCAGATTGCCAAAGCACTGGGCGCGGAAGTCACTGCCGTCTGTAGCACGACAAAAATGAAAATGGTGCGCTCGCTTGGGGCCGACCATGTGATTGATTACACCAAAGAAGACTTTACCCAAAATGGCCAGCAGTATGACCTGATTCTGGCGGCGAACGGCTATCAGCCCATTGCCGCGTACCAGCGGGCCTTACGTCCTCAGGGCATTTATGTGATGAGCGGCGGCGCCACGGCGCAAATGTTCGAAGCCATGCTCCTCGGCCCCTGGCGCTCCAAGAAGGGCGGTCAGAAAATGGGTAACATGCTGGCAAGACCCGACCAAAAGGATCTAATGTTGATAAAAGAACTGATCGACGCCGGCAAAGTGACACCGGTCATCGACCGCTGTTATCCATTGTTTGAGGTTCCTGACGCAATCCGTTATCTCGAAGCAGGCCACGCCCAAGGAAAAGTCGTCATCACGGTGGAACATACCAACTAAATACAGTGTTCATTCAGTTGTGTGGTCATTCGTAGGTCACGCTGCAAGCGTGACAAGCCGCGCCAAGGCGGATCAATGCGCTGGCAATAGACTGAGTAAACGGCATTTGTCCGGTTGAAAACCGGACCTACGAGATACCGAGGTCCTTTGTTTACACTGTACTAAATCTGATAAAGAGGCACCAGTGACCTCCCTTGCTTAGATGGCTGTGCGCATCTCGTTATACCCAAACCGGCATCAAAAAATCTGGTGCTCAATTGGATTGGAACGTAGTACTTTTCTTCTAGACAAAAAAATGTTGCTAAAACGCTTACTACGCCTTAGACTGAGGAGAAGATTTTATTTTCTCACGACAATTTTGGCCAACCTCATCATTTTGCGAAAGTGGCTTGCCATCGCGATGGCCGGCAAGTTGATGATTGGTTGATTGAATCTTGCAACTACTCATTTTTGCATGCGTAAGATTATTGACATCATTGAACTTATTGATAGGCGATTGTATAAAGGAGAACAGAAGCAATGGAACAACCGATTATCTCTGCGCACCAGCTGCACAAAACTTTTCGTAATGGTCAGATCCAAGTACACGCTTTGCGCGGTGTTGATCTGATGGTCGCACGCGGCGAAATGGTCGCCATTATGGGACCGTCGGGCTGTGGTAAGACTACATTGCTCAACTGTATTTCTGGCCTGGATGATTTTGATTCGGGCGAAGTGATGATTGAAGGGACAGATTTGCGCACGATGAACGACCGAACGCGCACGACTTATCGCGCCCAGCGGATGGGTTTTGTCTTTCAAACGTTCAATTTGCTGCCAGTGATCACGGCGGTTGAAAATGTAGAATTGCCACTGCTGGTCAGCGGTGTGAAACCAGCCGAGGCCCGCAAACGCGCCCTGGCCGCCCTCGCGCAGGTTGGCTTAACGGATCGTTCGCATCATCGCCCGGCGGAGCTTTCCGGTGGTCAGCGACAACGAGTGACGATTGCGCGCGCCCTGGTCAACAACCCGGCCATCGTCTGGGCAGACGAGCCAACGGGCAACCTGGATAGCAAATCTGCGGATGATATCTTGCAACTGATGCGCCAACTAAATCAGGAACGCGGACAGACCCTGGTCATCGTGACGCATGATGCGCAAATTGGTAATTTGTGTGATCGCATCGTGCGCATGCAGGATGGGCAGATTATCGACGATGGCCAAGCGCACCTCGCACCTGAAACTGAACCCGCGGCCTTAGTAGCGGCGTAACTGTGAAGCATGATACGTGAGAGACGAGTATCACGCTCCACGCTCCATCAAAAGGACCACTTATGCTGCAAAACATCAATACCAACATCACAACCGGGCTGGTGATCGTTGTAATCGCCCTGCTGCTCTATTTACTTTTCCTTTCGTTGCGCAAACCGGTGCTGGCGAAGTTGGGCATTCGTAACATTCCACGGCGGCCAGCCCAATCGGTTTTGATTGTACTCGGCTTGACCTTGAGCACGATCATTATTGTTAGCTCGTTGAGCACGGGAGATACGCTCAGCTATTCAGTGCAGCGCCATGCCGTCGAAGCCTATGGTCAGGTTGACGAGGTGATTGCCCCGCCACTGCTTTCGGCGTTGGCGTCACTGGCTAATGATCCCCCGGCGAATGCCAATGTGGCTGCTACTGACACCGTTTCAGATACGACGGCAAGCCAGAGCCAAGAACAACTGAACC
>JAPLGZ010000322.1 GCA_026389895.1 Chloroflexota bacterium | reverse complement strand
GTGTTGTTCATTGCACGGCATAAGCACGGGCAATTTTCAATAAAGTATTCGCTTTGCGTCTCTTTAAAATTCAGATACAACAGGAGAACAGTTCATGAAAAAACGTTTGTGGCTATCGCTTATCCTCATTGTGGCTTCCATACTAGCCGCCTGCGCAAACCCCAATGCGCCGGCCGGCAGTGCGCCAGCCGCCGGGGCTAATACACCAGCCGCCGCCGCTCCCGCAGGTGCGGTCAGTGAATTTCACCCCGCTTGGCCGTATACCGTGCCACCAGGTGGTCATTACAACACTTTTGTAACTGATGGCATGGCGCTTGGCATCTATCAAAATTTGATGGAGCCATCGTTGTTCATGTACAAATGGGCCGATGACAGCTGGATTCCCGTCGCTGGCACGGAGTGGAAGTGGGTCGACGATAAGACGCTTGAAGTCAAGCTGATTCAAGGCGCCAAGTGGAGCGACGGCAGTGCGTTCACCAGCAAAGATGTGGTGGATACGATGTCGATCTATCGCTTGCTCAACACCACGGCCTGGCGTGATCTAAAAGAGGTCAAGGCTGTTGATGACACCACAGTGCAGTTTATTTTGATTGATCCGTCGAACATCATGTTGCGCTATCTGTTGCGCAATGCGCAGATTCACGCTTCCTCGGTCTACGGTGACTATGCCAAGAAGGTGACCGATCTGGTAGCCGCTGGTAAGAAACCAGAAGATCAAGAGTGGAAAGATCTGCTTGCCGAGTTCAACAAGTTCCGCCCTGCCGACATGGTGGTGTTGGGACCGTATAAGATTGACCAAACGAGCATCACCGAAGCGCAAATGATCTTGAACAAGGTGCCGACTTCCTATTGGGCCGACAAGGTCAAATTTGATCGCCTCGTCAACTACAACGGCGAAACGCCCGTGATTACCCCGCTCGTGCTCTCCGGTGATGTGGACTATGCCACACACGGTTTCCCACCAGCCACCGTCAAGCAATTCGAGGAACAAGGTTATCGCATCCTACGCCCACCTGTCCACAATGGGCCAGTGATCGGCTTTAACTTTAAGATTCACCCGTTTGAGATCAAGGAATTCCGCCAGGCGATTGCCTATGCAATTGATCGCACGCAGAATGGCAAGGTTGCTTTTGGCGACTCAGGTGTGCCCGTCAAGTACATGACTGGGATGTCCGACAACTTCATCGACCAATGGGTAACCCCAGAGGCCAAGGCGAAGCTCAACACCTATGACCTTGACCCCAAGAAAGCCGAAGAATTGTTGACCAGCATTAACTTCAAGAAGGGTGCTGATGGCATCTGGACCGATGAGACCGGCAAGCCGATCGAAGTCGAATTCCTCTTCCAGGCCGAATTTGCCGACTGGTCGGGCGCAGCCAAGAATGCCTGCGAGCAATTGACCGCTTTCGGGATTAAATGTACCGGACGCAGCATCACCTATACACAGTTTGCCACCGAGATCAACGATGGTAAATTCCAGATTGCGTCGCTAAACTTTGGTTCGGGCAATCCCCATCCATCCTTCAGCTACGACCAGGATTTCCGTTTCTATAACTCAGCGATGAGCGGCAACGGCGACGTGACCAAGCCTGGCCAGTCGTTTGATCTGAAGCAAAAAACTGACGTGCTTGGTGACGTTGACATCAATGCCCTGATCGATGCTTCCAGCAAGGGTGCAGATGTGGATGCGCAGAAGGATGCCATTAGCAAACTGGCGTTGATCTACAATGAAACATTGCCCGGTGTCCCGCTGTGGGAACGCCACGGTAACAACCCAGTGCCGAGCAAGTTCGCGGCTGGCTGGCTGCCCGACACCGACCCGATCTATCAGAACGACCCGTATGGCGATTCGTTCGTTGTCATCCAGATCTTGGATGGCACCTTGCATGGGGCGGCGCAGAAGTAAGTGAAGCAGTAGGACAGTAAGGCGGTGAGACAGTTGGACGGTAGAACAGTCTAAAATTGTTCTACCGTCCCACTGTCCACTGATCTCTGACTACAGACCAGGGTCAGCACCTATACTTGCGATTGTTGAAAAGTAGCATTATCATTACATAGTATAATGTTACTTTTCAACAGCGCACGGGTATAGCGGCGCTGATCCTGGTTTATTTTTCCAACAACCTTGTGATCGATAACCCTTTGGGATCAAGGGCTATGATGACTTTACTGCAAACATAAAATCCATGAATAATATTCGTCTGCTCACGCTTATCTCTGCGCTGACTTATGTCGCTGTCGGCATCACATCCCCTTTAATTGGCCTCTATCTGCAATCATTAGGTGCTGATTATCAGCATATCTCCTTAATCCTCGCCAGTGTCGTGGTTGTGTCACTCATTAGCAGCTACATCTGGGGACGCATCTCCGACAAACTGGGGCGCCGCAAACCGCTCTTGATCGTTGGATTGATTATTTTAGCGCTGGCCTATGTCTTTCTCAGCCGCGCCGCCAACGAATCTTGGGCGTGGGCAGCGCGGATCTTTGAAGGCGTGGGCACGGCGGCCTATGGCACGCTCAGCTTGGCGATGATGGGCGATCTGCTCGACAAGGAACAGAAAAAAGGCCAACGTATGGGCTGGTATCGCGGCCTGGCTTCGGCAGCCTTCGCGATTGGCTCGATCATGGGTGGCCGGTTGGCGGATCTCACATCGATTGCGCAGACGTTACAAATTTGTTCGGGGCTATATCTGGCCGCGGCAATTTGTGCCCTGGCATTGAGTGAGAGCAAAGTCATCAAGCCATTACGCCCAGTGACGCCGACGGTAAGCGCGCCCGTTACGAGTCAAAGTGGCTGGAATCGCGGCTTACCCATCCTATTCCTCGTGGGCGCAGTACTCTGGACCGCTGCCCATACGGCCTCGGCCTCGATGTGGCCTAATTACATGAATACGCTGGGCTACAGCAAAACAACGATTGGCAATTTATGGGGCTTTGCGGCTTTTATCGAATTCCCGGCCATGCGCATCACCGGCGGGCTTTCGGACACGCTTGGGCGCGTGCCATTGTTAGCGGCGGGCGGCGTGGGCATTGCGCTGGTCAATTTGGGTTATCTCTTTTTGGCGCAACTTCTGCCATTCTTGCTGGCAGTTCAGGTCTTTCGGGGCTTTGGCTATAGCAGCTATACGACCAATGCCATGACCTATGCCACTGAAAACACCGAGACCAGCATGCGCGGCAGCCGCAGTGGCATCTACAACGCGACGGCGAGTGCCGGTTCCTTGCTCGGCACCTTGCTTGGCGGTACACTGGCCCAGAACTTTGGTTTTCATTTTATGTATGGTATGTGCGCTACGTTGGCCCTGTGCAGCGCCGTCTGCTTTTTTATGTTGCGCAGACAAAATATTGCAGCAAGACCCTTAATTGTTAACAATTAATTATTGACTATTAATTATTTGCGTTCAAATGCAATCAAATAATTAATAGTCAATAATTAACAATTAATTGCTAATTTAGGAAGAGGAAACCACGATGATTCGCATCGGTATTGTCGGCTGTGGCCGCATTTTAAATGCCCATTTACAGGGTTATAAGCAGTTACGCGAAGCTGGCTTTGACAACTTTCGCATCACAGCGCTCTGTGCCCGCAACCTGGATGACGCCTTGATGTTTCGCAAACGTGGCGAAGGGCCAACCCCGCGCCCACCGGTGCTCGATCCTTCCACCAAAGATCCACTGGCGGCGCCTCACACCTATCTGAGCGATTTCCAACCGGATACAGAGGTCGGCGTCTTTACCGATTATCAGGCGATGATCGATTCGGGGACGGTGGATGCGATCAATGACTTTACTTCGCTCTATATGCATCATCAAGTTGGCATGGCCGCCGTTGACGCGGGATTACATCTATTAATTCAAAAGCCGCTCACGATTTCAGTCAAGGCGGGTCGCAAACTGGTAGACGCCGCCCATGCGCGCGGCTTGACCTTGGGTCTGTTTGAAAATGTACGCCAAAGCCAAGGCGTGCGCGCCGCTCACTGGGTGATCGAACAAGGGATCATTGGCGATCTACAGATGGCGGTTCATGGCGGTGTGGGCGGCTTCTGGTCGCCGGATCGGATGGTTGCCGAAACACCGTGGCGGCATCACAAGTTAGAAGCGGGTGGCGGTGGCTCACTTGATATCGGTGTCCATATCATGCACCTGATCCAGTATGTGGGCGGTGATCTGCACTCGATCCAGGCGGCAGTACGCACCTTTGAACCAGTGCGGTATACGCGCGATGCAGCGGGCAACGTCACCAACCAGACGAAGGCCGATGCCGATGACACGTACTTTGCTACCGTCAATTTCAAAAATGGTGCTCTCGGCCAATTACTCTGGTCATGGGGGGCGCACGGCGAGGCGTTGTCGATTCCAGGGACGCCGGCCTTCTACGGCTCCAAAGGCTGCATCAAGGGCGGCGAAGTAATCCTCGACGATGGCACGCGCGCCACCACACTGGCGTTATTTGACGCAAACGCCGACGCCGCCACCAAAGAAGCCTTCTACCCACATGGCTTCACCGATCCCTACGTGATTCAACAATATGATTGGCTGCGCGCTATCGAACAGGGCGCCCAACCGGAGACCGATGGCATCGTAGGTTTGAACGATCTGGCCGCGGCCTTCGCCATGCTAGAATCGTCACAGTTGGGGCGCACGGTCACGCTGGAAGAAGTGCTCAGTGGCGCAGTGGCCGGTTATCAGCGCGAGATCGACGAGTATTATGGAATTTAGCCAACATGGCCGCCACTGACAGTCCACTAAAACAGTTGGTCGAAACTTGTATTCTAGATTTTGCCACCTGGCTGCTCGATAGCGTGGTGATCGACGCGCAACCGCTCAATGCGGAGCTTTTGACACAAACTGTG
Source organism: Chloroflexota bacterium (assembly GCA_026389895.1). Taxonomy (GTDB): domain Bacteria; phylum Chloroflexota; class Anaerolineae; order Caldilineales; family Caldilineaceae; genus JAPLGZ01. Next base: position 6,303 of record JAPLGZ010000322.1, on the reverse strand, counting down.
CGTGTAGACCAGTTGTATCGCGTTACGTTAGCAAATAAGCGTGTGATCAAGCTTCATATTGAATTTCAAGGGCTACGGACGCATGAGCCAATGCCATTACGGATGCTTGATTATATGACGCGCCTCGTAAAACTTGATTCAGGGCTTGACTTACACAGTGTTGTGTTTTATGTTGGCAAAGGGGCTGGTGCGGATGATGAAGGCCACCATCAGATCAATGGTGCGGATGACAAGCCAGTTTTAAGATGGCGCTACCAAGTTATCCACTTGTGGAAAATGCACGCACAGGAGCTATTGGACTTAGATCGTCCGGCTTTGTTGCCACTGGTTGGACAAACCCAAATCGATAAACCGGATGAAATATTACCTCAGGTCGTAGAGCATTTGGGGGAGATAGCCGATGTAGAATTGCGTCGTCGATTGTTTACCGGGTTACTTGCCTTGGTGAATGATGAGGAGATAACGAAGATGATCGAAAAGATGATTGAGGAAGATGAATTGCTGACTGATACTCCCTATTTGCGGCGTCTTCGCGAAAAGAGTGAACAAGAAGGGCGCTTGGAAGGACGCTTGGAAGGACGCTTAGAAGGGCGCTTGGAAGGACGCTTGGAAGGTGTCGAAGAAGGTAAAAGAATGGCGGATCATCGCTCAATTCTTGATATTTTAATCTTGCGCTTTGAGCCATCAGCCGCCACTTATCAGGCGATCACCGATCTGTTGGTACAGGTCACGGATGAGCAACAACGAAGAGAACTGCGCAAAACGGCAATCCAGGCGCAAACACTTGCCGATTTTCAAAGTGCGCTACATACAATAACCACCGATCAATCCAATCTTGGCAATAGAACGGAAGCAAAATAATGAAACGTGTTGGTATCTTAGGAACAGGCAACATTGCGGGCGTGCATCTGGCTGGCTGGCAACGGCTACCGGTTGAAATCGCCGCCCATTATGATATTTTCCCGCAGGCCGCGCAAAAGGCGGCTCAACAATTTGGCGGTCAGGCATTCACTGATCTGGCGCAATTTTTTGACCATGTAGACATTGTCGATATTTGCTCACCATCACACGCGCACAAAGACAATGTGTTGGCGGCCGCGGCGGCAGGCAAGGCGATTGTCTGTGAAAAGCCACTGGCGCGCCATCTCAGTGATTGTTACGCAATTGTCGAAGGGGTGGAACGGGCTGGCGTGCCGCTCTTTATTGCCCAAGTCGTCCGTTTTTTTCCGCAGTTTGCCCGGGCCAAAGCAGTTTTGGACAGCGGCGCGCTGGGCAAACCCGGTGTGATTCGCACGATTCGAGCCGGCGCTTACCCGCGCGGTAGCGCCTTTTTTGCAAACTTTGAGTTAAGTGGCGGCGTGATCCTCGACGTGAGTATTCATGACATCGACTTCCAACGCTGGTGTTTTGGTGATGTAGAACGAGTCTTTGCGCGCGGCCTCACCTTTGCCGATCAGACCAAAGATCACGCGCTGATCACCTTGCGTTTCACCAATGGCGCACTGGGTCACATAGAGGGCGGCTGGGCCAGCCCGCCCGGCCAGTGGCGAACCCGCATTGAAATATGTGGCGATCAAGGCATGCTTGAATGGGATGCGGAAGAGGATGCGCCGATCACAAAGATCATGGCCAACGCGACGGGTGACGGTAAAATCCGCACCACAAGCAGCCCGCTCGGACCCGACGAAAATCCCTATTATGCGGAGTTGGCGCATTTTCTAGACTGCCTGGAGACCGGCCAACCTTTCCGGGTAACACCAAGCGATGCACTGCAAAATGTCAAAGTGGCGCTGGCGGCCATCGAATCTGTGCGCACAGGCCAACCAATCGACATCGCCACCTTCGAGGAGCAAACCGCATGACTACCGCTGTCAACACAAAGCCCGTTAAAATTGGCATGATGAGTTTTGCTCACGGTCACGCTTATAGTTATCTACATGCTCTGCATAATAACCCAGGCGTGACCGTTGTTGGCGTCTATGACGAAGATACGGCGCGCGGTCAAAGCGCCGCTGAACAGAACAAGACACAATTTTTGAGCGCCGAAGCTTTGCTTGCTCAAGATCTAGACGGTGTGATTATCTGTTCAGAGAACGCCAAACACCGGCCCATGGTCGAAATGGCCGCGGGCAAGGTGAGTCATATTTTGTGCGAAAAGACGATTTATACGAGCATGGCTGACGCCCAAGCGATGATTGACATTTGCGCCAAAACGAATACGAAACTACAAATCGCGTTTCCTGTGCGCTTTGCCCCGACGATTCAAGCGCTTAAACAGACTTTGGATAACGGCGAGTTGGGTAAAGTTTTTGCCGTGCAGGCCACCAACCACGGCTCAATGCCCGGCGGCTGGTTTATCGACAAAGCCTTGGCGGGCGGCGGCGCGGTGCTTGATCACACTGTCCACGTGATCGATGTGTTGCGCTGGTTCTGGGGCACCGAAGTAACCGAAGTCTATGCTGAAATTGGCGATAGCCTACTCCATCCTGGCCTGGGCATTGACGATGCGGGCTTGCTCTCCTTCAAATTGGCAAATGGCATTTACGGCACACTGGACACGAGTTGGTCACGGCTCGCCAGTTATACCACTTGGGGTGATGTTAAGATCGAAATCACGGCTGAAAATGGGCTCGTCTTCGTTGATTCTTTAAAGCAACATCTAGCCGTCAGCTCGGAGCAGGTCGGTAAGACCCGTTGGCAAGGCTGGGGCAGCAACATGGACCAGGGGCTGATCAACGATTTTATCGGCATGATCCGCGAAGATCGGGCGCCATCGATCACGGGCGAAGATGGGTTGCGGGCGATGGAAGTCGCGCTGGCCGCCTATCGCTCGGCAGAAACCGGCAAGCCGGTGCAGTTGCCACTGGGCTAGTCAATAGATTTCTCTACTGTCTGCACATAGCCCGTTGATACCAATTACAGAAGATTGTTCACACAAAGGATCTCATATGACCATGGATAGACCAAATCTCCGCCTCGGCACTTCGACCTATTCCTATTGGCACTTCACACCCGAAGTCACCCCCATTGAACACGTGTTAGACGAAGCCCACAAGCTTGGCCTGAATGGTATCGAAATTCTACAGCGTCAACTGGCCAGTGAAGACAACAGTTATTTGCAGAAGCTCAAGCGTCATGCCTTCAACTTAGGTTTGGACATGTATAATTTGAGCATTCACCAGGATTTTGTCTGGGCCGAGGCAGAAGAACGCCAAAATAACATTGAGCATACCTTAAAATGTATCGATCTGGCGCATGAAATGGGCATCAGTTCAATTCGCATCAATTCGGGGGGCTGGCGCAAAACCGGCAGCTTTGATGATCTGATCCAGGCCAAAGGCTGGGTTGAACCCTGGGATGGCTACACGAACAACGATGGCTTTAAGTGGTGTATGGACTGTATGGCGGCCTGTCTACCCCATGCTGAAAAACGGGGGGTGATGTTGTTGCTCGAAAACCATTGGGGGTTGACCACAACAGCAGAAGGCATGGCAAACATTATTGAGACCATCGATTCACCTTGGCTCAAGGCGATCCTTGATATGGGTAATTTCATCTTCGAGCCGGACATGTATGCCGCCATGCAACGGGTGGCCCCGCATGTCTGGCTGGCGCATGCCAAAACCTATTTTGGCGGCGGCAGTTGGTATTCACTCGATTTGGACTATGCCCGCATCTTTCGCATCTTGCTCGACGCAGGTTTCAAGGGCTATGTCTCGATTGAGATGGAAGGCGCCGAAGCCCCAGAAACGGCTGTGCCAAAGAGCATCGAAGTGTTGAACAAAGCCTGGGAACAAGCACTTGCCAGCTAAACCAAACGTTCATGAATCTCTACAGGAAAAGTACGTAGCATGAAAGCGATCATTTTAGCGGCCGGTTCAAGCCGAGGTGCGCACGCAATGCCCTGGGTCATGCGCCCATTGGGCGACAAGCCTATTCTCGATTATGTGATCGATTTGGCCACCGCAATGGTTGCCGCGCAGGATATCATCATTGTGATCGATGAACAGGGCAATACCGTGGCCGAACACTTGGGCACGAATTATCAGTACGTCGTGCAGCATGAGGCGCATGGCACTGGTCATGCGGTGCTCCAAGCCCAGGCGACGCTGGCTGGATACACGGGCAACTTGCTGATTCTCTATGGCGATACCGCCCTGATTCAGCCATCTTCGGTGCTTGGCCTGGTTACACGCCATCAATTGAAGCAGGCGAGTTTGACCCTGCTGGCCGCCGAAACTGATCAGCGCTTACCGTACGGCCGCATTGTACGCAACGCAGCCGGCCAAATTAGTGATGTGATCGAAGAGCGTGATGCCAGTGCGCAAGAACATCAGATCAAGGAATTGAACATTGGCGCTTACGTGGCCGAAGCGTCGGTGCTCTGGCCAGCTTTGCAGGCGGCGGTGGATGCCAGCGAGCAAGGTATTTGTCATTTTACAGCCTGCATTCGCCACTTGGCACGGGCGCAGAAACGCGTCGAAAGTTATCATGCGCTAGATCAAGATGAACTGCTTGGGATCAATACGGCCAAGGATTTAGACAAGGCCGCCTTTATCCTACAAAAACGCCAATTACAGCCACGTCGCATCGAAGAACACAACCTGATCAGCTTTGGCACGGGCGGCTGGCGGGCGTTGATCGGCGAAGGGTTTACGCTGGACAATGTGCGCCGCCTCTGCCAGGCGCTCGCCAATGACATCATTCGCCAGAACCGCGAAAAAGACGGCGTCGTGATCGGCTATGACCGCCGTTTTCTCAGTGATACGGCCGCTCAAGTCGCAGCCGAAGTCTTTACCGGCAACAATATAGCAGTGAAATTTCAGCGCGAGGATGCCCCGACGCCGCTGATCACCTATGCCACAGCCAAAGAAAATGCCGCTTATGGGCTAATGTTCACCGCCAGCCATAATCCCCCCCAGTGGAATGGTCTCAAGGTCTTCGCCACCGATGGCTCGTTGCCGCTGGATGAACAGACACGCCAGATTGAAAATGAAGCCAATCAGCTGACCACCAAACAGATTGTCAAAATCGAATTGGACGTAGCTCGGCGCAGTGGTCTGCTTAAAGAAACTGATTTTACCAACGCCTATGTAGATGCGATCGAAGCGCTGATCGATCTACGGGTCATTCGCGAAGCGGGTTTGCGCGTGGCGCTAGATGCCATGTATGGCGTGGGCCAGGTGACCCTGGAAATTATTCTCACCGAAGCCCGCTGCCGGATGATGACGATTCATGGACGGCGCGATCCGCTCTTTGGTGGCCGTTCGCCTACGCCCGACCAAAAAGAACTGACTCAATTAATTAATACGGTGTTAGAAGAAGGCTACCACATGGGGCTGGCAATGGATGGCGACGCCGACCGCATCGCTATCATCGACCATACAGGCGCCTTTATTACGACGAATGAGTTACTGTTGCTGCTCTATTATTACCTACACGAAGTACGCGGTGAACGCGGTGGGGTCACACGCAACTTGGCGACGACCCATTTACTCGACCGGCTAGCCGCGCATTTTGGCGAAAAATCTTATGAAGTGCCGGTTGGTTTCAAACACATCGGCGCCAGCATGAAAAACAACAATGTGTTATTAGGCGGCGAAAGCAGCGGTGGTCTGACAATTCGTGGGCACATCCTGGGTAAGGATGGCATTTTCGCCTGCGCGCTCGTGGTCGAGATGATTGCCCGCACAGGCCGTACGATTGCCAGCATGTTGGCTGAAATTTATGGGCTGATCGGATCGCTAGTTAGCAAAGAAGTGAATCTGCCGGCAACACCCGAAATGAAGATCATGGTGCAGCGCAAACTGTCCCACGCCCAACCTACGGAAATTGCTGGCTATCCGCTCCAACATGTCTCCTTTCAAGATGGTATCAAGTTTTATTTGGAGAACGACAACTGGCTGTTGCTGCGTTTCTCGGGCACAGAGCCAGTCTTACGCATCTTTGCCGAGGCAGACACCGAAGAAAAAGTCGACAAGTTTCTCACATGGGCGATGCAGGTGATTGCGTAAGATGAAGAAAATGCGTTACACAGAGTTCGCAAAGGAGGCACAGAGAACATAGAGGGAAAAACAATTGTTTACCGCTTTTCTCTGTGAACTCTGTGCCTCCTCTGTGTAACCGCTTTAAAGTTAATTTTATACTGGATAGCCAAAGGTGCCCAGGCATATGAATGAGATTATCCGACAGATTCAAAAGCGTATGCCAGCCTGGCAGGGGCGCAAGCTCACGGCCGAAGTGTTAACTGGTGGCATCACGAATCAGAATTATAAAGTGACCGTTGATCATGAAGTCTTTGCC
>JAPLGZ010000853.1 GCA_026389895.1 Chloroflexota bacterium | reverse complement strand
GCCATGAGCATGTTCGAGCGGGTTTTTCAACGTTATAAAACGGACGCGCGGCTGCTCTATCCGCTGAGTCTGGAATTTGAGCGGATCGGGGCCTATAGTTATAGCATCATTGCCACGCAGAAGTTGATCGAGGTTAGCGGCGCTCGTTTGGTGGAAAACACCCCGATCTTTTTACAAAAGCGCGCCTATCCCCGCGAATTTGAGCAGTTGATCACCGAGGCGGCGCAAACCTACAAGTTGAATCCGTTACTCTACTTTAGCCTGATTCGCCAGGAAAGTCTCTTTGAAGAAGGGGCGCGTTCCTACGCCGCGGCGCAGGGTCTCGCGCAGATTGTGCCAGATACAGGCATCTGGGTCGCACAGCGGTTGGGACATCCAGATTACACCAATGCCTTAATCTATCGCCCCTATATTAACCTGAACTTCGGCGCTTATTATTTGGCCTGGACGCGCGATTATCTCGATGGGAATCTGGTTTCAGCGCTGGTCGGCTACAACGCTGGGCCCGGTAATTCTAAAATCTGGCGTGAAACGGCGGGCAGTGATGATCCACTCTTTGTCGAGCTTGTCCAAGCCAACGAATCGCAAATCTATGTTCAGATTATTACCACCAACCTTTACCATTACACCCGTTTGTACGGCAAAAGCTAGCAACCGACGGTTCAACGTGTCAGGGGCGACGATGTGACCCGCGCATGCGAGCCTGGCGTCACCGGCACGTTGCAGAATAATTCAATCTAGATCATTATTAGACAGGTAGGTTATTCGTCAATCGGCGCAATGACCTGCCTGTCTTACCATCATTATTGTTGAACCGTTGTTTTACTCTTCATTCTTATAGCTTCAAATCAGGAGACCGATATGACCGTAGAACGTAGCTTTGCCGACAAGATTGTTACGATTGAGCGTCACTTCTTCGAGCAGCAGAGCAAATTCCCAGAAGCCACGGGTGTGTTGTCGAATCTGTTATATGATGTGGCTGTCTCGGCCAAGATCATTGCCAGCCACACGACGCGCGCCGGCCTGGCCGAAATTCTGGGAACTGAAGGCAAGGAGAATATGCACGGAGATGAAGTGCAAAAATTGGATACCTTCGCCGAGCGTACGATCTATCGGATGAACGATCACACGGGGCGGCTGGCGGCAATGGCGTCAGAAGAAGAAGAAGGGATTATCCCCATCCCCGATAATTATCCAACCGGCAAATATGTCTTGATCTATGACCCATTGGACGGTTCTTCTAACATTGATTTTAATGTGAGCGTGGGCACGATCTTCGCCATTCACCGGCGCAAGAGCAAAGAGGGACCAGGCACCCTGGAGGATTGTTTGCAGAAGGGCAGCGATCTGGTGGCCGCTGGTTATATTATCTACGGTTCCAGCACCATGATGGTCTACTCGACCGGGCAAGGAGTTCACGGTTTTACGCTTGACCCACGCGTCGGTGAATTTTTGCTCTCGCACCCCAATATCCGCATTCCTGCCAAACCCAAGTATTACAGTGTCAATCAGGGTTATCAACATCGCTGGTCAGAGGGAATGCAACGCTATACCAACTGGCTCCAAGGCGACAATGATCAGGGGATCTCTCTATCACTGCGTTATATCGGCTCGCTGGTGGCCGATTTTCATCGCAATTTGTTGGCTGGTGGCATCTTCTATTATCCTGCGGAGGGCAAAGGTTCTAAAAAAGCGAGCGGCAAATTACGACTTCTCTACGAAGCGGCGCCGTTGGCTTTCCTGGCTGAACAGGCTGGCGGCTATGCTTCGGATGGACACAATCCTATTCTAGACATTGAACCCACGGGGTTGCATCAACGAGTGCCACTCTTTATTGGCAACCGCGATCTGGTGAAGAAGGCCGAGGAGTTTTTGCGTGACGAGCAGTAGGTGCGGTTTTTAACCGCACAATTAAGATAAGAAATGTGCGGGTGACTACTCCCATGCCTCAAGGGAATGGGCTTCTACAGCTCCATCTAGCAAGCTAGCGCTGATGCGTTGTAATCCCAACGCAAGAATGTTGATTGCGGCGTTAAGATCTCTAGCGAGCACCAAGCCGCAATGCGGACAG
>JAPLGZ010000313.1 GCA_026389895.1 Chloroflexota bacterium | reverse complement strand
GAGCATGTAGATCGGGTCACAATGTATCAAGCAGACCGTTGCTCCGGGTGTCGAGATGAGCAAGACGAAATCCTGCGCATGGAAGTGCCCGCGCCTGCCACTGTGCCCATCTCCAAAGCCGGGGCAGGTGAATTTAGGTATGAAGGGATTAGTCCAATGGTGGGGATGACCCTGCACGCTGGACATTACGATGTCTATGTTGACCTGGATGTTCATGACGAAGTCGAAGAGATTAATGAGGATAACAATACGATCTTTACGACGTTTTTTGTAAAACCGCGCCATCAAACTGAGCCAGGGGCGGAGGGGGCCGAATAATTGCTCCCTCCGCCCCTGCCGAGCCGATAACTACTAACCTTACAACGACTGAGTGAAAGAGGCCAATGGCAGTTGGATAATCTTTTAATGGAAGCAGTTTCGACCATGCAAAACCATGCGGAGCACAGTGCAACTGCCAAAATAGAAGCGGAAGTAGCTATTTTTGATTTATACAGAAGCCTGATAAGATCAATCTTACACTGGTGAGTGAGTGTTTATACGGGTGCCGGATAAGTTTATAGTTATATGCCATGTGAATGGCAAATGCCGGACGTTTCCGGTCAAAAATGAGAGGAGATGATATGACGCTTAAGCGGATGGACAACGTCGGCATCGTGGTAGAATCCCTCGATGCCGCCATCGCTTTTTTCGCCGAGCTTGGCCTCAAGCTCGAAGGGCGAGCCATGATCGAAGGAGAATGGGCAGGGCGTGTCACCGGACTAGGCAACCAGAGCGTCGAGATGGCCATGATGGTCACCCCCGATGGCCACAGCCGCCTTGAACTCTCGCGATTTCTCGCGCCACCGGTAATCGCCGATCATCGGAACGCCCCTGTGAATGCGCTTGGTTACCTACGCGTCATGTTCACCGTGGACGACATCGACGAACTGCTGGCTAGGCTCCGCAAGCACGGCGCGACGCTCGTCGGCGAAGTAGTTCAGTATGAGAACTCGTATCGGCTCTGCTATATCCGCGGGCCCGAAGGACTGCTCATCGGGCTCGCACAGGAGCTCGGGTAAAGCATTCTCGGCTAGGCAGAGAAAAGCACTTGACTAGCATTGCTTGCTTCGCTTTTACCGGTTAATGGAGGGCAACAAAAAAGCCCTTGGTTATCGTCTGGTTGACGATTTCCAAAGGCTTCCATAGTGACCGTGAAGGCGAGTGGTGACCCCCTCGGTGTAAACGAGGTGCTCTAACCAACTGAGCTATTCGCCCTTCTATGCAGCATTATGCCTATAACTATACCTGTTTGAAGGGGGATTGTCAAAACGAGAAGTATTGCGCCTTGATTGTCTGAGAGATCCGGCGTTTGTTGAATGGTGCTGAAGTTGCCTCTATACAACTGTGTCTGTTTCTTCTACAATTGATCTGCATTTTATGCTTAGCGTTGGTAGCGGTATAGGGGTGGTATTGGTACATTTGCGCTACTTGAAAAGTCTGTGATTTAAGTGCACACTAGTCGGGAAACTTACGGCCATGTGATTCGCAGCAGAAAGCCTAAGCAATGCTACAGCGGTTTTGGGTTTATCAACGTGAACGTTTTCCCCTCCTAACACAAGGTAGCTTAATTGGCTTGCTTGGTTTGTGTGGTGTCAGTTTTTCGTTTCTCTTGCGGGAGGCAGTCCACTATACGCTACCTCACCCCAATGTGTGGACGCCGCATTTTGTTGCTACGATTTTGGTCGCTTTCGCCGGTGCTTTAGGCTTTTTCTTTCAACTGCGGGTGGCAGATGAATTTAAGGATTATACCGATGATGTAACCTATCGACCCTATCGAGCCGTGCCGCGTGGTGTGATCTCATTGCGCGAATTGGCGGGGCTGGCAGGCTGTGTGATGTTGGTGCAACTTGGCTTGACATCCTGGTTGAGCCTGCGGCTGCTCTGGCCGTTGTTATTGGTTTGGGGCTATCTGGGATTGATGCGCAAAGAGTTTTTTATCCCAGATTGGCTGAAACGCCATGCGCTGATCTATATGTTTTCGCATATGGTGATTATGCCGCTGATCTTTTTGTATATTACGGCTTGTGACTGGTTGGTGGCCGGCGCGCCCCCACCGGCTGGCTTAGGCTGGTTTTTAATGGTCGGTTTTTTTAATGGCATTCTCTTTGAAATCGGGCGCAAAATTCGGATGCCCCAAGATGAAGAGCCCGGCGTCGAGACCTATAGCAAGCTGTGGGGACGCCGAACGGCCATCTATGGCTGGCTAGGCGCCCTCCTCCTCACGGGTATCTGCGCCACATTAGCTGCCCAGCGGATCAATTTTGGTTTGCCGATTATGAGCTTGACCATTATTCTATTGACAGTGGCTGTGCTCCTGGGGGAACGTTTCTTGCGCAACACTTCGACGAGCTATACAACGCCTATTGCGTCTTTTTCTGGCATTTGTACGTTGGTCTTTTATCTCAGCCTGGGGCTCCCACTCTTTGTGGGGTGATATCTTGACACAAATCTCGATCAAATCGCGCGCACTGAGGGCCTGTGCCATGTACCCTTCCGATGGTTTATAAGTAATCATGACGTATCTGCTATACCCCACCTCAAACGTTGATCCCCAGCAGTTGGGCGGCAAAGCAAAGGCTTTGGCAGCACTGGCGCCGGCTCAATTATCCATCCCTGCTTGGTTTGTCCTCAGTCCACACGCTTTTTATGCCAGCTTGGCCCCCGCCCAACAACATGCCCTGGCGGCTGCGAAAGAGAGTGAAGCCGCACTCGCTGCGTTGGCCAGTTTAGCCCTTGCGCCCGAAATCGAAATTGCCTTGCAGGCCGCCGTGACGCAACTCGAACTAGATGTCGTCCGTTCAGGGGGCGCAGTAAAATCGCCAACGGGATTACGGTTGGCGGTGCGCTCTTCGGCAGTAGATGAGGATTCGGCGCAACATTCTTTTGCGGGGCAACTGGATAGTTTCCTGCAGGTGGCGCCCGCCGATCTGCCCGCCAGGATCCTCGCGGTCTGGCGTTCAGCCTTTAGCCCGCGCCTGTATGCCTATCGACGCCAACAGGGGCTTGCCACCCCGCCTTTGGCACCGGCTGTCTTGGTGCAACGGATGATCAATGCCGAAGCGGCGGGGGTAGCCTTTAGCGCCGACCCTGTCCGTGGTCGCCGCCAGCTTGCGGTGGTGGCGGCGGTGCGTGGGCTTGGTGACAAACTCGTCGCAGGCGAAACAAATGCCGACAGCTATCACGTTACGCGCGCGGGCGAAGTGGTAGAGCAACAGTGGCAAGTGGCTGATCAGCCGGTATTGACGGCGGAGCAGGTGCGCGCTGTCGCGGCATTGGCCCGCCAGACGGAAGCGTGGTTTGACCGCCCACAAGATATTGAATGGGCGATGGAGCAAGGACAACTGTATCTGCTCCAAGCGCGACCGATTACGGCGCTGGCGCCATTGGCGGACCCAGATGGCGTCTATAATTTGTGGGATAATAGCAATATTGTCGAGAGCTATGGCGGCATCACCACGCCGCTGACGTATTCATTTGCTCGACGCGCCTATGAAGAAGTTTATCTGGAATTTTGTCGCATTTTAGGGGTGCCCAAACGGACCATCGCGGCTAACCGGCAGATTTTTACTTGTATGATCGGTCTGGTGCGCGGGCGGATCTACTATAATTTGCTCAACTGGTATCGCGTGTTGGCGATGTTGCCTGGTTTCAAAACCAACCGGCAATTTATGGAGCAGATGATGGGCGTGAAAGAGCCCCTGCCCGATCTGATTGTGGCGACGTTGGACCAAAGTAACTGGCAACAGCGCCTCATCGACCGTGGACAATTATTGGGAACTGTGCTGGGATTGGTGAGTAACCATTTCCTATTGGCTCGGCGCAAACGTCATTTCTACCAGCGTCTGCAAAAAGCCTTAGGTGATCAGCCCACGCCGCTGACAGCCTTGCGCGCCGACGAGCTACCCGCCTATTATCGCACGCTTGAACAACAATTGTTGACACGATGGGACGCGCCGCTGGTCAACGATTTTTTTGCTATGATCTTCTATGGCGTGTTGCGTAAATTAGTCATGCAGTGGTGTGGTGACCTGGCCGGTACGTTGCAAAACGATTTGC
>JAPLGZ010000615.1:3780-8786 GCA_026389895.1 Chloroflexota bacterium | reverse complement strand
CTGTCCGCATTGCGGCTTGGTGCTCGCTAGAGATCTTAACGCCGCAATCAACATTCTTGCGTTGGGATTACAACGCATCAGCGCTAGCTTGCTAGATGGAGCTGTAGAAGCCCATTCCCTTGAGGCATGGGAGTAGTCACCTTGTCTTTGTCCCATAAATTAAACACCTTAGACAAAGCGAGGTCTGCCCATGCAAGAAATCGAGTTGATCTTTGACCACGTTGGTATTTCCACAGAAGAGCAGTCGCTAGACGAAGATTGGGTGTATCGATGTGGGGCTGGGCGCCATTCATCCAGCCACTAGTCGCGCACTGGATTTTTACCGTTTAAAGCCGTCATACCTTACTCCTGGCCAGTTGGGCATTAGACCAAGTTGCGGACCGGGTAGAGATCAAAATCTAAACTTATCACTCATTATTCTTAAATATTTCAACCGTGCATGCAGAGACAAGGAACAATACTTTATGTCAATGAAAAATCGTTTAGGCGGCCATACCAATAGCTATCACACCTATAGCTTAGAAGAAGCACTCGAAGGCATCTCGGCGGCAGGCTTCAAATTTGTGGAATTGGGCGCAGTGAAAGGTTGGACGGAGCATGTCCCGCTGGATGCCGATGGCAAGACCTTGGCCCAGATTCAGCGCATGTTGAATAAGCTGGCGCTGATTCCCGTCAGCCTCAGTGGTCACTCGGATTTGACGACTGAACCGGGGCTGGAAGATGGCAAAAAAGCCATTGATCTGTGCGAACACTTAGGCATTGATCTGATGAACACCGCCGTTGGTGGTCATTCTAGCCAGCATGAAGATGAAGCCGGTTTTATGGGCAACATCCACCAGTTGGCCGATTACGCGGCCGAGCGCAATATCATGATCGGTCTGGAAATTCATGGCGAACTGACCAATACCGGCAAAAATGCGGTCGCCGTGATTGAACGGATCAATCGCCCCAATGTACGCGTCAACTATGACACTGCCAACTGTGAATTTTATGGCGATGTCAAGGCCGTTGATGACCTGCCAAACTGCATCGATATGATGGTGCATTGCCACTTGAAAGACAAAGGGGCCGAAGGGCGTGTCTGGGATTTTCCCGCGATTGGCAAAGGCCACGTCAATTTTAAGAAGGTGCTCAAAGTGCTCAAAAAAGGTGGCTACACCGGCCCCTTGACTGTAGAGATTGAGTTTTCGGGTTAGCCCTGGCCATCGCTGAATGGTGTCAATAAAGCGATGAAGCAGTCGTATAAGGCGCTGGCGGAACTAGGTTTGTCATAATCAGAATTTCGTACGCAAAGACGCGGCTCGACTGAGCTTGCCGAACGTCAATGGCTGTAAAGATTCTGCTGACCCGGTCAGGCGTCATGCTTTTCTTTGCGGTCTTTGCGCCTTTGCGTGCAAATGCTATTGATGAGGAGTTGGACCATGAAGGTTGGTGTTCTCGGCGCAGGCTTTATGGGCGGCACGCATGCCCGCGCCTATGCCAAATTGGCCGATGTCCAGGTGGTGGCCGTCTCGTCACGCACCCCCGAGCGGGCCGCAAAGTTAGCCGAAGAAGTGGGCGCCAAAGCGGTGACCGATGAAATGACGATCATCCACGATCCCGCGATTGATGCGGTCAGCATTACCCTGCCGACAAATTTACACAAGCAATATACGTTGGCGGCGCTACAGGCCGGCAAGCACGTGTTGGTGGAAAAACCATTCGCGCTGAATGTGGCCGATTGCGATGCCATGATGGCGGCGCAGGCGCAGAGCGGCAAATATTTGATGGTGGCGCATGTGCTGCGCTTTTGGCCGGAATATGTGGCGATTGCGAAAGTGATCCAGAGTGGCAAGTTGGGCAAACCCTTATCCGCCGTTGCTTCACGTTTGACCCAAGCCCCGGCCTGGTCGAGCTGGTTCACGGACCCCGACCAGAGTGGCGGGCCGGTGCTCGACCTCATGATCCATGACATCGACGCGCTCAACTGGGTGCTCGGCCAGCCCAAATCCGTCTATGCGCGCGGCTACGAGACCAAACCTGGCCTGTGGGATCACATGCTTACGCTGATCGACTATGGGACGGCGCAGGCGTCGATTGAGGATTCTGAGATTCTTCCCGCTGGCTACCCCTTTAGCATGGCATTGAAAATCTACTGCGAAGGCGGCGTAGTCGAGTACGACTACAAGGCGGGCGGTGTCAGCGTCGAGATGGGTGGCGGCATCGATTCGCTAATGGTCTACGAGCCAGGCAACTCCTACCCACTGGACGCGCCCGGTGGTGACGCCTGGGAAGCGCAGATCGCCTACTTTGTCGATTGTGTGCGCAATGGCCAAGCCCCCACATTGGGCACGCCACAACAGGCGCGCCTGGCGGTGGAGATGGCGAACGCTGCACGCCAGTCGTTGGAAAGCGGGCAGGTTGTGCCGATCGCCTAATAGACTGGATTGACCGTAGCAACGTAGGATGGGTCAGCTGACCCATCCTACCTAGAGCTACCATTGGCTTTGGAAAGGATGCGCTGAAATGCAAGCCACCTCTACCGAAACCGAGAAGCTTCTTGATTTGCTTGCGGAGACGCCGCAGCGCCTACAGTCGCTCATCAGCCGTCTCGAAGATGCTCGATTGCAGACAAAACTCGATCAAGACGCTTGGTCTGCTAATGATATCCTTGCCCACTTACGCTCCTGTGCCGATGTCTGGGGTAAAAGCATTCTAGCGATGATCAGCCAGGATAATCCCACTTTACGCTATATTTCTCCACGCACATGGATGAGAAAAACCAATTATCCCCAGCAGGAATTTCACCGTTCGTTACAGACCTTTACGCAACAGCGCTATGAACTCTTGGCCGCTTTGAAATTGTTAACCATCGAAGATTGGTCGCGCACGGCGACATTTACAGGGACAGCGAAGGGACGCGAACAGACTATCTTCAGTTATGTGCAGCGAATTGTTGAACATGAAATGCAGCATCTTGCTCAGCTAGAAAGCGGCTTGAACGCAATACCAACGTCGTAATGCGCACTCCTGACCGCTGATCTGCTGTATCCTTGGCTGTCAGCCGCGGGATTTATCCCCGCGAGAAAATCGAGTCATAAAGGAACGAGTTTAATGCGCGAAGAACCATTAATATTCGTGGATGGCAAGGTGCTTGGCATTCGTCAGGCGCGGCAAACTGACCTTGAGCGCATCTTGTGGGGCAACGAGCATCAGCGGGCGAGCCGGCAGGCTTTCCTCGACCGCCAAGCGCGCGGCGAGATCGTGATGCTGTTGCCCACCCTGGACGATGAGCCGATTGGTCATCTGGCGATTGATCTGGTGGCGTTACAAGATGAGGGCGGCGTCTATCTATATTGGTTTCATGTGCTAGATCCGTTTGCCCGCAGAGGGATCGGCACAGCCGTTGTCAGGCGCGCGGAAGAAATCGCTGTACAAGCGGGGCGCACCTTTAGCGAGATCGCCGTGGGCAAGAACAACCCCGACGCGCGTCGCCTCTACGAACGGCTGGGCTATCAACTGATTGGTGAGCGGGTCGATAGTTGGCTATCTGCCCAACCGGATGGCAGCCAGGTCGAAGTATTCGACAATAATTGGGTGTTGCGGAAATCTTTGGGCGAAGTATAACCGTGTGTAGTCGCGCCGCTGCCACCCTACCGGTGTGATCATTAGGGCGGCAGCGACCCACGCGTATGTTCAGGAACTGATCTTTAACCCTGCCATTTTTTGAGACCAAGCAACTTTTCACCCAGCGGCGTGAGCTTTGCCGTTTCGGCGTGTTCCTTTTCCCATTCGCGCGGATCGCCAGGAAAGGCGGCTCGCTTTGGTGCTTCCCGCTCCCGCCAACTGGTGATTCGTACTTGGCGTTCGGATTCATTCTCCTCGTCCGCCGGATACATCGAGATATATTGGGCTATCCGCACTCGGTTCTCTGAGCGGTTTGGACGAATACCGTGCGCCATTAAGCTGTTAAAGATCAACAGATCGCCAGGGCTCATGCTAACATTGACAATTTCCAACCCAGTCGTATCGGGCGCCATGGGATTGCGATCACCCGGCTGCGTCTTGATCCATTCTTCTAGCGTGCGGAAAAGCTCGGGCACACATTGAAAGCCGCCGACATCACCGTCTTGCTGCGCCAACGCCAGTACACCCTGGACGCCGATGGGGAAGGGTTGGATCGATGTGTCAACGTCCCAGTGGATAAAACCATTGGTGGACCGGGCCGCCCTGTTCGGTGGATTCAAATTCGCGCGATCAATCGCCACCCAAAGATCTTCGCGATCCCAAATATCCACAAAGGCATCATAGATACGGGGCTCCTGGCGATTGTCCCACAGATATTGATGGTTATAGATCTCCACCATGCCTGTGTTGTTTAACTCTTTCATTTGATGATCGCGCAACTGTGGTTTGTACCAGGTGGCCGGATCATTCGGATCCATCTCCTGGAATTCCCATAGCAGATCGGCCAGGCGCTGAACGTTCGCTGCCGGCGCTGCATTGCGCACGATCACGTAACCAAAGGTGGTCCAGTGTTGCCAGTCTTCCTGGGAAAGAACCCGTAACGGGTGCTGCTTTTTAATATCCTTCAGCTGGGTGGAAGTCGATTTCGTTGTGGGATGCGCATCCTTGACTGTCGCTGTTTGCATGCTGTTTTCTCCTCGATTCTTATATGCTTGCTGGCTCGATGAATTTAGTGATCGTCCAAAAATAAGCTCGAGAGATTAGCGTTAGAGATTAGCAGTCTCCAATCTCTAACGCTACAAGTTGCTTCTAGACGATGAACTTAGTATAGCGCAAAGGTGGCGGGTGATGCGCACCTAGAATGGCAAAAACTGGGATTAAAATGGTGTGGATATCTATACCTACTATCAAGCTGCCATTTCTATCCCCGAATTCGCCGATTTGGCCTGCTTGAGTGTCTCAGGGTTTTACCGGTTTTTTCGCCGCCACATGCAACTTACTGTAACCAATGATGTGGCTCGCCTGTGGATCGGTCAAGCGTGCTCGTTGATGATCTGGTT
>JAPLGZ010000615.1:0-3719 GCA_026389895.1 Chloroflexota bacterium | reverse complement strand
CAAGGCTCTAAAACGGCCACGCCACGCGAATTCAGAAAATGTTTTCGCCGTTAGAGGAGACGATCATGCGCAGTGAACAAGAAATGCTTGAACTTATTCTAAATACCGCCCGGCACGATGCGCGCATCCGCGCTGTGATTATGAACGGATCGCGCACCAACCCCAACGCACGCCGTGATATTTTTCAGGATTTTGACATTGTTTACGTGGTCACCGCAGTCGACCCTTTCCAAGCGGACCCGACTTGGATCAACCGGTTTGGCGAGCTGATGATCCTGCAAATGCCCGAAGCAATGGAAGACCCGCCCCCGCAGAATAATGGCAGTTTTATCTATCTGATGCAGTTTCTCGATGGCAACCGCATCGACTTGGGTCTGTTCCCACTCGCGAAGCTCAGCGAGTGGGAAAGAGATAGTCTGAGCCTGTTGCTCCTGGACAAAGATGGGATCGTCGAACCGTTCGCCCCGCCCAGTGAAAACGACTATCTGCCAAAGCCACCCACCGCTAAACAGTTTGCCGATTGTTGTAACGAATTCTGGTGGATGTGTCCCTACGTTGCCAAAGGCTTGTGGCGCGAAGAGATCATCTATGCCAAATTCATGTTCGACCAACATATTCGCGAGCAGCTGATGAAAATGCTCACCTGGCACATCGGGGTGCAGACCGGGTTCGCACGCAGCCCTGGCAAACTTGGCAAGCGCTTTAAGCAATTCCTGGCGCCTGAGCTTTGGGCGCTGCTGGAGCAGAGCTATGCGGATGCCAGCACCGAAAACACGTGGGCTGCGTTGTTCGCCACCTGCCAGCTTTTTCGCACGACAGCCGTTCATGTCGCTACCCATTTTTGCTTTGACTATCCATCCGGTGATGACGAAAAGGTGCGCGCCCACTTGCAACGCGTGCGCGTACTGCCCAAGAACGCCACAGATCTGGATTGACTGGGCAATCTACCCTCGCGCGCCGTGGCGGCTTGCTCAATGCCGATTACGATTAACTCTGCCCAAATGAATGGTCAGCCTGGTGTGCGCAACTTGCGGTTAACTGTCCGTCGGGTCATTGAATTATTGGCGGTTTACCTGGATAGAAACGAACTGCGCGGTGAATACCCTGAATTAGAAGATGAAGATATTCGCCAATCGTTAGCGTATGCTGCCTCGTATTTGGAAGATCGTAGCACAGCGTTTTCATTATGAAACTGCTGAACGACAAAATATACGCGATAAATCTACTGCCTATGCCCCCAATCGAACCTGTTTCAACAGGTTTTTCGTAACAGGCGTCGATTTTAATCGATGCGCCGCCTGTGCAGAGCCGGCATCGAATAAATTCGACGCCTGTGACAGGAAGCTGCGTTAAAACGCACTAAAATTAGCTTTACCCTCAACCGAACCTGTTACTTCTGAGTCCGGCTCGGCATGAGCTGCTGAATCAACTGATGCAACTGCATGGCCACCTGTTGCACAGGCAGCGGCCGATTTTGTTCCAACCACCACATGACCACACCGAGAAACCCCGCCGTTGCAAAGCGGCGTAGGACGGGCAGCGGCAGGGTCGCCGTTGTCGATTGGCGCGGCATACGTTTGATCGTCTGTTCCACCATGCCTTCAAGGTAATCACGCAGTTGCGCGGCAAAGGCTGCGTTGCCCTCTTTCCCCAGCATCATCCGATAGAAGCTTTCGTGGGCGGCTACATGCTCCAGCCACGGCACTAACTTATCGACGACAGCGTGATTGGTCGGCTCTTGGAGCAGGGTTGCCACTGGCGCCGACAGTTCATTGAGCATCTCTTGCATGGTCTGCTCAAGCAGATCATATTTGTCGCGATAATGTTTGTAGAAGGTGACGCGGTTGATCATAGCGCGATCGGCAATATCTTGCACAATGATCGCATCAAAGCCTTTTTCCTCAATTAACGCCAATAGCGCATCCCGAAGCGCCAGGCGTGTTCGGCGTGTGCGTAGATCCCCAACAGCGTTGTTTAACATCGTCCCTCGCACTGTCAATTATGCGACAAATCGCAAAAACTGTAGCTTGAATTTCCATTCGAACCCTATTATACTCAGTATATCAACATGGTGTAGTTTATGCAACATTATGTTGATAATTGTGTAGCGGGCATTACTGGGCGGCCTATCGAGATGCCATGGGTCTGGACGCTATACAAATATCGTTTTGTTGATCGACAATGCCAGCTTGGACACAGCCCAGCACCTGGCATTTTTCTCTTTTAAGCAGAAATTATGTAAATGGGTATTATTCGTCGGTGTTTATCAGGAGATGCATATGTATCAAACACTTTCACCGGTCATTCCCGGCCCTAAACCGTCGCTCTTGGTGGGCAATGTACCAGATATTGACCTTCATGCGCCGATCCAATCGCTGATGGCGTTGGCGCGTGAATATGGACCGATCTTTCGTCTGGAATTACCAGGGCGCGAGATGATTGTCGTTAGCTCGCAGGAGCTGGCGAATGAACTATGCGATGAGCAGCGCTTTGACAAAAAAATCCATGCGTCATTGCATCAGGTGCGCGACTTCGCAGGGGATGGTCTATTTACGGCCGAAACCCAGGATCCCAACTGGGGTAAGGCTCACCGTATCCTCATGCCGGTCTTTGGCCCGGCCGCCTTGCGCAATATGTTTCCCGAAATGCTCGATATTGCCGAGCAGTTACTGCTCAAATGGGAGCGCCAAGGGCCCAATCAGCGCATTGATGTGGCAGACAATATGACCCGCCTCACGCTGGATACAATCGCTCTGTGCGCGTTCGACTACCGCTTTAATAGTTTTTACGAAAAAGATTTGCACCCCTTCGTGGGCGCAATGGTGCGCGCTTTAGACGAAGCCGGGGCGCGCACGCGGCGCTTGCCGTTGCAGAATCGGCTAATGCTGATCACCCGGCGGCAATACGATGAAGATGTGCTCACCATGCATCAGATTGCCGATGAGTTAATTGCCGAGCGGAAAAAGCATGGGAATCCGGCCAACGAAAAAGATTTTCTGAGCATTATGCTGAACGCCAAAGATCCGCAGACTGGTGAGGGCCTGAGCGACGAGAATATTCGTTATCAGATGGTCACCTTCTTGATCGCCGGCCACGAAACGACCAGCGGTTTATTATCCTTTACCCTTTATGAACTGCTGCAACACCCCGAGATTATGGCGCAGGCGCGCGCCGAGGTCGCGCGCGTGATCGGCAATAACACACCTCGCTTTGAGCATCTCGCCCAACTCACCTATCTGGATCAGATTTTGAAGGAATCGCTGCGCTTATGGCCGACGGCTCCTGCCTTTGCATTATACCCGCATGAGAAAGAGACCGTCATCGGCGGTAAATATGGGGTGCGCGATGATCAGACGCTCTTAATCCTGACCCCCATGTTGCATCGCGATCCCAAAGTTTGGGGCGCCAATGCTGAGGCGTTTAATCCCGACCACTTTGCGTTTGAGAATGCCGAAAAGCTGCCGCCTAATGCCTGGAAACCCTTTGGCAACGGCCAGCGGGCCTGTATTGGGCGGCCTTTTGCCTTGCAGGAAGCCACGCTTCTGCTGGCAATGATGTTACAGCGCTTTGATCTCTCCGCCGCCGATCCCGGTTACAAGCTGGAGATCAAAGAGACGCTGACGTTGAAGCCGCACGGCCTATACATCCACGCCAAGCGCCGCGACAACCAGATCATCGAAGCGGCGCCGTTACCGCTGATCACGCCACTGACTTCGGCT
>JAPLGZ010000494.1 GCA_026389895.1 Chloroflexota bacterium | reverse complement strand
TCGTCGATAGAGCCATTTCGTAAATCGCAAGTCAAAAATCGTACATTATCAGGAAATGAAGATGCCGAAAAATACATCACCTGCCGTCTCGCTGCCCCGTTGGGCACGGGCGGAACTGAACCTGGAAAGCACCGTCAAGTTTAATAATCCACTCCAGGAGGCACGTTTTTATGCCGTTTTTACCACGCCGTCTAAACAAGAGCGCGTGGTGGAGGGCTTCTGGGATGGCGGCAACACTTGGCGGGCGCGCATTGCGCCAGATGAGCTCGGAGAATGGCAGGTTGCGCTCCATCTAGCAAAGGCCAATCACGAGATTGTCCAATCAAAATCCGGCGCCTTTGTCTGCCGGGCTGCTGCCGGGGAAACCCCATTCGAAAATCATGGGCCGGTCCGCCTGGCCGCCAATAAACGCTATCTAGAACATACCGACGGCACGCCTTTTTTTTGGCTGGCAGATACGGCATGGAATGGTCCGCTACGCGCCACCGACGAAGAATGGGCGCTCTATCTGCGCGAACGGCAACGGCAAAAATTCACCGTCATCCAATGGGTAGCCACCCAATGGCGCGCCGCCCCCGCCGGTGACAACACTGGGCGCCTAGCCTTTACCGGCAACGAGCAGATCACGATCAACCCGGCTTTCTTTCAGAAAATGGATCAGCGCGTCAAAACCATTGCGCGCGCCGGTTTATTGAGTGCGCCGGTGCTGCTCTGGGCCATTGGCGCGGGGGCGAATCCCCAAATCAACCCTGGTTTTGGGCTACCGGAAGATCAGGCGATCAAGCTGGCCCGCTATATGCTGGCCCGTTGGAGCTCTTATCCCGTGGTCTGGATCCTGGCCGGTGATAGCAACTATCTGGGGGAACGGGCTGAGCGGTGGCGGCGCATTGGGCAGGCGGTCTTTGGCGATCATCCGCATGCGCCGGTGGCGATGCATTGTGGGGGTCAACAGTGGCCAGCCGAGGAATTTCGCCGCGAACCTTGGCTGGATATTCTGGGCTACCAAAGTGGCCACGGCGACAGTGATGAGACTTGGCGCTGGCTGGCCGAGGGTCCGCCCGCCCGCGATTGGGCCATCGAGCCCCGGCTTTTCCAACTAAATTTGGAGCCAGCCTACGAAAACCATGTCGCCTATCATTCACACCAACAGCTCACCCCATCAGCGGTGCGCCGCGCCGTCTATTGGAGTTTGCTCAACAGTCCCACGGCCGGCGTCACCTATGGTGGCCACGGGGTTTGGGGCTGGGATGATGGCAGCGGGCCGTCGGTGGACCACCCCAATTCGGGCACGCCGCTGCCCTGGCAGGCGGCGCTTACCATGCCCGGTGCGGAACAGATGGCGCACGTGCGCGAACTTTTCACCAACATCGAATGGTGGCGCTTGCGGCCAGCGCCCATGCTCATTGTCGAACAGCCAGGCATCCCAAAGATTACCGATGCCATCCTGGCTTCCCAGTCAGAGACGGGCGATCTGGTCGTCGCCTATATCCCCACAGGCGGGACGGTTAGCCTACGGACCGCCAGTTTGCGCGCTAATTTACGCGCGGCCTGGCTCAATCCGCGCACCGGCGAACGCACCTTGATTGGTGCAGTAGACAATACACAAATTGGTCGCTTCCAAACACCCGATCCTGAAGACTGGGTGCTACTGCTAACAAAATGAGAAATGAGGAATTTATGAAAGAGCCATTCCGTATTGGCGTCACCGCCGATTTTAAAATTGGCATTTCGGGGCGCATCGAACCGGTTTTGCACGAGATATTTGATCCACTGCCCAATGTAACCTATGAATTTTTCGACAGCACAGGTCAAGATGAGGTGGGTAAATTTGTAACACCCGCCGATGTGGCTAACTTCGACGCCGTGCTCGCTTTTGCTCCCCGCTTTAGCGCCCAGTCGTTTACCGAAAACCAACGTCTAGCCGTGATCGCCCGTTGGGGGGTGGGTTATGACACGATCGACGTGCCAGCATGCACCGCCGCCAATGTGTTGTTGGCGATCACCATTGATGCCGTACGGCGGCCGGTTGCCGAAGCGATTGTCACCCTGTTGCATGCATTGAGCACGCGCCTGTTTGAAAAAGATCGCCTGGTGCGCCAGGGGCGTTGGAGCGAGCGGGCCCTGGTCCCCAGTGTGGGGCTGCGCGGCAAAGTATTGGGATCAGTTGGGCTGGGCAATATTGGGTCAGAGATGTTTCGTCTGCTCGAACCGTTTGGTCTGGCGCGCAAGCTCGCGGCGGACCCGTATGCCAATCCGGCACGCGTCGCCGAGTTGGGTATTGAAATGGTCGATTTAGAGACTGTCTTCCGCGAAGCCGATTTTGTGACGATCAATTGTCCATTGATGGACGAAACGCGTGGCATGGTCAACGCCCGGTTGATCGGCCTGATGAAGCCGACCGCCTACCTGATCAACACGGCACGTGGCCCGATTGTCAATCAAGCCGATCTGGTAGCGGCGTTGCAAGCCGGTCAAATTGCTGGGGCAGGGCTAGACGTGTTCGAGCAGGAGCCATTACCAGCCGATCATCCATTAACGCAGTTGGACAATGTGATCCTGGCGCCGCACGCCTTGGCCTGGACCGACGAATTATATAATGATAACGGTGCGATGGCCTGTGAAAATATTTTAAGTGTCTTTCGCGGCGAAACGCCTAAATTCACTGTCAATCAAACAGTGCGCACACAGCCAGCCTTTCAGACAAAACTGGCCCAGTTGGCTGAACGCTGGAACAATCGCTAACTCATGTAAAAGCGGTTACACGGAGACTTCGGCGTGAGCCGGGTGCCCCTTGGGCGCGAACGTCTCAGTCGAACGCACACAGAGGAGGCACAGAGAAGCACAGAGAAAAAGCCTAGAAAATTCTGGTTCTCTCTGTGCTCCCTGTGTCAGCGCCACTTCAGTAGAAGCGTATTTCTCTGTGTGACTCTTGCTCCTGCCTAATGTAAGTCATCAAGTTCTAACCCCACTCACAAGGAAAGCTTCATGAAACCCAATCGTTTTCGTCAAGTACGCGCCGAAGGTAAAGTGCCAGTCGGCCATATGATTTTGGAATTTGGCACGCGCGGCATGGCGCCGATGTTAGATGCGGCCGGCGTTGATTTTGTCGTGATCGACACCGAACATTCACCCTTTACGACGGCTGATTTAGCCGACCAGATCGGCTGGTTCAAGGCGACCACCATTGCGCCATTTGTGCGCATTCCGCAGATTGAATATCACTTTATTGCACGCACGCTGGACATGGGGGCGCTGGGGTTGATGATCCCGAATGTAAAAACCGGCGCAGAGGCGCGCGCCATTGTCGATGCGGCGAAATATTTGCCATTGGGCAAACGTGGCTGCATTTTTGGCAACGCCCAAAATGATTTCAGAGGGGTGAAACCAGCCGAGTTTATGCCTTATGCCAATCAAAATACAACCATCATCTGCCAGATCGAGAGTGTAGAAGGGTTGGAAAATATCGAAGCAATTGCGACCACACCCGGCGTCGATGTGCTTTGGGTTGGGCATTTTGATCTGACCAACTCACAGGGCATCCCGGGCCAATTTCATCACCAACAATTTCTAGACGGCATGAAGTTGGTGGTCGATACCTGCCGCAAATACAATCTAGGCGCGGGTATCCAACCCGCCAATCTGGAGCAAGCCCAGGAGTGGATGGAGATGGGCTTTGACGTAATTTCGTACAGCGGTGACTTTTTCGTCTATGCCGAGGCGGTCGCCAAAGGTGTGGCTGGCGTGCGCAAACTGGCCGAAAAAGCGTAAAGGCGCGCGGGTTATGTACAAGGGTATTTTTCTGCTCAACCGGGATGCCTATGAGCAAATTTATGGGGCAGCCGAACGAGCAGCGATTGCGCAAGCGGTAGAGCTTTACGCGCCACCGCAAACCGCCCAATCGATCCAAGCGAATCCGGCCATTCTCCACGATGCGGAAATCATTTTTTCTGGCTGGGGTATGCCCGTCATTGATGAAGCCTTCTTGGTCGCAACGCCCAACCTGAAGATCATCTTTTACGGCGCAGGCTCGATCAAATATTGTACAACTGATACCTTCTGGCGGCGTGGCATTCCAATCACCAGTTCCTATGCCGCCAACGCCGTGCCGGTGGCGGAATTCACCCTGGCGCAGATTCTCCTGGCCCTGAAAAAGAGCTGGCAACATGTCCTGATCAGCAAGCAGACCCATGCCTATGCCCCGCGTCTGCCTGTGGCAGGCGCTTATGGCAGCACGGTAGGGATCATTTCGCTGGGGATGATTGGGCGCATGGTCTGCCAACACTTGCAGCACTTTGATCTACAATTGATCGCCTATGACCCGTTTGCCAAACAGGCCGATGCCGATGCCCTGGGCGTTGAACTTTGTCCACTAGCAGAAGTCTTCCGGCGCGCCGACGTGGTCTCATTACATACACCGTGGCTCAAAGAGACCGAAAACATGATCACTGGCGAGCATCTGGCGTCGATGAAAGCTGGCGCGACCTTTATCAATACCGCACGTGGGGCGATCGTGTGCGAGCAGGAGATGATCCAGGTGTTACAACAACGACCAGATCTGGTCGCCGTGCTGGATGTCACCTATCCCGAACCGCCCGTGGTTGGTTCGCCACTCTATACATTACCCAACGTGATCCTCACGCCGCACATTGCCGGTTCACTCGACAAGGAATGCCAACGGATGGGTCATATTGTGGTCGAAGAATTACAACGTTTTCTCAGGGGAGAGCCATTACACTGGTCGATCACGCGTGAACAAGCAGCCGGGCTGGCCTAAGCATAAAATCAGATCTAGCGACCCGACACTTTTCCGGAGTAGCAGGGTTGAAACCCGCAGCTGACAATAGCAAGTCGCCTCAGCGACTGAATATGAGGTTCTTAGTCGCTGAGGCGACTTGCTATTGTCAGTCGAGCATTTTAATGCTCTGGGCAAAAGTGTCGGGTCGCTAGACCAAAAGATTACAGTCGCCACTAAGTGTAGCACACCGGGCAACTTCTCTTTCCATCAGAAATCAGCCACTGACCAGTGCGCTGCACTTGCCAATGAAGTCTCATTCCCTGAGCATAGCATCAAAAGAAGAAGAGTATAATGAAGAAAATATTACTGACCGGAGCCGCCGGTCGCGTGGGCACGGCCTTTCGCCATTTCGCCAGCGACCGTTATCAGTTTCGTCTGGTGGATCGCTTTGCAGATAAGATCAGCGAGCCAGGTGAACATGCGGTTGTCGAAGCCAACTTAGCCGAGTTGGAAGTCTGCCAAAAGGTCTGCAAGGGCATGGATGCAGTGGTCCATCTTGCCGCCGACGCGTCACCCAGCGCCGATTTTTATGGCTCGCTACTCGACAATAACATCAAAACAGCCTACAACATCTTTCGGGCCGCCAAAGATCAAAATTGTCAGCGGGTCATCTTTGCGAGCAGTGTCCAAGTGATCGAAGGCTATCCGCTCGATGTTCAGGCACGCGTAGAAATGCCCATGAAGCCGATGAATATGTACGCGGTCGCCAAGGGTTTTAGCGAATTGATGGGCCATTATTTCGCCTATGCGGAAAACTTGTCCTGCATTGGCGTGCGCATCGGCGCCTTTGCCGAAAACCCTGGCATGAAAACACCCAATGGCATGGATGGTCGCAACCTGAGCGCCTATGTGAGTGTGCGCGATTTAAGCCATCTGTTCGTCCAATGCATTGACACACCCAACGTGCAATTTGCCGTCTTCCAAGCCTGTTCGGATAACCGTTTTAAGCGCATGGACATCACCAACGCGCGGGAAATCGTGGGCTATACCCCACAGGATGACGCATTTGAAGTTTTCAACGTGGGCATTCATAACAGAGAACGCTGGTATCAAGAGTGGCAGCGGGGCAAGTCGAGCGAATAAATTCGCAGCAACGCGCCCAAGGGGCTCCTGAAAACCCACTACGCGGGTTTCATGAACATAACTAATGATTTTAATCACGGGGATGTGCGAGGTAGGGGACAGGCATGCCTGTCCCCTACCTCGCACATCCTGCCGATCAATCGTTTCTAGCGGCTGAAATCACTTCCGTGGCGGCCACATTTGCTTTGGTTATAAAGTTCAGGATGATCGCAAGTTCAGCTTCCTAGTATTCCGCACAAAGCGCGGCCATTGCCATCCCCATCGGCATCACATGCGGCATAATCTCCCGATTAATTTTTTCCTTGTTTGGCACCACAATCACTTTGCGCCGATCCGCACTATCCCGCTCCCGTTTCACATAACCAATCTTTTCGAGCCGGTCAATCACTGCCGTAACCGCACCGGTGGTTAGACCGGTTAACTCAGACAGTTGGCCAGCCGTGGCCGGACCGTTCAAGAGCAGAAAATCAAGACATTCATTATCGGTCGAATTGATCCCAGCTTTCTGGGCAATTACCTGGCTAAACATTACCGCATTAGCCGAAGTATACCGAAACTGGCGGTTCAATTCTTGGGTTAATTCGTTTATTTTCAAATTATTGGGCATATGTTATTTGACACAAGGTTTAGTTATAAATATAATTATCTCAATAATAAAGATAATCAAATAAAAAGATAATCAACAAGTAAGATTATATCATTTTTTCTCGCTAATTTAAATACAAGGAGTAAGTATATGTCAAACAAACCAAAATTCCAAGGTAAAGTTCTGATTATTGGTGGCGGGATTGCCGGGCCAGCCTTGGCGTTATTTCTGAAGAAAGCCGGTATCACGGCGGTTGTCTATGAAGCCTACACCTATAAAGATGGCGTAGGTGGCGGTTTGGGGTTGGCACCTAATGGGGTGAATGTGTTGCATGAGTTAGGTTTGGCCGAGAAGGTGATCGCGCGTGGCAGCCTGACATTGGAAAATGTTTTCTATAACGCGCAAGGGCGTTTATTGGCGCGAATTAAACGTGGCGCACAAAAATATGGGCAACCGGCCGTCAGTCTGTTGCGTCCTGCGTTATACGATATTATGACCGAGGCGATGAAAGCGGAGGGAATTCAGGTAGAATACCAAAAGCGGCTTAAAACCATTACCCAGACGGCTAGCAAGGTGACGGCCCATTTTGAGGATGGCACCTGCGCCGAAGGGGATCTGCTGATCGGCGCCGACGGCATTCACTCTAAGACACGCCAGACGGTGCTGCCCAACAGCCCCAAACCCGCCTATGTGGGCATTATTGGGGTGGGTGGCGTCACGCCAGCCGCAGCCTTGCCCATGATGACGGAACGCGAGAAACAAAGTCTTACTTTTACCTTCGGGGCGCAAGGCTTCTTTGGTTATGGCGGTGCAGAAAACGGTGATGTTATGTGGTGGTCCAATTTAGCGCGCGATCAGGAATTGACCAGAGAAGAATTAGCCGACCTCTCTTTAACCACGATCAAGCGCGAACTGCTAGCCATTTATCAAGGTTATCATGAACCAATTGAAACCCTGATCCAGCACACGCATTCACCAATCAAACAAAATATTAGCGATATTCAGTCACTGCCAATCTGGCATCAAGGGCGGGTTCTCTTGATCGGTGATGCGGCGCATGCGGTCAGCCCGAATGCCGGGCAAGGGGCTGCGATGGCGCTCGAAGATGCGATGTACTTGGCCAAACTGCTGCGTGATTCAACAGGCGATTATGCACAAGTGTTCGCTCAATTTGAAAAAGATCGGAAACCCCGGGTCGAAAAAATCGTCGCCGAGGGCCGGCGGCTCGCCGGTGACAAGCAGGTGGTTACCCCATTTCAGGAAAAGATCCGCGAACTGATGGTGATGATTTTTATGAATTTGTTTGGGGAACGCGGCTACGAATGGGTGTACAAGTATAAGATCGCATGGGAGTAAAAATTCCTCACCCCCCGACCCCCTCTTCTGAAACAGCTTTACCGTTCAGGAGAGGGGGTTGGGGGGTGAGGACGAGTTTTACCCCTTGATCCCAGTCAGCACAACACCTTGCACGAAATACTTCTGGGCAAAAAAGAAGACGAGCAGAATAGGTAATACACTCAGAGTCGAGGCGGCCATTACGGCGTTGAGGCGAACCTCACCGCTATCTTGCAAAGCCGCCAACCCCAAGGGCACGGTGCGCAAGGCCGTATCACTGATCACGATCAGTGGCACCAGAAAGGAATTCCACGACCCCATAAAGGTAAAGATCCCTAACGTGGCCAGCCCTGGCCCGGCCAGCGGCAGGATAATCCGCCAGTAGATGCCAAAATGCGAACAGCCATCAATTTTGGCCGCGTCGGTAAGTTCAGAGGGTAAGGTTAAGAAGAACTGGCGCAACAAAAACGTGCCAAACGCGCTGCCAAAGAATGCTGGCACCCAGAGCGGATAGAGCGTGTTCAGCCAGTTAATATTCTTATACAAGATAAACAACGGGAGCAAGAGCACTTGCCCCGGAATCATCATCGTGGCGAGCAACAACCCGAAGATCACATTGCTGCCTGGAAAACGCAACCGAGCAAACGCATAAGCCGCCAACGAACAGGCCAGTAAGGTCCCCAAGGTTGAAAGCACAGCAATAAAAGCACTATTTACAAAGAAGGTATCAAACGGCAGCGGGTCAAAGAGCACGCGATAACTCTCAAAGTCAAACGGTTTTGGTAGCCATTCGGGCGGATAGACGTAGAGTTGATCGCGGGTTTTCAGGGATGTTGACAGCATCCACACAAAGGGAATCAGTGTCAGAGCCGCACCCGCCAGGATGATCGCATAGACGCCAATTCGTGACAACCCGATGCCTTTACGCTTCTTTTTGGCGTATGGCTTGGCAAGCTGACCGGCTGGCGCCAGGTCTAACAATTCAGTCGAGGATTTTTGCACACTCATGGATGTTTACTCGCAATTTTATGACTGATGGCCGAGGCAAAAACTTACCCCACCCGAACCAGGGAAGGGACAGATCAGGGGCATACGAAGTGACACCTTTTGTCCACCAACCGGCACCCTCCCTTATCAGGGAAAGGCGGGGTTGCTTCGCTATTCATAATGCACCCAGCGACGGCTATAGCGCAGTTGAATCATGGTCAGCACAAAGACGACGGCAAAGAGCACCCACGCAATCGCCGAAGCAAAGCCCATTTTAAAATAACTGAACCCGTTGAGATAGATCAAGTAGACCAATGACATCGTGGCATAACGTGGCCCGCCGCGCGTCATCATGTATGATTCGGCAAAAAATTGAAAGGCCCCAATGAAGCCGACGATCAACAAGAAAAAAGTGGTGGGTGTGAGCAAGGGCAAGGTAACATGCCGGAAACGTGACCATGCGCCTGCGCCATCGATCTCGGCCGCTTCGTACAGTTGCGCGGGTACACCTTGAAGCCCGGCCAGATAGATGACCATCGTATAGCCGGCCCCCTGCCAGATGCTCATCAGCATAATCGCCGGCAAAGCCAGGCTGCGATCCTGTAACCAGCGAAATTTATGGAAACCGAGTTCCACGAGAAAGTAATTGAGCAGCCCAAGATCGCTGTCATAAATCCACTGCCAGACGAGCGCAATCGCGTCCACGGCGCAGACCGACGGCGTAAAGAAGATCGTGCGAAAGAGCGCCGTGCCTTTGACCTTTTGGTTCATCACCAACGCCAATCCCAGTGAAACGATTAGCCCCAAAGGCACAGTGACTAGCGCGTAGATCATCGTATTGCGAAAGGCCAGGGGAAAGACATCATCTTTGAGAAGCGCCGCATAATTTTCAAATCCCACAAAATGTGGGGCGCTGAGCAAGTTATAATCCGAAAAGGATAGACCAAGCGAGGCGATTAGCGGGCCAAAGTTCCACAAAATAAAACCGAGAAGAAGCGGCGTAATAAACAGATAGGCCGTCAAGGCCTCGCGACGAGCCGTATTCAATTTCATTCTATTCTCCGCAGGGTTCGTACGGCGTGAAGCAATAACTAGTAAGCAGGAGAGATTGAGAGATTAGAGATGCTCGATCTTAATCTCCTATCTCTCAATCTCCCTATTCATTAGCGCTAAGCGCCGGCCATTATTTCTTAGCCGCGGCTTCAGAGAGCAACTTGGTCACTTTGGCATCGGCCTCGGTGATCGCGGGCATAATATCAACTTTATCGGGAGAATTCCACGCTTCTTCCAGCAGTTGGTTGATCGTGGTCTCTAACTCATTGGCCGCCGTGCTCTTAGAGAAGACGGAGGCATCGGCCAACGCCCCTTCGAAGGCTTTGTTAACTTCCGGGCCCTTGCCCGATTTCTGGAAGAGATCGCTCGCAAACAGATCTAGATTGGCTGGAATGCCACCCCACTTGGCTTCGGAAACCTGAATCGCCTGGCCCAACCGTTCCTCGCTACCCGAGAAGAAGGTGGCGAAGGCAAAGGCTTCATTCGGGTGTTTGGTGGCAGCGTTGAGCGTGTAGCCACCGGAGTGTAGGCGGCTACCGTGGGTTTTCCCACTTGGTCCAATCGGGATGACCTGAACCATCGGGTCAACCTTGCCCAGATAGGCCGTGAGCCAGCTGGCATTAAAACACATGGCAACTTTACCGGTGCCGAAAGCAAAATACGCAGCCTCGGCACCAACCATCTTCTCCATGCCAGCAGAAAGGGTGACGCGATCCCAAGAAAGCTGACCAAGCAGCGTGAGCGCTTCGACACTCTTGGGGTCCAACAGATTAGAGGCGGTTTCATCCGCATTCCACGGGGAAGAGCCGTTGGCCTTGAGCCAGCTATCCCAGTAGGCGGTGTGCGTCCCCAAACCCCATTGCTTAATGGTGTCGTGGTTGAAGTCGGCGCTGGTCGCGTCCTTGCCAGCTTCATCTAGCGTCAACTGTTTGGCCACGGTATGGAATTGATCCCAGGTCCAATCCGCAGTGGGGAGGGGTAGCCCAGCCGCTTCAAACAGCCCTTTGTTAATCCACATAATCGACGGATCAACATAGTAGGGCACGGCGTACACTTTCTTGTCTTTCGAGAAAATGTCGATCGCCGCCGGGAAGTAGATCTTGCTAATGTCCTTACCAACTTTTGTCTGGTAAGTTTCAAAATAAGAGGTCAAGTCGAGCGCCGTGCCAGCCTTGATCAATTGCGGGGCAATCAGATCGACGGTGGAAAGGACATCTGGACCAGCGCCAGCGGCCAATTCCAAAGGAATCTTCTGATTATAGTCGCCAAAGGCATAATGCTCAATTGTGATTTTAGTGCCAGGGTTGCTTTTCTCATAGTTATCTAGCACTTTGCGCATATTCTCAACCGAGAACAAGTCGCCCCACATAGAAAAGACCAAGGCGATGGCGGCAGCGTCGGGCGCTTTCGTATCACCGGCAGCAGCAGGCGCGGTCGCGGGTGAGGCGGCAGGCGAACAGGCCGCGAGGGCGATCCCGGCGGTCAGGCCGGCAGTTGCACGGAGAAAATTACGGCGGGTCAACTTTTCGGTCATTATAGCTTTGTCCTTGTTAGAAATAGGTTACGAATACGGTTACGTGGTGAAGAAACAGGGATTAAGAATATGGGACCAGGGATTAAAGAGCAGTCTTCCTAATCCCTAATCCTGTATCCCGTATCCTTGCGTTTAAACATTCCAGCTTTCCAGACCCAGCAATTTCTTGCCGAGGTCGGTTAGCTCTGCGACTGGACGGGTTTGTTCAAAGCCTCGCGGGTCGCCAGGAAAGGCTCTCCCACCGGGTGACTTGCGCTCGCGCCAGCCTTCGATGCGCTTCTGGCGAGCCTCTTCATTATCCTCACGCGCGGGCGACATGCTGATGTATTGCGCCAAGCGCGGTTTGGTGCTGCGATTCCGGCTGTTGCCATGCGGCAATAAATTACGCCAAATTAACAGATCACCAGCCTTGCCGGGGATCGTCTTCACTTCGCCCTGTTCAAGCACTGGATGCCAGGGATCGCGGTCAGCGGGCTTGGTCTTAACCCACTCGGCGAAACGGTTGGTGAAGCCGGGAACACACTGAAAGCCGCCTTGATCTGCCGTTGTGTCGGCCAAATAGAGGACACCCTGGACAAAAAAAGGAATGGGATCTTGTGAAGTGTCCACATCCCAGTG
>JAPLGZ010000121.1 GCA_026389895.1 Chloroflexota bacterium | reverse complement strand
GCTAAGAGACCAGGCGCAGCGCCGCGCGCAATTGGGTAGACCAACGAAAAATCACCGCGTCCATAGGCGGCGGCCAGGATGACAAAATA
The DNA here is from genome assembly GCA_026389895.1 of Chloroflexota bacterium. Lineage (GTDB taxonomy): Bacteria > Chloroflexota > Anaerolineae > Caldilineales > Caldilineaceae > JAPLGZ01. The sequence goes on along the minus strand of JAPLGZ010000121.1, from coordinate 14,151 downwards.
GGCCGCCTGTAAGAGACCACTTACCAGCACATACGGCCAGATTTGCCAAGGCAGCGGCCAGGCTTGGATCAAGAAGGGTAAGAAACAGAGTGAACCCACCAGCAGCGCCCACCACGTTACAATATAACGCTCCCCAATCTGCTTTAACAATAAGTTCCAACCGGCATGTAAAAGTGCGGCAGTAATTAATAACCCAAGCGCGGTGATCGACATGCAAGTAGCTTTCTACATGACTGACTGCGAGAAAACGCTGAATAGAATTCAGCGTCTGATATAGAAAACCTGTTAAAACAGGTTCAGGGAGTCATGTAACCCATTTTGATCGAGTTTATTACGTCAGACAGCGAATAGCATTTGCGGCGGGCCTCTTAAACTACTTCTAAGAGTATAACACAAACCTCTTTTCGACTTCTGTTCCTTCGCTTGCAGGTGATATACTTGGGCTATCGGCGAAAATAACACCAAAACAGCCAATCACCAAGAGAGCCAAGCATGAGCGAACGATTTATCTTTGAACCGCGTCTAGCCAATGCCGCGACAATTCCTGCCCATTGGTACACGGATCCGGCGCGTTTAGAACTTGAAAAAAAGCAGGTCTTTCGCCGTAGCTGGCAATATGCTGCCCCGCTTGACCAACTGCGCTTTGCGGGCAATTATGTCGCAGTGGATGTTGCTGGCATACCTGTGGTGCTGACGCGCGATAGCAATGGTGAGTTGCACGCCTTTTATAACATTTGCCGACATCGCGCCGGCATTGTGGCCAAAGGCGCTGGCAATCGCAAGACGTTGCAATGTCTGTATCATGGTTGGTTATATGGTCTGGACGGCTGTCTGCGCACGACGCCCGAATTTGAAGCGGTCGAGAATTTCACCAAGGCGGATTATGGGCTGTTGCCGATTCGGGTCGAAACCTGGGGGCCGTTTGCCTTTGTGAATATGGATGCCGATGGGCCTTCTCTCGTAGAAACATTAGGCAAGATCCCTGAAGAGACCAAGCAGTTCAACTTTGACAGCATGCGCCGCGTCGAGCGCCGTGATTATACCGTGAACGCGAATTGGAAAATTTATATTGATAACTACCTAGAAGGCTACCATGTACCTGTGGCCCATCCAGGCTTATACCGTGAACTCGATTATCAACACTATCGCGTGGATACCTTTCGTTATTATTCGTCACAGTATGCGCCAATTCGCCCTGTGCGCACAGAAGATGCCGCGGGCCGGGTGTATACGGCGCTCGAAGGCGATGAACGGGCCTTTTACTACTGGCTTTTCCCAAATTTTATGCTCAATATCTATATGGGCATGCTCCAAATTAACATTATTGTGCCACTCAGCTACGACCGCACGTTGACGATTTTTGAATGGTTCTTTTCTGACCCTGGTACGCCTGAAACCTGGAATAATCTCCAGAGTTCAATTGATTTCAGCGATCAAATTCAGAAAGAGGACATCGAAATCTGTGAATACGTCTGGCGCAATTTGCAGACCGGCATCTATGAACAAGGCCGCTATTCGGTCAAACGTGAAAACGGCGTACATCATTTTCACCAGTTATTGGCTGAATTCCTGGCGTGAAACGAAATGTCAATCGCTACGCTGAGATTCATCTTTGCTTATTCGATCCTGTCAATGGCTGAGCGGCTTGCTCGGCTATCTTTTTGTGTGACGCGGGGGCCTCTTCCCTTCTCCTGAATCAAAGGGTTGAGTTCAGGAGGGGGATGCACCCACAGGGCGCGGAGGTAAAACCCCTATGTATCAATCTATTCAGAAATGATTCCTATGAGCCAAACAATTCCTTTAGTCGATCTAAAAGCCCAATACGCCGCCATTCGGCCTGAAATTGACGCCGCGATCCAGCGGGTTATCGATACCACCAGCTTTATTATGGGGCCAGATGTACGCACGTTTGAAGCCGCGTTTGCGAACTATTGTGGCGTCGAGCAGTGTGTTGGCGTCAGCAGTGGCACAGCCGCGCTTGAACTGGCGTTGCGCGCCTTCGGTGTGGGTGCAGGGCATGTAGTCATTACGGTCGCCCATACCTTTATCGCCACCGCCGAAGCGATCAGCGCCGTGGGCGCCAAGCCCGTTTTTGTGGATATTGACCCAGCCACTTACACGCTTGATCCAGCGCGTTTGGCGGCCGCCATAACACCGGCCACGCGTGCCATCATTCCGGTGCACATCTACGGGCAGACGGCCGACATGACACGAATCAACCAACTTGCCAAAGCCCATCAACTGGTGGTGATCGAAGACGCGGCCCAAGCGCATGGCGCCACCTGGCAAGGGCAGTTGGCGGGTAATTTGGCCGACGCGGGCTGTTTTAGCTTTTATCCCGGAAAAAATTTGGGCGCTTATGGCGATGCCGGCGCACTGACCACCAATGCCGTTCCCGTTGCGGAGCAGGTGCGTTCGTTGCGCAATCATGGGCGGCGCTCGAAATATTTGCATGATCAGAAGGGATTTGGCGAACGGCTGGACACGTTGCAAGCCGCGATTTTGGGGGCTAAATTACCGCATTTGGCCGCCTGGACAACGGCGCGACGGCATTTGGCAGCGCGTTATCAAATGCTCTTGGCCGATTGTGAACTTGTCTTGCCGGCGGTGGCGCCGGAGGCCAATCCGGCCTGGCATCTCTTTGTGATTCGTACGGCGCGCCGTGATGAGTTGCTTGATTATTTGAAACAAGCAGGTGTCGAAGCCGGTGTCCATTATCCGGTGCCGCTGCATTTGCAACCGGCGTATGCCGACCTTGGGTATCTGCAGGGTGCGTTGCCCGTCACCGAATTAGTGGCCGACACTTGCCTCAGTTTGCCGCTCTACCCCGAGATGACCGAAGCGCAACAGGATCGGGTTGTGGCGCTTGTCAAAGCCTTTCTCGAACAATCAAGCTAGGTCAACGCATGATTTTGCATAGTTTCCAGGTGAGAAAAAGTTGTGAATGAGCTTGAAATTTCGGTTGTCGTGCCGGCGCGTAATGAAGAAACGACGATTGCCCAAGTGGTGGAACGGAGCTTCCAAGCCTTTGCCAGTTTGAAATGTTCGGGTGAGGTATTGGTTGTCAATGATGGCAGCACGGATCGCACCGCTGTCATTTTGGTGGAACTACAGCGTGCTTACCCTAGCCTACGCGTCTTTACCCATCGGCGCAGCCAGGGTATGACGGCTGGCTTGCAAAAGATGTTTGGCGCCAGCCGCGGCAAAATTGTGATCCTGATCCCGGCGGATATGGAATCTGATCCGTTGCTCGACGTGCCAACCTTGGTTCGCTATATGCAGCAGCATGATCTGGATGTTGTGGCCGGCTGGCGGCAGGGGCGCAAGGATGGCAAAGTGCTCGCCAGTGCGATCTACAATTTTGTCATGCGCACGCTGGCCAATGTGCCCGTCCACGATGGCAACTGGATTAAGGCGATGCGCCGCGAGGTGATCGAAAGCTTGCCGCCATTGCGCAGTGACTGGCACCGTTTTATCCTGATGATTGCGGTCCACCAAGGCTTTCGTCTCGATGAAGTACAGACCGATTACAAACCGCGCATGGCCGGTAGCAGTAAATTTGGCTGGGAACGGATTCCTAAAAGCTTTCTCGATGTCCTGGTGCTCAAGTTTTTGCTGACCTTTAGCCAGGCGCCCATGCGCTTTTTTGGCGGTTTGGGCATGGCGGGCATGTTGCTCAGCCTGCTCACCTTTGTCTATCTGACCGTGCTCTACATTTTCACCGATACCCAACAACGCCCCGTTTTTATTGCTGCCGGCATCTTGGCCGTCATCAGCGTGCTGCTCTTCTTGGTGGGCTTTCTGGCCGAGTTGATTGTCAATCAAGGCGAACGCATTAGCGTGCTCGAGAAGCGATTGGCCGATAACGGCGAGGATGGGCCGTGATCGCCCCGCACTGGTAAAATTTATCATTCCACCCGGCTTTCGCCCTTTCTTTGAAAGCGTTGACGATATTGTGTCGGTGTTTCCCCGGTGAAATTTTTAAAGGCATTGTTAAAAGCGCTAATACTACTGAAACCGGTGGCGAGCGCGGTCTCGATCACTTTGGTATTACCCACCGCAAGCAACTCCATCGCGCGAATCATGCGGGCGCGCTGCAAGAATTGCCGCCAGGTCATGTGCGTCTCTTCGGCAAAACGGCGGGCTAGTGTGCGTTCGGAGACAGCGGCGATGTCGGCAACTTCGGCAAAGTTTGGCTCGGCAGCCATATGGTCCACGGTGTAGGCGAGGGCCCGTTTGAGTTCGTCGGAGTGGGCGCGGGGCAGCCAGAATTGATCCGTGGTAGCCGCTAATTCGCGGCAGATTTCGGCTAAGGTCAGGAAGAAGCGATCTGCGCTCTTGTCCTGTGGATCGCGGTCCGCACCCCACCGCATGGCATAGTGGATCATCTCGCGAGCCAGGGGTGAGATGGCGAAAACTCGACAATCAAAGGGGGGCGTCGGGATGCTGCCCTTCGCAAACAGGACAGAACTACAGGTTACCGGCGCCTGGATCGTGACCCGAATGGGGACATCGGCGGCAATCCACGCGGCGCGTTGGGGTGGCAACAGCCATTGGGCATGGGCGACTTCGAGGCGGAAAGCGCCGGTGGCGGCATAAAGCAAATAATGGCTGGGAAACGTGCGCCAACTAGCCTCCAGGGTCGTGAAGGCTTGATGAAACCCGTACGCACTTGGCTGATTATTTACCATTTTATCTTCTGTTGTCGCACCGGTATGGCTTGCCAATCAATGGATAAACTTTGGCGCATCGTGCTACTTTGCCGCATTTAAGCCCAATTCGCTTAGTTTTGCCCGCAAAAAGAAACGCCGGTAGGCGCGCACTTCTGCCAATTGTTCTTCTACCTCGGCTTGGAGGATTGCGGCATTCTCTTTTTGATCGTGACCATCGCCAGCGGCAATGCGCATGCTGTCACCTTCTAGAAATTCCTCGATCTTGAGCCGACCGCGGCTTTCTAACCAGAGCAAGCTGTGGCGAATCACCGCTTCGGTCGTGCCCAGGCGCGCCGCCATCCGATCAATATAGACCAATTTGTCACGTTCCAGCGCGTATTTGCACATCCCTGCCACATGGCGCAGCACCCCGCCCAATGAATCGTCGGACGTTGTTTGCCCACATAAGTGGATGCTGGTTGGCTTCACACTCTCTATCACCCAATGTAACAGTTCTGGTGATGGCGGGATTCCCCAGATCACTAAGGATTGGTTGCCGGCCAGCCGTTTGGTTTGGGCGACTAGATGGGTGCGCGGGGCATAGGCAATGGGTGCGTCGTTCCAGGTTAGTGTGACACCTTCGGCAAACCAGATCGCCTGCTCCGCAGTGGGCAAATCCTCGAGGCGAAGACTTTGGCCGCGCCAGTCGTGCAATTGCCACTGAGGCGTTGCCGACGGCAATATTTCGATGGTCTCAACTTGGCTAGACCGGTTGGCAATATAGCTTAGTTGTAAGCTGCGTTCGCCCTTATATTCATTGATGCCCGCCGTATAGACGAGATCAAGCGGGCCAGTTGGCAATTCGACATCGGCGCCATTAAACCAGATGACCGGTGCTTTTGTGCCATCAGTGCTTTGTACGGTCAAACGGCGATGGGTACCTTCGCGGCCGATGCGCCGATCTTCGACGATGGTCAAGTTACGGCTCATAAATTGTGGTGTCGGGTTGCCTTGGCCAAAGGGCGCTAAACGTTGCAGTTCCTCGGCCAGCGCCAGATTCAGCTGGGATAAGGGCGCTTCGATGTCGATCATCAACCCGGTCGGTGCGCTGCTATCGCGATGTAGGTCGATCTGCTTGTGTAACTCACGGCGGAAGTGGTCAATATTCTCGGGGATCAAACTAAGGCCCGCCGCACCGGGATGACCGCCGTGGCCTAACAGCAAATGGCCGCACGCTGCAATCGAGCCGCCAATGTCCACCCCAGCAATGCTGCGTGCGCTGCCGCGTGCCGGGAGCCCTGGTGGTTTGAGCAGCAGCACTGTTGGCTTGTTATACGCTTCTACCAGGCGCGAGGCCACAATGCCCACAATGCCGGCGTGCCAGCCCTCATGCGCCAGCACCAGTCCGTTAAAATCTAGGAGGCTGGGATCGCGCTCAATCATGTCCATCGCCGCTTTGGTGATCTGGCTGGTGAGCAGACGCCGATCTTGGTTCAGGCGCTCCATCTTGGCCGCCAGTTGGCTGGCGCGGATAATATCGCGCGTGGTCAATAATTCCACGGCGACGGTGGCATCTTCTAAGCGACCCAAGGCGTTCATCCGCGGGCCGAGTTGAAAGCCGATCGATTCTGCATCGACGGTCTGGGGATTGAGGCGCGCCACTTCCATCAACGCCAACAACCCAATCCGTTTGGTGCGACGTAATTTGTCGAGCCCCAGTTGCAACAGATACCGCGCATCGTTGACCTGTTCGGCCACGTCCGCCACGATGCCCAGCGCCACGAGATCGAGTAAGTCGGTCTCTTCGCCAGCGCGGTTGCACTGTTTGTAGACCTCTTGCACCAGCTTATAGGCCACACCGACGCCCGGCAACGTGCGCAACGGGTCGCCAAGTGGCTGAAACTTTGGGTTGACAATCGCATCGGCGCGGCGCACACTGGCTTTGCCGATAACGTCACCATCAATGCCCCACAATTGATCCAGACCAGGCCGTAACTTTTGGAATTCTGGCGTCAGATCGTGGTGGTCAGTGACGACGACGGTGATGCCGCGATCTTTGGCATAGGCCACACCGGCGGTTTCGGCAATGCCGGTGTCACAGGTCAGAATCAGGTGGGGTTGAAAGGTCGGGTCGGCCAATATCTCGGCCAGTTTGTCGGGCAACATGCCGTGGCCTTCGCTAAACCGATTGGGCACATGAAAGCGCACCCGATCCACCCCGACCAGTTTTTGTAACGCAGCGACGAGCAACGAGGTGCTTGTCTGGCCGTCTACATCAAAATCACCCCAGACGAGGATATTATGGCGCGCGCTGATCGCCTCACAAAGTAGTTGCGCCGCCTCGGCCACCCCAAAGAGCGCGGTTGGCAATGCGGGCGCATATTGGGTGGGATCAAGAAAGGCGCGGGCCTTAGCCGCCGTGTCAAAACCGCGTTGCGCCAACAGTTGCGCAATGAGTGGATGTCCACCAACGGCAGCCGTTAGTTCAGATGATGGGGGGACGGCGGGGCGAATGGTCCAAGGTTGTGGCATGACGAAACAACAGATTAGAAAGCAAATTTATTTTGTTTTACGCAAAAGACGCGCTACATCGTCCCATAGCTCGGGTGTTTCAAGCGCTTCAGCAAATTGTTCGACCCAAAATTGGACGCGCTTGCGATCTAAATTCGGATAACTATTGATAATCGACTCGATATCGATCAAATCTTTGGGGCGATGAGCTATGGCTTTCATAATGAGCAAATCTTCGGGCGTAGGCAGTCGAAGTTTTAAGGAACCCGCTTGATGGAGCTTACTGCGTTCCACCATTTCGATCTCAAACGGTAATAGACCTAAAGATATATCAACATCAATTTCGCTTTCGGTATGCCGTAGGAGTAGTACTCGATTGCGCCGCGCGAATTGTTCGGCCTGATCAATTCGCGGCACTAATCCCTCTTGTCTAGCTAAATCCAGTAAACGGGGTAAATCGTCTGTGGCTAATAAAATCACGGCATCGGCATCAGCCGTAAAGCGCGGTTCGGCTAGCAGGCTAACTGCTATACCGCCTATGATGACACCCTGGTTATTAAAATGATCTAGCAAACGTTGTAAAGCTGCTAATGAGCTTTGGAATGAATCCAGTAAGATGGGCAGAGACACTATGAAAAACCCTTCAATTTTTTCCAGCGATTTCTGACCATTTCGATTTCGTCGCCGGACTCACCTCTTTTTAAGCCCAAACTGGCAGCCAATCGAAGAATTGAATTGAATTTTCGCCAACGCTGCTCAACTGTAGCTGCTTGATGTTCTATTCGCTCAACTTCAGCCACAGCTTCCCATCGTTCTCGATATTGTCTGAGTAAATTTTTGTCCATCAATTGACCTCTGTTTCTCGATCAAAATGCCAATTCCGTCACATCGTCTAGCGTAAATTCCAATGCTGTGTCCGCATCGACGGCGAAGAAATCTTCTGCATCAGCGAGCTCGTCTAAATTACCCGCTGTCACGCCGCGATTGCACCGGCTGCGATAGACACAAAAACTACAGAAGCGCTTGCGGTTAATTTCCGTGTCGTAGACAGTGGGGAAATCGACCTCACGCTGGCCGGCCAGAATTTCCTCGAGCAGATGGTGCAGGCGCTCATGATTGGCTTCGTGTTGGGCGCGATCATAACGAAAGACCACGGGTTGGCCTGGCGCGGCGGTAAACCAGTAGCGCATCTCTACTTGTTCGGGCTGCACCGGCCCCCAGGGCAACTTGGCGCTGGCTTCGACCAACACATAGGGATAGACAATGGTCTGCAAACGTTGGCGTAAATTAGCGGGATCTGTGCGCTTGCGGGCCGTCTTCCAGTCGATAATCACAACGCGGCCAGTTTGGTCAGCGGCAATCAGGTCATATTTGGCCGCCAGCCGATAGATGGGGGTAGTTTGGGCCATGGCATGTCCGCTGCCATTCAAAGGTGTGGCGGCTACACCAAACGGCATGCTCAAGATCCGTTCCACTTCAAAAAAATCGCTGGGCAAATCAGTCGGTCGATGGTGCAGATAGGCGTTGAACCAATCACCCAGCGGTGGCTCAAGCCCTGCCCCCAACAGCTCGGGGTCAAGCCCAATCTGGGCGCGTTGCACCAGCAGATGAAAGGTCGAACCCAGGCGCATTAACTGCTCGTGCTCGGACACCGGCTCGGCCTCGACCGCCGGCCACGGGAGTTGCTCGGCGTAGGCCAGCCAGAAACGGCGCGGACAATCCTCATACGCCTGCAAGCTAGACTGGCTGAAGGCGAAGGTCTCTGGTAAGTTAAGGGCAGGTGTAACGGTTCGGCTCACGGGACTCATGCCCTGCATCATAGCACAAGTGAGCGGAATTTGCCAGCGTTGGGCAGTGGTTTGAGATAGGACTTTGGGCCTCTTAATTAGAGGGTAGAATAGAGGTAAACTCTGTTGGCGAATAAATGCGCGGCGACGTCTGCGAAACCACCCTGCGACTAGCTCAGCGTGACAATTAAGTCCGCGTTTCCCAGTCCCTCACACAGCAAACAACGGCCCGCCAGGGTTGTCTCCCAACGCCAGACGACTGGTTGTTGGTTGAGCGTTATGGTTTGCACTTGGACAGTCTCCGGCAGATAGACCCCAAGCGTTAACTGATAATCAGGTGCATCGCTGGTGACTACGAGGTGATATTGCCCTGAATCTCGGCTTATCTGGATGTCAAACTGCTGCTCACCAATATGCACTTGGCGCATGGCGACTTGGTCCCAAGTGGTGGGCAAATTGGGTACGACCCGCAGCTTACGTTCGCCAGCGCGCGGTTCAATACCGAAGACGCCTTCCACGACGGGTGAGATTACACCGAGCGCTGACCATAATTGGATGAAACACCATTGATTCGGCAGCGCCTCGCTAATTGCGCCGGGCATATAGAGCAACAACGTTTTAACCATCCGTTGTACCAAATCTAAGGCCTGGTCGATCCACCCGTAGCGCATGTGTGCCAACGCCAACAGGCCGGTATTAATGCTCATCACATCATGGCGATCGGGGTTGAGATACATACCCCACTCGTTGCAGAATTCAGGTGACGTCAGCCGATCCAGGGTGCGGCGCGCTTGTTCTGGGGTCGCGACGCCGACTTCCACGGGACACATGACCACCCAATGGCGCAATAGCCAGGGCAGATCAATATCGGATGGGTTTTGCTGATAGCGCGTTAGTAAAGGATCAAATAGATGATGGGCTTGGGTGACCTGGCGAACCAGATCCAAATTGTCCTGATGATTAATTGCTAACGTGTCGAGCCGCTCGAGTACAGCCTGCACCTCGGTTGTGCTGGCGCGCACATCCGCGAAGAGGCCTTCGGTTGGCAGCCACCACTCCTCCTGGATGCAATGCGCTAAATTGTCGGCTTTATGGCGCAGTTCTGGTATGATCTCCTGGTCACCCATCGCCTGCGCCATGTCCGCCAGCCGGGTTAAAGCTTCCCAAGTATAAACCGCCAGATCGATGCATTCAAAGCCCGCGTGCATCTCTAAAGTCTCAATTACACTGCGCCCAGACGGACATAAATCGCCGTCCGCGTCGCATTGGCCCAGCGTATAATCGAGCACCCCCTGTTTACAGAAAGGATACATCTCCGTCAGAAACGTCTGGTCGCCAGTCCAGAGCCAGGTTTGGTGCACGGCGCGTGTAAAGGCGGGCGTTTCGACCAAATTGCCTGGGTTGTGTACGATGCCAGTCGTCGACATTTCGTGAATGACCCGCCCCGGTTCAGCGCGATTTTCCGTTTCGCTCACCTGTTTTAATAAGCGCAAGGTCGCTTTGGTCAAGTCAAACAGACCCGCTTGCAGCATTGGCAACACTGCATATTCAGTGTCAATGCCAAACCACCAGGGATAGGTTGGCAGGCCAGCGCCGGCCCCCAGCCCATGCGTTGGCGTCGCGCGGGCCAGCATCTGGCAGTTCACCTTCGCCCACTGAAAAGCTTCATTCAGCATGGCATCGGGGGCGATCAGTTCACTCTGTTGCGCGATCTGCTGATAACTCGCCTGTTTCGCCGCCGTTAAAACTGGGTGCTCACGTTGCAATTGTTCGAAGGTTGCCTGGGCAGCCATGGCGCTTTGTGACGAACCAGCGATCAATAAAGTCAGCGTGGCTGGCCGCGGCGCTTGATCGGTTAATGGCAGAAGCAGTTGCGCCGAAGCCCCCTGTCCCATTGTCAGCTGGACGGTTGGGAGGTCGCCATTGACCGTTATATCTGTGGCTGGCAGATCGCTGCCCACGATGGCAAACCAGGGATTATTTTCATCGTGAAAGATAACCGAACGTCGATCAGGCGCGGCTTCGGCCTGATCGGGGCCATCATGCAGCCCTGCCTGTTCGCCCAACCATGCGGGCCGCAAATCAGAGCGCACCGACACTATCACTTCTAATTCTTCGGTAAAATGCTCGGGCATTTGGACCGTGAGCGTGACAATCAATCCTTCAAGGCCATCCGGTGCGACATCGCGCCTGGTCACGCGCACGCCATCCACGCGGTAATCAAATTCCGTATAGCCGAGCCCTACTCGACAGACATCCGCCTCTGACAACCAGTTGGTCACCCCGGAAGTTTTGGACCGCAAGGCGAACCAGAAACTATCCAGCAACTTGATCGGATGGTCCCAAACACCGCCCATTTCGTGGGGGACATGCCCCTGCCACGACGTAGGGAAGAGACCATTCTGAGAACAAATTACATAAACCCGATCCCCAGTTGTCGCCACTGGATCGGCGAGGCGAATTTGTTTTTCGATAAATGGGAACATTTTTTGCATCCTAATCAGTAATAAGTAAGCGGTAATTCTCACTTGCCGCCGTAATTTCGTCCATAATTATTTGTTACCTATTACTTATTTGTGATTCACTCTTCTACCCCATACCAATACCGCCAGCGCCCCATACATCACCGCACCCCCTAACATCGCCAGACCAAAGCCCCAGGTCATGGCAATGGCGACGGCTAACGTTGAGCCAAGCACCGAGCAGGCGCCGTTGACACTCCACAAATAAGCAATGCCCGCCTGATTGGCCTTGAATAAGCGTAACAAACTGGGAAAAGGGATGCCCATTGCTACACCGGGCAGGGCAGTCAAAATGATCGTCGCTAGCACGCGGATGGTCAGCGGTGTCGGCAGCAACAATTGCACGATGGGCGTCAGGACGACCCAATAAATGACGACGGTCGCGCTAACGCAAAGGGCCGTCACCCAGATGCGCAGTAACAGATCGGGCTCGGGCCAACGCTGGCTGAGCCAACTGCCCAGGCCACCGGCCAGCAGCAAGGCGCCTAAGACGGTGGCCAATGACAACACGGGGTAGCCCAATAAAAGCTGAAAGTGCTGAATGAGCGGCACCTCCACCAGCATGAAACCCAGCCCCAGCAAAGCCATATAGAGGAGGGCGCGCCACCCAGCACCTGACTCTGCCTGCGCTGTTTGTCTTAACCCCAAAAGTAATAAGCCCAGCGCCAATCCGGCTGCAATGACGAGCGCTTGGCCAATCGCCGGGGGCAGGCCTGGATCTAGTTTGAAGAAGAACGGCTTATCATCGTCGGTTGGTCCTAGCTCGTAATCCGCATCGGCGACAACGAAATCTCGCAAACTTGCCCCCTGGCGTAAAGGGGCAAAGGCGGTCTCGAAGAGGCCAGGGATAAAAAGTGGCTGCATATGCTGCTGTTGAATCGCTGCGACATAGGCGGCAATGGTTGTTTGGTTGAGCGGCTCACGGCCCACCAATAAAACACTGGTGCGCAGGGTTGGATCATCCGCGATCAACATGCTGAGCACGAGATGATCGAGCGCACGGGCCGGAGGAATGCCCAGATCGCTTAGCGCTTGCAGGGCGGTGACGGCGGCGCGGCTGCCTTCCAATGCGTTGTGCGAAACAATCGCCAGGTGGCCGTTCGGCGTCAAATGTTCCAGATAGGTACGAAATGCCTGGCGGGTAAAGGTGTAATTTTCCGCCAATGCCTGGCTTGCCGGCGCGGCGGCCTGGGTGTAGACCAAATTTAAATAGATCAGGCTGGCTGGTTGCGTGCTGCGCTCGACATAGGTGCGGGCGTCACTCACCACCAAGTTCACGTCAGGATTGTGCAGAATGTGGCCGTTGTAATCCGATTCGTCGCGTGTGATTTGGGCCGTCGCCGGATTCACTTCAACGGCCGTAATCTGTTGCGCGCCGGCCAACAGGCCCATCACAATATCTTTGCCCGCGCCCGCCCCTAAAATCAACGTCTGTGTGACCGGGCTCACGGCAAACGGGATAAATTCGGGCGCGTCGCGCAAATAGTTGAGGGTGTCTAGCTGAAGACCATCAAAATGGACCATCGTACTGCCCGCACCGCCGTCGGCAAAGATAAATTTGGCCGCAGGATCGTTCGTCTCGACCAGGTCCGCCCGCGCGAACGGACTCCATACCGTGCGCACCAAGCGCGCCGCCTGTGTGGGATCGTTGAGCACGGCCAGCATCGTCTTGTCACGCGGGGCGTTGGCTGTATGGGTGGGTAACGCATCAAGCCAGCCTGTTGCCAGATTGCTCATCCAGACGCCACCGACGATGCAGAGAACACCCAGCGCGCGCCATCGCCATGCCCTAGCGTTGGCCCAGACGAAAAGCGTGGCGGCCAGCGCAAGCATCACACCCAGGAAAAGGGTCACGCTAAACGGGCTCCAAATGGTTAATAAAGCCAGCGCGCCGATCACACCGACGCCCGCCCCGGCCAGATCCGCCGCATAGAGCGAACCACTCGCTGCAGTAAAATGCGTAAAGGCCAGCGCCGTCCACCACCCGATCAGGAGGAAGGGTAATAGGGCCAGCAGTGCCCGCGGCCAGATTGATTCTGTCCAGGGCAAGCGGGCCATGCCGATGACGATCAGTGGAAAGCTCAGCGCCAAGCCCAGTAAGCCAATCGAAAGCAGGGTCAGGGGCTTTACTTGCTTCATTTGAGCACCGCCAAAACGGCTTACTGCTGCGCCCAAACTTAGCCCTAAAACGGCCAGCGATATCGCAAGAAAGGCATAGTGATATTGAAAAAAGAACGAGAAAAGGCGCGTTACGGTAATTTCAAAGATCAGCCCGCTGGCGGCGACCAGGAAAAGGAGAAAAGTGATGCGGGCTGGCGCATGCGGCGCACGAAATGGCGTAGTATCCATGAGCATTGATTCAAAACTGGTGATCGTGCAATCAGCGGTTGGAAAAGTAGGGACCCTCGGGCCCCTACTTTTCGATTATAGGAATGCCCCGTAAAACCCATTCCTTCAGGCTTGGGATATAACCCTCTAAGGTTGTGCGGGTGGCGACGCTTCGATCCTGAAGCGACACTGCCAACCGATGCTTCAGCATGACCCATATTGCACTGCCCTTCGTTGTGATGTTGCAGATTTGACATTAGTGATAATTATGATATATTTATCACATGAGCGACGAAATACGAATTAAAACCAATGCGGATACGCGTCGAAAGTTAAAACTACTAGCGGCGC
>JAPLGZ010000577.1 GCA_026389895.1 Chloroflexota bacterium | reverse complement strand
GGTGCCGCAGCGCGCAACAACGCGGGCATCGGGCGGTGCGTCGGCGATGCGTTCACGGAGCCGCGTTTCGCCCCACTCGGTTAGCATCGTGCCCAGTCCCTGCGCCAGATAAGCCGGATCGACACTGACCCACAAGAAACTGCTCACATAAGGCGGCCGGCTGTTTGTATGGACAATCGCCACGATCTGACCTGTGGCTGTGGTCGCGATGCGACTATCTTGGGCCGCGTCGTACCCGGGGTGTTCATGGTTTTCTCCTTTGGGTTATGCGATGAATTTTTGAAAATCTAGCCAGGCTGGCTTTGGTTGAAAGCCAAGCGCCAGGTTAATGCCATACATAGGATTGTTTTCCTCGTTGCCTGTTTCAATGGTCTTGAAATCATTTTTCTGCGCATAGTCAATCGTGAGCAATTTAATTGCTGTTGCCAGGCCGCGGCGCCGGTGGGTGCGCAGGACACCGGTAAAGCCTGTGCTGATCATTGTTGGCTCGGCGGCATTTTGGTGACAGGTTGTCATCGCGACATATTGACCATTGTCTAGAACAGCAAAGCTTGCGCCAGGCAAAAAGTCTGGATGCTCAAAGATGCCGTTGACATACTCCTCAAATGGCGGCCTGGTCGGCGCGTCGGGCAACGGTTCGTCTTGGGTACATTCCCAATCCAATTCGTAGAGCTGCCGTTGCCAATTGGCGTCCACCTTGGCTAATTCGGCCATCGAGTAGATCTGCAGGCCAGAGGCTGCTACTTTATCGAGTAGACCCGCAAATTTGCTCAAGTCAAAAGTCGCCACGCCCAACCGTGACACAGGCGAACGCATCACCGGGGCAAAGTTGCGTTTCTCTAAGAAGCGCAGCGCTTGCGGCTTATCCTCGCGGGTGCTGCTCACCAGCATGGTGGGGGGCAGCGCGTTTTGATTGAGCGCCTGGCACAGATGATCATAGAGCGCGCTGCCAATGCCTTGGCGTTCGTAGGCAGGATGTACATCCGCAACAATAAAATATTTGCCGGGCCGGTAAAGCCAGGCGGTCTCGCTACTTGCGCCAACTGCGACAATTTTGGTCTCTAGTTCAACGACAAAGCGTTGGAAAAAGTAATTTTTATCGCGCACTGCGTCGCGATGTTGGCAGGTGGCCACCGTATCAGGGCGATCTGGCCAGATCGCCGCTTGGACGGCGACCATGGCGGTATAATCCTGATCGGTATAGTTAAACGGTCGAATATGAAACATTGGAATTTCCCTTATTGGCATCCAGGAAAGGGTGGTTTACGGCCCCTTCCTGGACGTGTATAGTTGCGATTTTTTTTAGCCATTATTTTCGGTCTCGGCAACGAGGGTTGCCTGTCGCTCGCGATATTGTTCCCAGCCGCCCAGAAAACGTGTCAGGCGTCCCTCGTTGATCACCCAGATCTCGGTGGCGAATTTTTCGATAAAACGTCGATCATGCGAGATGGCAACGACGGGACCTGGAAAGTTTAGCAGAGCTTTTTCAAATTCTTCTAATACGTCAAGGCTAATATGGTTGGTGGGCTCGTCTAGCAACAACAAGTTTGCCTTCTGGGCCATCAACCGCGCAATTTGCAGCTTGCGCTTTTGGCCGACACTCAACTTATCCGCCTTTTTCAGCAAATCTGGATAGGTAAAGAGTCCATAGCCGAGAATTTCTGCTTTCAACTCTTCCCAGTCACCGGCGCGCCCGGCGCGATAGGCCGCAAAGACTGTCTGATTAAGGGCTAGCGTCCCCTGCTCTTGATCCAGATAGCCAACCACGACGCTGGGTGCCACGGCAACATGACCCGCGTCCGGTGGCTCTACATGGGCCATAATCCGCAGCAACGTGCTCTTGCCCGCGCCGTTCGGGCCGATGATGACGATCCGGCTGGTCGGCTCGACGGTGCAACTGATCTGCGCCAAGATGGTCTGCCCCGCATAGGCTTTGCTCACTTCTGTGACCGCCAGTGGCGTCTTGCTGACCAGCGCTTGCGGGTTAAAGTCGGGATTGATTGTCAAGGCTTGCGGCGGCTTGGGTATTGGATCTTCTTCGATCCGCTGCAACTTTTCTTCGGCAGTGCGAATATTGCGTGAGATCGAGCCCTGCAATTTCTCCGCTTTGAAGGTGTAGGCAAACTTATCGTTGTCGCGCGGTGGCCGGGCAAAAGGATTTTGGCGCGCCTTTGTTTTGATCAGCTTGCGCAGATCCCAGATCTCTTCTTGTTGCGCCCAATAGGCTTCGACCCATTTCGCCCGTTCTTGCGCCTTCACCTGGGCATAAAAATCATAGTTGCCCGTGTACTGCTGCGCTTCTTTTGAATGTTCGTCGATCTCGACAATCGTCTTGACCGTCTGGTTCAAAAATTGCCGATCATGGGAGACAACCAGCAGCCCGCCCCGAAAATTTGCCAGATAGCCTTCTAACCATTCAAGCGCGGCAAAGTCCAGATGATTCGTTGGCTCGTCGAGGAGCAATAGATCGGGCGCGCGCAACAGCAAGGCCGCCAAGCCGACGCGCGATTTCTCGCCGCCCGAGAGCGAAGCTACGATGCGTGTGCGCGGCAGATGATCGATCCGAAGCCCGGCGAAGACCAGATCGATCCGATGCGCCAGATCATAGCCGCCGCGCCGCTCAAACTCTTCGCTGCGCGCGCTATATTCGGCCAGCAGCGCCTCTAGATCGTCAGTTGGCTCGGCCATTGTCTGTTCTAGTACGCGCAAGCGCGCCTCGATCTGTGTTAGGTGACCCTGCGCTGCGTCAATTAACTGGGCAATCGACTGATCCTCGGCGGCCGCCAGCACTTGGGGTAGATACCCTAGTTCGATGGTTGGGTGTAAGCCCACCGAACCGTCATCGGGTTCCAACTCGCCGACGATGATCTTGAGGAGCGTCGATTTGCCCACCCCATTGGCGCCAACTAGCCCAATCTTTTGGCCAGTGTCCAATGTAAACGAGACATTGTTGAGCACTTGATTGTCGCCGTAAGCTTTAGAGATATTGTGAATCGATAATAACATGTAGTGAATTTAACCTATCTTTTGAAATGAATGAACGCAGGCGCCGAGAGGATTCCCAAATCCAAGCGTAATCGCCGTAACCGCCGAATGAATTCGGCGTCTGATATGGCAAACAGGCTAAAGCCCTGTTACACGCTTGGCCACCAACTGTATCTCCCGAAAATAAAAAACGGCCACAGGTATGAGCCACCCATGACCGTTTATGCAGTTGTAAAGTGTGCAAAAAAAAACGGCCACGGGGCGCAAGCACACCCGTGACCGTACATTATCAAAAATGTAAAGCTTATGAACTCAGCAGGCGCGCTCCAAAAGAAAGGATAAAACCATCCCTGTGTGATTAAATTTCATTGGATTCGTCTCCTGATAGCTAGATAAATGTTTAGCTAAGATTTTACTGTACAGCTATCACCATACTGCTGCAAGGCTATCACATTCTTTGCCGGATGTCAAGCACAAAATTTTGTGTAGGGGGAAAGTCTTCCGGGAAGTGGTCAAACTTGGCTTCGCTAACCGAAGGGTGCCTGACCACTTCCCGGAAGACGGAGCATACCCTAAACCTGGGATGCACCCTTTTGGTGAAGTGTGGATAATTTACGCAATCTACCGGTATCACTCAAACTCACAACCATTGGCGCGGGATGGACTTCATCCAGCGTCGGCTGTGAAAGGGTAAGCCATCCATCGTAATTTCAAGTTGAATGGTTACATGAAAATTCTTTTCGTCACTTTCGATCTGGCCGCGCGCGCGGGTATCAATCGTGCGTTCGGGCCAATGGAGCATCACCTGGCTGAGCCCGCGAATCGTGGCGTGGGCTGGATCTTTTTCGGCGACAATGGTCGTGGCTTCGCTGCTGCTGGTGATCTGGCAACGGTCGCTCACATAGGTTCTGCCAGTCCGGCTCAACAAGACTTCGGCCGAGCCCGCCATATGATCGCGCGTCACCCGCCAGACAGGGCGTTCCGAATAGCCGCTTACGGTTGACGTGAAGGGGGTGGGCGGCAGAAATTGCGGCGTCGCCAGGGCCGGTTCTTGGGCGGCGACCACTGGCAACAGCAGTCGCGAAGCTTGGGCCTTGCCAAAGCTGATACGGCCAACATACGGCTTCGGTGACGGCCAGGTGTTGGGGTAATCGGCGCCGTTGATGCTAAGCTGAATGCGATGGCCCGGTTCAAAGATCCAACTGGTGGCGTCAAGCATCACGTTGACTTCGTAGCTTTTGCCTGGTTCAAGTGGCGTCGGACTTTCGTGGGAGTCGCGATGGGTCAAATTGAGGATGCCTTTGGTTACCAATGCCGCGCTGCCGTCGGGCGCCACGTCGATCAGCCGGGCCACAACAAAGGCAATATCGGTATCCGCCGCCACATGGAGTACGGCCGTCGGATAGCCAATAATTTCTGTGGGTGCTGTTAAAGCGTCTGATCGCCAATTGAGTGAATAGGCATCTTCCAACCGCTGATCGACGGGCAGAATGTGCGGGCTGGCGGCTGAGAACATGCCAAAGCTCGTCCCTGCGGTTGGGTTGTAAATATAAGTAGCCTCACCCGTTGCTTCGGCGGTTGTCGATTGCAGTTTGCTATCGGTGGCCAAGTAGAGTGACTGTTCGCTGGCGCGTTCGAGCGGCCACGTTTGCTCGTGCCGCCAGAAACCGCTGGTCAATGGTCGGTCCGCGGCCGGTGCGTCATATTT
The DNA here is from genome assembly GCA_026389895.1 of Chloroflexota bacterium. Taxonomy (GTDB): domain Bacteria; phylum Chloroflexota; class Anaerolineae; order Caldilineales; family Caldilineaceae; genus JAPLGZ01. The sequence continues at coordinate 340 of JAPLGZ010000577.1, read as the reverse complement.
TTGTACATAGACCGTAATCGGTGGTTCGTCCATGACGCCGTTGTCGATGCCTTTGAGCCAATAATCATAAAAGCGGCACATCTCATGGATGTGGTCGATCCGCGGGCCGGGGGTGCCAACGTCGGGCCAGATGTGCAGCCAGGGACCGACCAAGACCTTTTTGGGCGCCTGTAAATGTTGGAACGTGCGCAAATTGCAATTCGTATAGCCGTCGCGCCAGCCGCCAATCAGGAATGTAGCAGCTTCGATGGCGGCATAATTTTCGCAGAGCGAGCCTTGTTTCCAATAGTCGTTGTAGACATGATTCGATTCCCAAGGCAGCAACCAAGGTTCAGCCTGG
>JAPLGZ010000101.1 GCA_026389895.1 Chloroflexota bacterium | reverse complement strand
AACCGTTGCGCTCGCCGGGGACGCCAATGCCCAACTGGGCGTCATTGCCAAAATGCGCATGGGCAACCTGATGCAGCGTGTTGAACCGCTGCCCGCGCCAGTGCCCGCTGAAACGATCACACAGACCTTGACACCGAAGTCACCTTAGGCCGATTTGTCTGAACAATAGAACCTTACACCCTAATCCCAAAGGAAAAAATCATGGCGAAGAGTCAGAATAGTAAAAAGAGTGGCAAGAAAGAACCCGCAAAAACGATGAAGGAAAAAAAGCTGGCGAAGCGAGAAAAGAAAGAGGGTAAGGGAAATACTGGCATTCTCAAATCGTAACATGGCGCCACGAAGGCCGGCAAAGCATCCTGCCGAGATCGCCGTTTTAAGGACACCAACGGGAAGGAATTTCCGACTAGCTACCTGTTGGGCTTTATGTCAACCAATCCAGAAATTCTACCCGCTGAATATGCCTGGATCGTAACCGACAATCTCGGCAAGGAAACTGAGCCATCCTACGAAAATGCTGTACAGGTGGTCAGGGCGCAGCGTCAACAATAATAGCTGAGTGGTAAGCGCCTACTCTCCATATCCTATCTTTAGTAGGGGGTGGTGACTGTCGCTGGCCATTTATGATTAGCGGCGGTGGTGTCATCACCACCGCCGCTTGCTTTGCCACTAACGAGTCAGGCGCTTTCTCCTGGATCACCAACTTCCATTGCGGGAATCTCCATTAATCTCCCCGCCCTATCCCTCTACAACTTTGGTAACGTAATCCCTGTCTGTGCTTGATATTTCCCCTTACGATCCGCATAGGAGACTTCCGGTTCTTCACCTTCAAAAAAGAGCACCTGGGCAATGCCTTCGTTGGCGTAGATTTTGCAGGGCAGCGGCGTTGTATTAGAAATTTCGATGGTGACGTGCCCCTCCCACTCCGGCTCAAACGGCGTTATATTCACAATAACGCCAATGCGGGCATAGGTTGATTTTCCCAGACAAACACACAAGACGTTGCGCGGAATCCGAAAATATTCTACCGTACGCGCCAGCGCGAAGCTGTTGGGTGGGATAATACAGACCTCGCCTTGATAGGGCACCATCGCGCGTTCGTCCATCGCCTTGGGATCAACCACCGTCAACTGACCTGTAGCGGGCGTGAAAATTCGAAATTCATCGGCCACGCGAATATCGTAACCAAAACTACTCAACCCATAGGAGATTGTTCCTGCGCGCACTTGATTCGCCATAAACGGTTCGATCATCTGGTGTTCAAGCGCCATGCGTCGTATCCAGTGATCTGGTTTAATCGACATAGTCTTTACCTTTTGGTGAAAATGAAATAGAGAACAGGTCACATGGAGCCTGATAAGTTATTAATGTACCTTTATCAAGGAGAGAAGGCAAAAATGAGAGCGTTTGATATGCTCATTCCGTGCCGCTTGACCTCTATCGCTTGGGTCTGCCATCCACCGCTAGCGCCTACGGATGAGTTACGCCAGCCCTATTGCGAATCAGCGTAGCCTAACCGCCTGAAAAACGATTGTTTTAACCAGCCTATCGTTGAAATCTGTATTTATCTACGTTTATCTGGTTGTGGATATAATGAATTGTGCTAGACATAGCGTGAGTCGCAGAGACTTTGCTAAGAATACGGGCATCAGGCGGGCGAATTTTTCGTTAAATTACACCTGAAAGGGAACTGCTTTCCCTCAAATCTGCTGCGTGCTTGGAAGCGCGTGCACGCTAAACTTTGCTCGGGCAAATTCGGCTGTTTTACCTTAAAGCTGTAAGCAATCTGAAAGAATCGGAAATGTAATTAATCATTATTATCTGGTATTATTGATTTGATATGTTAATACAGTGAATGTGATACGTCATCTTTCTACGCATAGCCCCCTACACCACAACGTATTATCTTAGACCAAACACTGCTGCTCGATTCACTTTATGATCCGTCATCTTATTCCATCATACGGTTTATATGATTCGATTACTGTTTTGAAGGAGGGGAAATGTTGAACCGAATTTTAGCAGCAGCCAAATTTATGCCTTATAGAACGCTGCTCGGTTGCATAGCACTTATGCTAGCAATCTTATTTTCACCCATCGCTGCCCACGCCCAGTCGCTACAACCTGATCCGACTGTGTGTTACGCCATCGCGGATAATCAAGGTAATTTGCCATCCGGTATTAAGGCCGATAACAATGATGAGTTGGTTCAGATCAACCGCTCGACTGCGGCCACCACGGCGATCGGCGCGACTGGCACCACCAACATTGAAGCGATGACCTTTGTCATGCGCGGCGGTCTGAATACGCTCTATGCAGCCGACGGTGGCACGATTGGCACGGTGAACCTGGCGACCGGTGGGTTTACAGCGATTGGTCCGGCTGGATCCGGCGCTGGCTCGGTGGGTACAGTAAAATTTAATGATCTGGATGGCCTGGCTTACGATCCATCCGAGAATGTCATCTACGCCAGCCATCGCGTCGATAACAGTAATGATCTGCTGCTTAAAATCGATGTCGTAACCGGCGCCCGTATTGCCAATGCCTTTGGCGCCGGCAAGGATTATCTCATTGTGCCTGCACCATCCGGCCACCCGACCTGGCAAAATGTCGATGATCTCTCTTTTGATCCCACCACTGGCAAATTATATGCCACCCTCAACGACAGCGGCGAAGGTGGGCTTTTGGTGATTCTGAACAAAGCCACCGCCGCGCTGACCGAGATCGGCACCTATAACGATCTTAATGAGCCCGGCAATTTTGTGGATGATATTGAGGGCATCTCCTTCTTTAACGATGGTAACTTGTTTGCTAGCACCGGCAACAATGGCCCCGATAAAAAAGATATCAACAAGTTGTGGTGGATTAATAAACAGACCGGTGCGGCCAGCTTAATTGGCCCTTTCCCTACCTCCTTTACCGACTATGAAGCCCTCGGCTGTCTGACGCAGAGTGCCTCGCTTACCTTGAAAAAATTCACCAATGGTGAGGATGCCGATACCCCCCCCGGCCCCACCGTGCCAGTGGGCAGCCCGATCGTTTGGACCTATATTGTGACCAATACAGGAGCGGTCGCGCTCACTAATTTGTCGTTGACCGACGACAAATTAGGCCCGATTACATGTATCGAAGGGGCGATTCCGAATCTGGCCCCCAACCAAAGCTTTAGCTGTAGCGTAAATGGCATCGCCACCACCGTGGGCCAATATGCCAACATCGGTACGGTTAACGGTACCTGGACCAATCCGAATGGCAGCTTTGTCATTACTGATACGGATCCCAGCCATTACTTTGGGGCCCAAGCGGCGATTACATTACAGAAGACCGTCTATGCGGGCCATAATGCCGGCGTCTCTTGCCCAGGCGGTGAATTAGTCACCGGCAAGCTTGGCGACGCCATTACCTATTGTTTTGTCGTGACCAATACGGGGAATACCTATCTAAAGCCGGTGGCGCTGGATGATCTGACCCTGGGCATCAATCGCGCTAATTTGACGCTCCTCAGCGGTACAGAGCCACTGGCCCCGAATGCCAGCCTGACTTTCTATTATGAAACCACCCTGAGCAAAGGCTTGTTAAACACCGCCACCACGACTGGTACACCCAGCAACAGCGGTGGTGTCCCGATCCCTGGCTTACCCAACGTCACCGCCCAGGATACGGCGCAAGTCGCCGTGGTCGGCTCGATTGGTGATACAGTCTTTATCGATGCCAATAACAACAATACGTTTGATACCGGTGAAGGCGTTAGCGGGATTACCGTCGTGTTGACCTTACCCGGTAACACAACCTTGACCACCGTCACAACAGGCGATGGATTCTATCTCTTTGATAATCTGCCTGCTGGTGCGTATGTAGTCACCGTGCAGACCGCTGGCACACCATTGGCTGGGCTTGTCAACCATGTGGACCCGGATGGCGGCAATAACAGCACCTCTAGCCTGACGCTCGGCGCTGGCGAAAATAATCTGCTGCAAGATTTTGGCTATCAAGAACCCTTGGCCCAACCGGGCTCGATTGGCGACTTTGTCTGGCAAGATACCAATGGCAATGGCCTCCAAGATGTGGGCGAACCGGGCATCCCGAATGTCACTGTGATCCTCACTGCTAGCAATGGCGTGACTAAAACAACGGTCACGAATGCGAATGGCATCTATGGCTTTATCAACTTGCCTGCCGATACCTATACGGTGCGTGTCGACGCCACGACCTTGCCGGCTGGATTCCAACAGACCTTCGACCTGGATGGCATTCATACACCCAACAGTGCCGTGGCCCCATTGGCGGCGGGCGAAGATCGCACGGATGTGGACTTTGGCTATCAACCAGGTCAGCAGGCGTTGCTTGGCTC
>JAPLGZ010000592.1 GCA_026389895.1 Chloroflexota bacterium | reverse complement strand
AAACGGTGGCGGCTGTGCAATGGCTGACCGACACCTACATCTCTGACAAATACAAAGTCATGATCCCGCCTGGGATTATGAGCTGGACTGATTCCAGCAATAACGAGGCCTATTTGGCTGGCAACGTGGCGTACACGCACAATGCCGCCAGTGTGTATGCCAAGGCTAAACAGGATAAGAATCCTGTGTTTGAAGACACCGTCTACTTTGAAACCGCCACCGGGCCACTAGGCAAAAAACTGGAAGCCGGTGGCGGCGGCAAATTTAACATTCCGAAGGGCGCTAAAAACCCCGATGCCGCTAAAGCATTAGCCCTGCATATGATCCAACCCGACATCTTCCTGCCCATTTCGCTGATCTCAGCGGGTCTTTTCCTGCCCGCCTATGCTGGTTACTATGAGATGGATGAGGTGAAAAAGGCCCTGGCCAATGACGTGAACCTGGCACGCATGGGCCAAGCCGCCCTGGGTGATCATCTTGGCTCTTCCTATCCCGCGCAACCTAGCTCCTTCTTCGACGCCATTGCCGCGCAGACGATTCTCACCGACATGATGGCGCAGACGATTACGCAAGGCGTCAAGCCCGAAGATGCGGTGAAGCAAGCGGCCGATCGCATCCAGAAGATCGCCGATGAACAAGGCGCGTTGACGAAGTAAGGGTTTACGAAGCCAGGTTTTTAGAAAACCTGGCTTCGACTTAACTAAGAACCGGTGGACAAACTCCAGATGGCGAAAAAAGAAGCACAAGGTCCACAATTTGTACGTTACTTTGGCCCTGTCATAGAAGCGCTCAAAAAGTTAGGTGGGTCAGGCAGACCAGATGAAGTTAGAGATCAGATTGCTGTCATGCTAAATATAGGAGAAGAAGAACAGAGCAAGACACTGATTAGCGGCGAGTCTCGATTTAGTAATCAGGTTGCATGGGCACGCTTCTATCTTGTTAAAGCAGAATATTTAGATTCTTCAACAAGAGGAGTTTGGAGTCTGACTGATAAAGCGCGTAACGAAACGCTCTCACAGAGTCAAGCATTATCTATTTTCAAGACAATTCATCAGCTGTTTAATATTGAAAAAGATTCAAATCTAGGAGATGCAGGTCCGATATTGCCGCCGAATGATAATGCAGATGTTATCGTAGCTGATAGTGAAGATTATCGTTCAACATTGATGAATATTTTGCGCACTTTACCACCTGAAGGGTTTGAGCGGTTATGCCAACGACTTTTACGAGAGTCAGGATTTGAACGAGTAACAGTAACTGGGAAAAGTAGTGATGGAGGAATTGATGGTATTGGCATCTTGCAGATGAATCCCTTCGTTAGTTTTAAAGTTCTTTTTCAATGCAAGCGTTACACAGGAGCCGTGAGCGCCTCTCAAATTCGAGATTTTCGTGGTGCTATGATGGGACGCACCGATAAAGGAATCATAATGACAACAGGATCTTTTACAGCTGACGCTAATAAGGAAGCTATTCGAGATGGCGTACCACCCATTGAGTTAGTCGACGGTGAAAAGCTTATAGACATGTTTGAATCGCTTGAGCTAGGATTGAAACCAAAGAAATCGTACAATATTGATAATGGTTTCTTTGAAGAGTTTAGATAAAAGAATTCAATCTAGTTAAATTAACTTTTTGGTGATTATCTAAACTTGCTTCTACTGCCTGAGCGTTAATTCTTCTTTGCATGAAGTTGGATAATATGAACAAAGGCCCTCGCCTAGCCGAAGGACGTGCTGCTGAACTCTTTGCGTGGGGCGACGATCAGGTAATAAAACTGTTTCGCAATCCCCATTGGCAGGCAGCGGAACAAGAGGCGCAGATTGCGCGCCTGGCTTATGCCAATGGCGTTAGAACCCCGCACGTCTACGACATCATTGAAAGCGAAGGCCGTCCAGGCATTGTCTATGAGCGCATCCAGGGTGTTTCCCTCTTGACGGTGCTGGCCACCCAACTCTGGCGTATTTGGCCTCTGGCCCGAGCCTTCGCCGAATTACATGCAGCCGTGCATCAAGTGTCACTGCCCGAATTACGGCGCTCACGGACCGTGTTGCAAACCGACATTCAACAGGCACCAGGGCTGCCGGTTGATCTGCAACAAGCCACCCTGCGCTTGCTTGAACAACTACCAGATGCTGACAAATTGTGCCATGCCGACTTTCACCCTGATAATGTGATCGTGGCGCCAGATGGGTTGGTGGTGGTGGATTGGGCCAACACTGTCTCTGGTCATCCGTTGGCCGATGTGGCCAAAACAAGCCTGCTGTTGCAATTTGGCCAGTTGCCACCCCGTGTGCCGCTGGTGAAACGCTGGGGGATGGAAATCTTCCGGACACTATTGCGTAGCACGTATCTAAATCGTTATTTCCAAATCAATGCCTTGTCTCGCCAGCAGTTACCGCTTTGGATGGCGCCAGTCGCCGCAGCCCGGATGAGCGAGCAAATTCCCGGGGAGCAAGCGCCATTGACTAAATTTATTAAAACTCAGTTGAACAAAAAGGATTTTCTTCATGCATATCGTCAATCCGCCTGAAATGATTCAGCAATTGACCCGCAGTTACACCGGGGAGCGCTTCCCGACTGGTCGCCCCCAGGTCTCCGATGACCTGCTTGAACGAATGAAAAATGTTTCCACCGAAGAAGCTTGGGGCACCCTGCGCCGCCACGGCTACAACAACCAATTTGTGGGCGACTGGGTGCAAGTGCATCCAGGCAAAGTATTGGTCGGGCGTGCGGTCACCACGGTCTTTATCCCTCACCGGCCCGATTTTCATGAATTGGTGGAAGAAAAAGGCAAGGAAGAAGGGCGAATCGGTGGCCAAAATTCGTGGGTGATTGACACATTGGAGCTAGGCGATGTGCTGGTTGTCGATATGTTCGGCAAGGTCAAAAATGGCACCTTTATTGGTGATAATCTGGGCACCTCGATCGCACGGCGCACGCGTGCGGGCGCCGTCTTTAATTGCGGCATCCGTGACCATCGCGGTGTGAGCGAACTGGAGAACATGGTTGTCTTTTGTAAAGGATTGGATCCGACAGCCATTGCGGACGTCACGCTCGGCGGCATCAATATTCCGATCCGCATTGGTGAAGTGACTGTGCTGCCCGGTGATATCGTCCTGGGCACACCAACCGGCGTGGTCTTCATTCCCGCCCATTTGGCCCAAGAAGTGGTCGAACGATCGGAAGATATTTCAACGCGCGATCGCTTTGGCCATTTGCGTTTACGCCAGGGTCGCTACACGCCCGGCGAAGTTGATCGCACCTGGTCGACTGAGATTGAGGCCGATTTCCAGGAGTGGCTAAAGACCGGCAAGCCGATGGATTAGAGAGCATTCGATATAAAATAGACCGATAATTCTGTTGTGTAATAGGCATTCTGGGCGGCGTTTCTATAAGAGGGGCGCAGTTGAGGATGCCTATTACACACGACCGACATACATGCTGACCAACCTGGAAAACAAGATGAGAAAACGCAGTAAAGTAAGCTTTGCCCCTGAATGGACGCTTGCCAGCGCGTTAGTTGGCAACCAAACAAGCCGCCTTGATCAACATTGGCTATTGGCGAACAACAATGAAGATGAGGTTGTTCATGTGCAGCGCCGCCGGCCCACGGAGCCAACTGCACCCCAAAATCGTGAAACCGCCGCAACGCCGCAGCGTCGCCGCAATGACGGCGGGCTACCGCCTACGGGGGGCTTTGGCGGCGGTGGCGGTGGTGGTGGATTGCCGGGCGGCGGAAAACTTCCTGGCGGTATCACCGGGATCATCGTGTTGATCGTGATCGTTTTGATCAGCATCTTTGGTGGCTCGAATCTGCTTAACAACGGTTCGTCGGACACATCAACTGACAACAGCAACCAAGCTGTTGTCACAGAAGCTGCGCCCGCGGCAACCGATGCGGTGGTAGATCAAGCAACCGCGGCCCCGACTGAACCTGTCGCCAATGAGCCTGTAGCAACGACCAATGCTGGCTCAGCGCCTGGTCAACGCTGGACGGTGATGCTCTATGAGGATGCCGATGATAAGGTGCTCGAAAAGGATATGTATGTCGACCTGAATGAAGCCGAACGAGCGGGCTCGACAGATCGGGTCAACATTGTGGCGCAGGTGGATCGCTTCAAGGGTGGCTTTCAGGGTGACGGCAATTGGACCAGCACAAAACGTTTTTATGTGACCAAAGACGCTGATCTGCAAACCGTCCATTCGCAACAACTCGCGGACTTGGGCGAGGCCAACATGTCTGACCCCAAGACGCTCATCGATTTTGTCACTTGGAGCATGCAGAAGTATCCTGCCGACAAATATGTGCTTATTTTGTCTGATCATGGCATGGGCTGGCCGGGTGGTTGGACGGATGCCTCTTCCAAAGGGGCTTCGTCGTCGGACCGTAAGATCCCACTGGCAGGAGCGCTGGGCAATGCCATCTACTTGAACGATCTGGATCAAGCGCTGGGCGAAATTCGTAGCCAAACCGGCCTGGACAAGTTCGAGGTCATCGGCATGGATGCTTGTCTGATGGCGCAATTAGAGGTCTTTAGCGCCCTAGAGCCACACGCGCGTTATGCGGTGGCTTCGCAAGAGACCGAACCCGCCCTGGGCTGGGCATATACCAGCTTTTTGGGGGCACTGGTCGCCAATCCCGATATGAACGGCGCCACTTTGAGCAAATCGATTGTCCAAAGCTACATTAATGATGATCAGCGTATTGTGGACGACAACGCCCGCGCCGAACTGGTGTCGCGTGGGTCAACCTTAAGTGGCATCTTTGACATTTTAGCGGGCGCCGCCGCTAACGAACCATCAGCCAAGCAAGTGGCGTCTGAGATGGAGCAGGATGTTACCTTGACTGCGTTTGACCTGGCGGCCACCGCGCCGTTGAACCAGGCTGTCAACAATTTGTCGAACGCTTTGCAAAGCGCCGACCAGAAGGTTGTGGCCAAAGCGCGTAGTGCGGCTCAGTCTTACACAAGCATCTTTGGTGACGAAGTGCCCGCTTCGTACATCGATTTGCAGAATTTTACCCAATTATTACAAAAAATGGGGACAACCGGTGCAGCGGGACAGGCGATCTCGCAGGTGCAGGCGGCGATCAAACAGGGTGTGATCGCCGAAAAGCATGGCTCGAATAAACCAGGCTCGTTTGGCGTCGCCATCTACTTTCCAGTTTCGCAATTGTATCGTTCGCCAGAAGCGGGGCCAGCCTCTTATACGGCGATTGCCAACCGCTTCGCCACAGAATCGCTCTGGGATGATTTTCTGGCCTTTCATTATACGGGCCGCAACTTTGAGGCGACTGCCAAAAACGCAGTCGTCCCAGCGCGCACGACCGCCGTGCGCGCGCCAGGCGCAGGTCAGATCGAGGCTGGTGCGATCACGGCCTCGGGCACTGTCGCAGCACCTGGCAAACCTGTCACATTGCGGACGCGTATCACGGGTGAAAATGTTGGTTATGTCTATGTGTTTACAGGTTTTTATGATCAATCCGCCAATTCGATCTTTGTGGCCGACACGGATTATCTAGAAAGCAGTGATACCCAGCAGGTGAGTGGTGTTGCCTATCCGGTTTGGCCGCAACAGGCCGGCTTTACGTTGGAGTTTGATTGGGAGCCACTGATGTTTGCGATTAGTGACGGTACAACTTCCGAAACCGCCCTCTTTACACCACAGGCCTATGGTTCAACGCGTGAGGAAGCGACCTACACGGTGGATGGCACGTACACATATCAAGATGGTGGAGAAACGCAGTCGGCGCGCCTCTACTTTCGCAACGGGGTGCTGCGTCAGGTCTTTGGTTTTACCGGCGCCGACGAGAATGGCGCACCGCGCGAAATTACACCACAAGCTGGGGATACTTTCACGATTCAAGAACAATGGATGGATCTGGATCAGAGCGGCAAAGTCACCGCAACAACCACGCAAGCCGGTGGTGTGTTGACTTTTGGCGATCAGCCTTTCACATGGAAAGAACAGAACGCCGCAGCGGGTGACTATATTGTTGGTTTTATTGTTAAAGATTTGGATGGCAACACCACCCAAACGTATACGCAGGTCAAAGTGCAGTAAGGAGTCAAAAAACGGTTTTATGCGCAATGGTGCGTAGTGGGTTCTTAGATCATCTTTCGCCTTTAGATTTTGAGTGATAAGTGATGAGTGATGAGTGAGCTAGCCCCACCGCTTTGGTGCAGTGCCTAGCATTAAAACGCTCGGCTGACAGCCAGGATTTTAACTCTGTGGCTAGATAAGTGATGAGTGAGATCAAATGACCTTGTTCACTCATCACTTATCACTTATCACGCATCACTCACCCGCAAGATAATTTTATCCTAGAGCACCCTACAAGACCCCTTGTGCATAAAACTAACGCCAACGTCACTTTATGAGTCTTACAGGAGGTTCACATGGCCCAACGAGCCGAGTCTTTTACAACGCCCGTCCCTATGCGCCGCTCCCCAAGCCGGCCCATCCGGCGCATTCTCGGACCCGATTGGCAGATTGCTTTTCCCTTTATTCTTCCCGTTGCGCTTCTCATGGTGGTCTTCATCGCCTGGCCTTTTATCCAGGCGGTCTATACCAGCATGACGGTGCGCATGCTCAGCCGGGAGACGCGTTTTGTGGGTCTGCAAAATTATGTTAACCTCTGGCAGGATCCTTTCTATCGCCAAGCCGTCAGTAATACAATTGTCTACACCGTCGGCTCGATAGCCATCAAATTCATCTTTGGTCTGTGCGCTGCACTGCTTCTCAATGCGCAAAAACGCTTTCGCAATATTTTAACCGGCCTCGTCCTCCTGCCTTGGATCATCCCTTCGGTGGTGCAAGCGCTGGCGTGGCGCTCGATCTATGATCCACTCTTTGGTGGCTTGAATCCCATCTTGCTAAAACTTCATATGATCAGCGAACCACTTTCCTGGTTGGGCGATCCCAAGCTGGCAATGATCAGTGTGATCGTTGTGAATGTTTGGGCAGGCATTCCCTTTTTCATCGTCAATATGTTGGCTGGGATGCAGGCGATTGATAAAGAGCTTTACGAAGCGGCCCAAATTGATGGGGCCAACGCCTGGGAGCGGCTGTTACACATTACGCTGCCCGGTCTGCGCTACGTCATCGCCGTGGCCACCTTGCTCTCGACCATTTGGACCTTTAATGGCTTTGAGACCGTCTTTTTGCTAACCGGTGGCGGCCCCGGCAACGCCACAACGCTTTATTCGATCATGGCGTACACAACGGCGATTCGCGGGTTGCGCTTTGGGCCGGGCACGGCCATCGCGTTTAGTATGACGCCTCTACTGGCCGTTTTTATTCTTTTGCTTTCGCGTTATATGCGGCGCGACGTTGCGGCTGATCAGATTGGCGAAACCTGGCAAGATAAAGTCATGGATGGCATTGGTTGGCTCTTTGGCCTGATTGGCGGGCTGATCATCTGGCCATTTATCGGGCTGTTTCGGGTGATCAGTGCGCTTTTGCCTGTCCAAACAGTTAGTAGTCGGAGCCGAAAACGCCAGCAATGGCTCGGCGGCATCGGGCGGGGAATTGGTATGGTGATCCTGTTGGTTTTTGTGCTCTTTCCGTTTTATTGGATCATCATCACCGCGTTTAAAAGCGAACTGCAACTCACCCGCAAAGCGAGCATCTTCTGGCCGGAACCCTGGACGCTGGTCCAATTTAATCAGCTTTTCTTCCAAGAACCCTTCTTTGTCTGGTTCAAAAATTCGGTGATTGTCTCGGTCAGCACGACGTTTATTGCCGTGCTTTTTTCTAGCATGGGCGGTTATGCGCTGGCCCGCCTGCGCTTCTTGGGGGCTGGCCTGATGACCACGGCGCTACTTGTCACCTATTTGTTGCCCAGCGCGCTGATGTTCATCCCGCTGTATGGGATTTTGGCCAAGTTGCATGTCACGAACTCGCTCTGGGCGCTCGTACTCACCTATCCGACTTCGATGATCCCGTTTGCCACCTGGTTGCTGATGGGTTATTACCGGGCGATCCCTGAAGAATTAGAGCATGCCGCGATGGTCGACGGGGCGACGCGCTTGCAGGCGTTTTTGCGTGTAACCTTACCGCTCACCGCGCCAGCGCTACTGGCCGTCACCCTCTTCTCTTTCACCGCCGCCTGGAAGGAGTTTCTCTTCGCCTTTGTCTTTATCAGCAGCGATAAATTGATGACGTTGCCCGTCGGCCTGGCGCAGAAGATTTTTGGCGATATCTATCCGTGGGGCTTGCTGATGGCGGCGTCACTGGTTATCTCACTGCCGGTCGTCATATTCTATATGTATGGCCAACGCTTCATGATCGCCGGCTTGACGGCAGGGAGTGTAAAGGGCTAGCTGTTGCAGGGTTAAAACCCTGCCCTGTCAGCCGAGCATTTTAATGCTCGGAGCAAAGTGTTGCGACCGCCAAAGGCTCGCTTGATCGCCAGTTGACGGGTCTGCTTCATTCCGCTAAACTGCCTAGCCACTGTGTGTCATTGTCTGATAACCATAGCCAAGCATAATGCCTAAGAAACGGAAATAACGATGAAAATTACCGATATGCATGTCACCCCCATTGCCATTACCGATCCGCCCTTGCTCAACGCGTCCGGTTTGCATGCGCCCTATGCCTTGCGCACCATCATCGAGCTTGTCACCGATGATAATATCTATGGCCTGGGCGAGGTGCCCGGCAGCGTTGCCACGACGGCGTCATTGGAAGCGGCGCGTGAAGTTGTGGTCGGCCAAGATCCGTTTCAGTTGAATGCGATTCAAGCTGGGTTGATGGAACGCTTTGGCGCGGGCAATGAAGCGCGTGGTGAATCACCTTGGGATCGCCGACGGATTGTCCACGTTTTCAGCGCCATCGAGGTCGCCTGCTTTGATATCATGGGCAAGGCGACCAATCGCCCCGTCTGTGATCTGTTGGGCGGCCGTGTGCGCGAACAGGTCGATTTTTCGGCTTATCTGTTTTACAAGTACGAGGGCGCCGGTGGCAAGTTGGCCTTCAGTACCGATCCCCAGGCGACGGGCTGGGCCGCGGCGCGCCAAAAAGCCGCCCTCGATCCAGCGGGTGTCGTAGCCCAAGCCCAGGCGATGTGCAAAGAATTCGGCTTCAAATCGATCAAACTGAAAGGGGGCGTCTTCCCCCCCGATGAAGAAGTGGCCGCGATTCTGGCCTTGCGCGATGCGTTTGGCCCAGGCACGCCACTGCGCCACGACCCGAACGCGATCTGGAAAGTGGAGACCGCGATTGACGCGGGCCGCCACATGAAAGGCGTGCTGGAATATTACGAAGACCCCGTGCGAGGCCAGGAAAATATGGCGAAAGTACGCGAGGCGCTTAACATTCCGATGGCGACCAATATGTGTACGACCTCCTTTGAGGATATTCCAGGCAGCGTACGTACAAACTCAGAAGATATTATCTTGAGTGACCATCACTTCTGGGGTGGATTGCGCGCGTCCGTGGAACTGGCGCGTATCTGTCGCACGTTTGGGCGCGGCTTGTCGATGCATTCCAATAGCCATGTGGGCATCTCGCTGGCCGCCATGGCGCATTTGGCCGCAGCCACGCCCAATCTCACCTATGCCTGTGACACGCATTATCCGTGGCAATCCGAAGAAGTGATCGCTGGCGGGCGCACGCAATTCGCCGACGGCGCGTTGACTGTCACCAATGAGCCTGGGCTTGGCATCGAACTAGATCGGGCGATGCTCGCCACCTTGCACGAGCAATATAAACTGTGTGGCCTGACGGAGCGCAACGATGAGATCGAGATGCAGAAGGTGCAGCCCGGATGGAAATTTCAGGCGACGCGCTGGTAGCCTTATATGCAACTTCCGAATGCCGAACTCGCCATTGTGGATATCCGCAAAATACACGATTATTGTCTCGATTTAGCCCATGATGAAGGTAAACACAAAGCTCGTCTATTTGCGACTGTCTTTGGAATGAACGCAGCGCATGCGGAGGATTTACGGGCTGCTTTATTGGTGGCGGTTCAGTCTAATGAAGCACAATTAGGGCGACGTGATAGCTATGGACAACGCTATAGAGTTGATTTTATGTTAGAATGGCATGGTAAACGTGCAATGGTACGGAGCGGGTGGATCATCGAGCATGATTCTGATCTACCAAGATTGACTACTTGCTTCCCCTTGTGAAATTGTGAGGCATATAATGGCGCAGATGATCAAATTGCTTGATGTAGTAGCGCTTACGGTCGATTTGCCAGAGTATAAGCTGTGGCGAGGACAAGTTGGTACAGTTGTTGAAATACTTGCCAATGGTGCTGCTTTTGAAGTTGAATTCAGTGATCGTGATGGACGTATGTATGAATCATTAGGCTTGCGTCCAGATCAAATGATGGTGTTGCATTATGCGCCAACGAACGAGCCACCAATGTTCGTCGCAGAGCCAGCTTAATCATGCCGATTACCCGTTATGTTACCTGCGCGGTTATTTTTGCCAACACAAGCCTGCCGCCAAACTTAAAAGAGAGTGGCAGTGACGCGGCGATCCAACTAATTGAATCGGCTAGTACACCCCAGCCCCAATTTACGCTCTATGGCTATGCTCGCAATCATGCGCTGAGTTTGCCCGATCTCGAGCAGCACCCCCAGTATGACGCTGTTTCACAGGCTGTAACGTGGGTTGCAGATTTGTCGTCGGCAGAAAATATCAGGCTCATAACCTTGGTAGATGCGGTCTCCGCGCCTACCCCAGTGAACGTGATTCCAGGCACAGATGGCATATGGTATGATCTGACGATTGAACGCACGAAGAATCGCTCTCATTTCCGCTGGTGGACGCGTCCGCCCGTGGGCTGGGAGAGTGCTGGTGCGCTGGTCAATTATATGCTCGAATTGAGTCAAAGTACGTTTATTTTGTCTGCCCAACGGAGCGCTTCAGACAAGGCAAACAAAATCGCCTATACACCCAAGACCCAATCTTTATAGAAATGAAATATGATGGCCAATCAACCTGCTTCCGACCGCCTAAGTCCAGAAGCCTTTGCCAAGTTGCGCACCGTTTCGACGGCAACCCTGACGGCGCAGCTATTAAAACGCGGCTTTGCGAACACTTTTTTGCGTGGGCTCTATCCGCTACGGCCTGATCTGCGTTTGGTCGGGTATGCCTTTACGTTGCGTTATGTGCCGTCGCGCGAAGACCTGACCGATACACTCTACGACAATGCCAAGAACATGCAGCGCGTGGCCGTCGAAACAGTCGGCCCCGATCAGGTGTTGGTGATCGATGCGCGTGGGGATGTGCGGGGCGCCACCTTGGGCAATATTCTGGCGACGCGCTTGAAGGTGCGTGGTGCGGCTGGCCTGGTGACGGATGGCGCGCTGCGCGACACGCCCGGTTTTCGGGATATCGACTTGCCGGCCTATATCAAAGCCGCCCACGCTGCCACCTCGTTTACCATTCACCACCCGCTCGAAATGAACGTGCCAATTGGTTGCGCCGGTGTGCTGATCATGCCAGGGGATATTATTGTGGGTGATGGTGAAGGTGTCGTGGCGATTCCGGCACAGGTGGCCGAATCTGTCGCGACTGATGCTTATGAACAGGAACGATTGGAAGAATTTATCCAGGCCAAGGTCGCGGCTGGGGCGAGCATTCTAGGGGTCTATCCACCCGATGAGCAGACCAAGGCTGAGTATGCGGCATGGCGGGAGCAACAGGGGAAATGCTGATGCTAAAAGATGTCATCGAGGTAATGCCTCTAGATAATTATCTTCTAGCTCTGCGTTTTGAAGATGGAACTAAAGGAACGGTAGATATCTCTAAATTAACCGACTTTATAGGTGTATTCGCTCCGCTACTTGACCCTACATACTTCAATCAAGTTTATGTGAATTCAGAGTTGGGCACGATTTGTTGGCCTAATCAGGCTGACATCGACCCCGATGTGCTATACAGCCTGGTCACTGGCGAACCGTTGCCCACATTTGAACGAATTTTAATATGAGCCACAAATTGTATAAAGTCACAAAGTTTGAAATTGTTACTGGCGGTCGGCGCTAGTGCCGGTGGCCAGCATCTGTTCGACTGGCTTGAGAAATATGCGTGTGCCCAACTCTTCGATCTCTTCGCATATATTCGGCACGATTTTTACTGATAATGGTCTATGTAAGGCGCGTTGAGGCAGTCGCTTTATGAACGTGCCGCTTGTACGTGAAATTGCAAGCCGAGTGCTCGCACCACTTTGAGGATCGTTGCGAATTCCGGATTGCCAGTCGACGACAGCGCCTTATACAGGCTTTCACGTCCTAAGCCCGTGTCGCGCGCAAGTTGAGCCATGCCTTTTGCACGCGCAATATCACCTAACGCTGCCACCACAACAGCAGGGTCACCATCCTCCAATGCGGCCTCAAGATACTCAGCCATATCTTCTTCAGTTTCGAGATGTTCAACCACATCCCATGGGCGGGTTTCAATCATTGCTTGCTCCATTGTTGCCATCTACAAATCGTGTGCCAATTTGAGCGCTGTTTGGATATCTCGATTTTGCGTGTGCTTATCGCCACCTGCTAACAGAACCACAACGGTCGCTCCTCGTTGAACGAAATAAATCCGATACCCAGATCCATAGTCAATGCGCAATTCAGAGACACCCTCTCCTATGGGCTTGACATCCCCAGGATTGCCCAACGATAAGCGGCGAATGCGCACATCAATCCGGGCACGGGCTTGACGATCGCGTAATTTAGAGAACCAGTCTGCGTAGATCTCGGTCTGGCGAATTTCGATCATATATGAATTGTATCCTAAAGGATACATGAAGGCAAATAGATAAGCAAAACTAAAATCGTCAGTATAAACTCCCTCGGATATGCCTGAATTTGTCAAACCTTTGACCCTTTACAATAATCCTTCCTTCGTCTCCGCAATCAAATGATCGACCACGGCCTTCATGTCGCCTTGTGTTTCATCATAGACGCGCAATTGGCGGTCGGCGCTGGTGCCGGTGGCTAGCATCTGTTCGACTGGCTTGAGAAACGCGCGTGTGCCTAACTCTTCGATCTCTTCGCCAATCAAATCGAGCAATTCGCGCAATAATTGGCGCGTGGGCAGTTCCGCCGACTTGCCAAAGTCAATCATCTTGCCATCCAACCCATAACGCGCCGCCCGCCAACGGTTCTCTTCGATCAGATCGCGCCGGTAGACGCGGAAGGTAATGTTGTTGCGGCGCAACTTCCACAGCCAGAGCACCATTGCCTGAAAGATCGCCGCAATCGCAATCGCCTCGTCCACACGGGTGCAAATGTCGCAGATGCGAAATTCCAGCGTGGGATATTTGTGATGCGGGCGCACGTCCCACCAGATTTTGCTCGAATCAGGAATGCAGCCTGTATTGACCAGCGTGCCAACGAGGTTATCAAAGTCGGCAGGCGAGCGCATAATGTCGGGCGTGCCAGAGCGTGGAAAATCTTCAAAGACCAACGAGCGATAACTTTTTAACCCCGTGCGACGGCCCAGCCAAAAGGGACTGCTAGTGCTGAGCGCCAAAATGTGGGGCAACATATAGCGCACTACGTTCATCGCATCAATCGCAAAATTGCGGTCTTCGACCCCGATGTGAACATGCATACCAAAAATGAGCAGGCGCTGCGCCAATAGCTGCATATCTTCAAGCACACCTTGATAACGTGGCAGCGGCGTCACCGGTTGATCCAGCCAGCGGCTAAAAGGATGGGTGGCCGCCGCGACAATCTCCAGATCTTTGTCGCGCGCCAGGCGTGACAAAAAACTCCGTTGCTTGACCAGTTCATCTTTGGTTTGGGCAATTGTCTGGCAGACCGGCGTACCGAGTTCGACCATTGATTGGTGCAATTCCGGCTTCAACTCATGCTCGACCATGATCACACGATCATTATCAATAAATTGTGAGATAAACGAGCGCAACTC
>JAPLGZ010000122.1 GCA_026389895.1 Chloroflexota bacterium | reverse complement strand
GCTGGATGACGAACAACAAGAGTATGCTGGCATTGTGCTCAAAGAAGCCGACCATCTGCTGAGCATTATCAATGATATCCTCGACTTCTCTAAGATTGAAGCCGGCAAGCTGATCTTGGACAACCAGGAATTTGCGCCCGTTACCGTCGTGGAAAGCGTGGCCGAATTGCTCTCCGCGCAGGAAGCGGCGAAGCATCTTTCGCTCATGACATTCGTGGCCCCCGATGTGCCGCTGATTGTGCGCGGTGATGCCGGGCGGCTGCGCCAGGTGCTGCTCAACCTTGTCGGCAACGCCATTAAATTTACCGATACCGGTGACGTAGTGGTGCGGCTGAACGTAGATGCGATCACCGAAAGTCATGTCATCCTGCGCGGCGCCGTGAAAGACAGTGGCATTGGCCTCTCCAAGGCAGCCCAACAACGGCTTTTTCAGCCCTTCACCCAGGTTGACGGTGGCACGACCCGGCGCCACGGCGGCACCGGCTTGGGTCTAGCGATTGCTGGCCGTTTAGTGGAATTAATGGCCGGCCAGGTCGGCATTGAAAGTGAAGAAGGTCAAGGCGCAACTTTCTGGTTTACGGTTCGCTTGGAACGCTCACATGCCAAGCCGGCCACCGAGTTAGTGCAAACGATCGATTTGCAAGGCTTACGCGCGCTGGTAGTGGACGATAACGCCACCCACTGCGATATTCTTCAAGCCTATCTGTCAGCGTGGGGTATGCAGGTCGACTGTGTAAACGGGGGTGCAGATGCGCTCAAACAGTTGCTGAACTCAGCCGCGGCCGGTCAGCCTTACGATGTTGCGATCGTTGATCAGCTAATGCCCGGTATGGACGGTCTCGCCTTGGGGCAGTTGGTGCGCGCAGAGGCTTCATTGACCACCACCTGCTTGATTATGCTGACTGGCTTTGACGAGAAAGGCCAAGGTCAGCATGCGGTAGACATAGGCTATGCAGCCTACTTGACCAAACCTGTGCACCAGGCTCGTCTGCGGGAGGCGCTTAGCCGGGTGATGGCTGGCAGAAGACCCCTGACCAGCGTGGCCGCGCCGGTTACCTCGTCTAATCCAGCCCAATCCAGGCCGGTCCGCAGCTATCCCCCAGTACGCCCAGTGGACAACGGGCTAAACGCGGACGCTACAATTTTGCTGGTGGAAGATCAAAAGGCCAACCAAGAGCTGGCCATTCAACAACTCGCCAAACTGGGCTATAAAGCCAAGCTTGCCCAAAACGGCCAAGAAGCGTTGGATCGCATCGCTCGACCAGATCATGGATATCAGCTTATCCTGATGGATTGCCAGATGCCCCACATGGATGGCTTCGAAGCGACGCGGCGCATCCGAGCCCTTGAGCAGGAAAATGGTCAAGACCCTATTCCCATTATTGCGATGACCGCCCAAGCCATGAAAGGCGACCGCGAACGCTGTCTCGCCGCTGGCATGGATGACTATATCAGCAAGCCCGTGCGCATGGCTGATTTAGAGCAGGCCCTGGCGCGTTGTCTGCACCCGACACTTGTCCACCCTTCATCCTAGACTGCGACCCGTCTGGTGAATAGATGGCACCCGTGCGCCTATTGGCCAGCGGCGCTGTTGCGCGTGATTTCACCGCGGTGTATAATACGCCCCAATAAATTGTCTTCCGGGTGCGTACAGCGCATCTAAAACTCATTTAGCTTAGTTTCACCCTTCTATTCTACAGGCAACTCACTTTGCCGGCGGAACAAAATGGCCAGCGCGGCCAATGACAAGTCAGTTAGGGTAAAATTGAACGTAGCGTAACCAACCATCCCCTGATTTCTGCCAATGACGGCGGTAAAAATCACGGGGCAGGAACGGTTTTAAGCGCCATGCGAGCAAAATACGTGGCCAGGATGGCATAGGAGCTTAGCTGATTGGATATTTTTATCTTGGACTGTAAAGCATGAAAATTGTCGCCTTGCGCGCGGCTCATTTGGATGACCTGTACGCCATCTATTGCCAGGTGACGGCCAATGTGGCCCACTGCCGCTTTGCGCCAAGCAGGGCGCATTTCCACGCAACCCTCACACAACCGGCGCAACCGGCTACACAGATATTTGTCGCAGAAGAGCAAACGACGGCGCTTGGCTTTGCCGCCCTGCTAAACCATGACGAGGCAACAATTTCGGGGTTATTTGTCCAGGATGAAGCGGCAGGTCAAGCCCTCTTAGACGCCTGTCTGCTCCAAGCGCGCGCCCGCAACGTGCAACAGTTGTTGGCCTTTGCCAGTAATCACAATGTTTGTCCGGTGCCCAGTTACAATGCAGGGTGGGATGGATTATCGGATCGCATGAGCTTGCCAAGTCGGCTTTTGGCCAGAAATGGCTTTAGTCCTTACCATCGCGAGCTACATTTAGCGTGTGCAGCGCCTCTTTACCCGCCCACGCCAACCCGCGCCACCGCGCCGATCAAACTGATTGAGCAAACGGCTGCCGAAAATCATCATACCCTCGTAGCGGTCATTGAAGATCAAGAAGTGGGAAACTGTGAATATAGCACGCTAGCGGATCTCTCCGATGATCCCGATGCGGCACGTTGGGGCTACATTGGGGGCTTATATGCCTCACCCGCTTTCCGCCGCCAAGGGATCGCCCGCCAGTTGTTGACGACAGCCCTGGATCATCTCTATCGCCAAGGCTGCACCGGTTGTTGGTTGACGACCGCGGCGGATAATTGGGAGGCCCAGCCGCTCTATCTGGCCCTCGGCTTTGAAGTGGTGGATAGTTCGGCTTCCTTTCGAAAGACAGGGATGGTGGCGTAAAGACAGAGGTGCCCAATGGTGGACAGAAGTAATCATTTCTTATGCTCACCAATCAGTCCCCTCCCTTACCAGGGGAGGGTTAGGGTGGGGTTCTTTGGTAGTCAGTGAACGCTGACCTATCTATCTGTATAACAACTGATTCCGGTAAAGTTCATCATTATTGCGCTCCAAAGGATTTATACCGTGGGACGTTACATCATTCGCCGGCTATTGATCAATATACCGGTACTTTTCGGAATTACGATCCTGGTCTTTACTTTTATTCAGTTAACGCCTGGCGATCCCGTATCCGCCTATATTCGCCCAGAGTTAGGTTCGAGCGTAGAGATGCGCGACCAGATGCGCAAACAATTGGGGCTGGATCAACCGGCGCCCGTTCGCTATCTGCGTTGGCTGGGCCAAACGTTACAAGGCAATCTAGGCTACCGAATCTTGGGTGGACAGCCGGTCAATGCCACCCTTTGGCGGGTGTTCAAGGCCTCATCCGTGCTGATGTTGACAGCGCTGGCCCTTGGCTGCCTGGTGGGTATTCCATTGGGCATTCTCTCCGCGCTGCGGCAATATTCAAAGCTCGATTTTCTCCTAACGGCGCTGGCCTTTTTAGGCGTTGCATCACCCTCTTTTCTATTGGGCCTGGGCGGTCTATTTGTCTTAGGCTTGAAGATCCCGCTCTTTCCGATTGGTGGCATGGTTTCGACCAACAGCGATTTTTCTCTGTTAGATTTCCTCCATCATCTAGCCTTGCCCGCCTTGATTCTCGGCTTTGGGTACAATGCCATTTTGATGCGCTATACCCGCTCCTCCATGCTAGAGGTTATTCGCCAGGCCTATGTGACGACCGCGCGGGCCAAGGGCTTGGGTGAACGCGCCGTGATCTTTGGCCATGCCTTTCGCAATGCGCTGATCCCAGTGATCACCGTGATTGGTCTGGCCTTGCCCGACATGGTGGGCGGCGCGATTATCACAGAGACGGTTTTCACCTGGCCAGGCATGGGCTCCATGCTTATCGATTCGGTCAATGGTCGCGATTATCCGATGATCATGGGCATCAGTTTGGTGGTCGCAGTAGCCGTCTTGCTGGCGAATCTCCTCGCCGATCTCACCTATGCCTTGGCCGATCCACGGATTCGATTTAAATAAACTCATCATACTGGCGTAGGATGGGTCTGCCGCAATATGACAGTTGGCTGAACCCGCCACTAGCCGTGGCAGGCTCGTACCACCGAAAGTCCTTCTCTTATCACAGATATTTCTGAAACCATTGCAAATCAGCTAACTATGGTCCAACAACCGTCAACTACGCTCACTGCAACGCAACTTCGTCTCCAAAAAGGGACGCCCGATTCACCGGCGCGCCAGACATTGCGCCGTTTTCGCCGGCACCGCCTGGCAATGGCCGGCTTGCTGATCATCATCATCCTGGTGGTGGCCTCCCTGCTGGGTTCGCAGGCGGATGCGTTGGGGCAAAATCTGAAGGCGATGAATAAGCCGCCTTCCGCTGACCATTGGCTTGGTACGGATCGCATCGGGCGAGATATTTTTGCGCGCACCTTGGTGGGTGGGCGCATTTCGCTGGCAGTCGGCTTGGTGGCCGTCTTTTTCTCCACCTCGATTGGCGTTGTATTGGGCGCGCTGGCCGGTTATTATCGGGGATGGCTGGATCATCTCATCATGCGCACGGTAGATGTCGTGCTTAGCTTTCCGGTGATCATTTTGCTGCTCTGTGTCGCCTCACTGGTTGGCCCTAGTATCTTTAATGTGATGGCGATGATCGGGCTGCTCACCTGGCCGATCCCTTGTCGGATTATGCGTGGGCAATTTTTGACGATTCGCGAACGAGCCTATGTGGAAGCGGCGCACTGTATCGGCGTGACTGATTTTGAGATTGCTCTGCGCCATATTCTCCCCAACGCGATTGCTCCGTTGCTGGTGTATGCCAGTTTCGCCGTAGCCACGGCCGTCTTGCTCGAAGCCGGTCTCAGTTATTTAGGGTTGGGGGTCCAACCGCCAACCCCCAGTTGGGGCAATATGCTCAACACAGCGCGCAATATCTCAACCATGGAGCGCAATTCTTGGCAATGGATTCCACCAGCGATTACGACTGTATTATTTGTATTAGCGGTCAATTTTGTGGGTGATGGCATTCGTGATGCGCTTGACCCACAAGCCAAAGGAGATTAGAAGTTGCAGAAGAGTAGTAGAAAACCGCGTGTGAACCGATGCAGATAGCCAACAGCCCGACAAGATGGTCAAAACAATTTGCCATCAGCACCCGCAATGCAGCCTTTTCGGGCTGGGGACTGGCGTTGGCGTCCACCTTTGCCAGCAGCATTGTGACGCCTATCGTGCGCGGCGCAGTGGTCAACGGCATGAATCCGATCACCCTATTATTGATGCGGCTGCTGATTGCCACACTCTTATTGGCGGGCACAATGGCCGTATTTGAGCCAGAAAATTTCAAGATCGACCGGCGCGGCTTGTGGTTGGTTGGCGTGATTGGCCTGATCAGCGGCATCGAAATTTGTTGCTTCTTCTGGTCATTAGAATTTGTCGATGCATCGATGTCAGCGATGATCAAATCTACGCAGCCGCTCGTCGTATTGCTATTTCTCATGCTCGGCGGTGAGCGTTTGACAAGGCGCAGTCTGGTTCGTTTATTGTTGGCGATGATCGGCGTCTATCTGTTGATCGGCGGGCCAGGCGGCCACATCGCGCCGATGGGCATGCTGCTCTTAGGGCTCTCCCTGATCTTATATGCGGCGCAACTAGTATTGAGCCAGTGGTGGCTGCGTGGTTATGGCACCTCAACTGTCACCTTTTATCTGACTGCCATCATGACCCTGGTGATCATCGGCTGGTGGTGGGCGCAAGGCATCACATGGCAGACACCAGCGCCTCAAGATTGGCTGATCATCATTGTCCTGGCTGTGGTCTGTACCTATTTTGCCCGGCTCGCACTTTATGCCGCCATCCCGCGCGTGGGCAGCGGGCAAATTGCGCTGCTCTGGCCCTTGCAAACGTTGACGATCATTGGGTTGTCTGTACTTTTCCTGCATGAGCGCATGACGCCAGTCCAGTGGTTGGGCGGGGTATTTGTTCTAGCCAGTGCGCTGTTAGCGATTGAACGCAGGCACCGCCGAGTAAGGCCAATTAGCGAAGTGAATTAAAAACGTTACACAGAGCACACGGAGAATCCACAGAGAGCGCAGAGAAAACCTGAATTTCTCTGTGCTCTCTGTGCCAGCTTTTCCTCTGCGTTCTCTGTGTAACGTTTTTCATACCGCGTACCTTTATCCAAACAAAAGGAAATCAACATGACATTTGGCAGCGGCAAATTTACGTACGAATTGGTCGAAAATTGGGGCAAAATACCCAGCGAATGGACAAACTGGACTTGGGGCTGGATTGTAGGGATTGCCTGTGATTCACAAGATCGGGTCTATGTCTATTCGCGCAGCGAACATCCGTTGATTGTCTTCGACCAAGCTGGCAATTTTCTAGAGACTTGGGGCGATGGCATCCTGACGCCTCACTCCGCCCACGGCATCTATATTGATGGTGAGGACAACGTCTATCTGACAGACGCCATCATGCATGCGATCTACAAATTTAATGCACAGGGCGAACATGTCTGGACCCTGGGCACACCGGGTCAACCCGCGGCGGTTGATGGTGAGCCTTTTGATAAGCCAACCGATCTGGCGCTGGCCTCCAGCGGCGAAATCTTGATCTCGGATGGCTATGGCAATGCGCGCGTCCACAAATTTTCGCCCGACCGTAACTTACTTTTATCGTGGGGCGAACGTGGGACTGGGCCAGGTCAGTTCTCAATTTCGCACTGTGTACGCATCGACAGAAAAGATCATGTCTGGATCTGTGATCGCGAAAACAACCGCATCCAAATTTTCGACTTGGCAGGCAACTTCCTCACCGAATGGACCGGCCTGCTGCGTCCGAACACCGTCTATTTTGACCCGACCGAACCGATTGTCTACATCGCCGAATTGACGCGCCAGATCAGCATCTATCAATTGGATGCGGATCATTTGACCGGCACATTGCTCACCCAATGGGGTGGCGCGCAACCCAGCGAAGAACCAGGCTTCTTTCGTGGTGGCCCGCACGGATTATGGACGGATTCGCGCGGCGACCTATACGTAGGCGAAGTTGAGTTGGGCGAGGTAGGCCGCATGTACAAGTACCAACGACAAGCCTAACCCAGACCATTGTTTGAGGCAGAGATCGGTGAACAGTAGCGTGGCAACGCCCGCCGCTGGGTTAACTTTATGGCCAAGTTGCGGGACGGCGCGCCATGCCCGCTAGGCGACGGCATAATGTAAGTTATTCCATTAAAGCCCTACACAATTTGACATAATCTCTAGCCTAGGCTATACTACCCTTTATCAAGATGTAGTAAGTTTTTTCACGAGTAATGTAAAGAAGCACTCGTACTTACCGACGAGGAGCTTCTTTTTTATTTATTTGTTGGAGACAGCCACGTTTTGTACGAAAAAGTTTAGTAAGTTTAGTAGGAAAAGGAGTTTTCCAACAATGAGTAACCGTGAAAAAGGTACTGTCAAGTGGTTCAACGATCAGAAGGGCTTTGGTTTCATCGCCCGTGAAGCTGGCGGCAATGATGTCTTTGTGCATCATTCGGCCATCACTGCCAGTGGTTTCCGCAGCTTGGTCGAAGGCGACCACGTTGAATTTGCCATCGAGCAGGGGCCGAAGGGTCCGTCTGCCGCCGATGTGCAAAAGGTCTAAGCCTACCGCTTAGCCTGACCATTCGCACTAACTTGGCTGTAACAGCCAGTTAAATAAAAAGAGGCTCAGTCCCTAGGGATTGAGCCTCTTTTTATTTATAAATCCCGTAGGTGTCAGGCATGCCTGACACCATGTGGCTCAAGTTTACCGATGGTTGGAAACCATCGGCTGCTATCCAAAACCCTGTTAAAACAGTTTAGAACGCCCGGAGAGCGCTTTGTCAGTGCCTTTTTGCGAATTAACCAATGAATCGAGCAATCCGTAGGTGCGGTTTTTAACCGCACCTACGCCGTCGCTTTTTTTGCCTGATTAATTTGTTAATGTCCAATAACGCAGCTTTGGGTAGCAGCCGGTGAATGATAGTGTTTAACAAATTATTCCGGTAACAGGTTACCCAACCTGCTTCAGCAGGTTTCGCCTAGCAGGCGGCGGTTTTAACCGCTGCGGCACGCCCGCCCATCATTCACCGGAACCTAGTAAATTTCGCCCTGATGCCCTTATCTTGATCCACACGGGGCGAGGCATACCTTGCCCCTACCTTTTGCTATTTTGATTTTGCCGGCTGCGCGGTTGCGACAGGGGTAGCGGCTGGCGTGGCCACCACGCTGGGGAACGAAACGGTCGGCCCACTGATCGTCAGTTGATAATCACAGGCCGCAGTGCTGTGGTTTTTGACTGCCACATAGAAAGTTTCGGTGGCTCGCCCACCACCAACCCAGACCAGCACCTGCTCGTTTTTCACAACACCGTGCGGCTCTTGAACATAGGGATTCTCGTTTTCCTCGATTTTGCCGTCATCATTGGTATCCTCGGCGTCATCGGCGTTCTTTGCCTCATTGGCCGGGTCCCGATCGGGCAGTTTTTTCGTCAAAGGCGAGCCACGACCGATCGGATAATGCTTTTCGCCAGCCGGGGTCGCTAAGGTGCCTGGCGTCTCCACATCAAAGCCAACACATTCAGCCGCATCCATCTTCAACAAGACGGCGGCCTCACTGGTGTTGTTATCCTTTTGGCTGTCATCATATTTATATTTGAACTTATACCACTGCACCGCGCCCGGCTCGATGCGCAGTGAACCAACCAGCGGACCAGCGGCGTTGCCAGGATCAGTGCTTGGTGCGGCAGCGGCTGATACTGGCGTAACTGGCGCACGTGTCAACAGCAGGATCGCCATTGCTGCTACGGCCATAAATTTATAAAGCTTGCTCGAAAACATAGTAAATCCTTTACCCGAAGTTTTAGCTACTGAAAAATAGTTAGACGACCTAATTATACAGACATTTCCGCAAAAAGATCGTAATTATTCAGCCAGAAACCCAATTTTGGCGGACAGAAGATCAGTGGCGTTACTCCCCAGAAAATGGACTTTTTTACCCGATTTGACGAACATCCCACATTCAGAGTATCCTCTTAAAATCGGCATATTTGCGGTTCGCAGCGACGCATAAGCGGCCCAATGATTGCGGTCTTGGCTTGATAAAATCTACCATAAATTCGATCAAAATGTCTGAGGATGGGTAAGATGAATATTTTGGCAACTGGCAAGCTAGCACAAGGTGTACCAGGCACAGCACGCGCAACCTTAACCTTTGGCCATGTGATTGCACTTGCAGACGGCACGCTGCTGGCAAACTGTCGCGCCGGCTCCACAAAGGATTCGGTGGATGAAACGATTGAGTTCTATCGGTCACAAGATGGCGGCCACACCTGGAGTGAAGCGTGGCGACCCTTTGGCAAGACGCTGGTAAACGGGCTTTTTGGCACGCTCAAGATCTGTTATATGACTGAATTAACGCCAGGTCATCTGTTGGGGGCCGCAATGTGGGTGGACCGCACCACCTATCCGGGCCAGGGACTTTTTAATGCCGAAACCGAAGGCTGCCTGCCCATGGCGATCTTGTTGGCCGAGTCACGGGATGGCGGCGTCACCTGGTCGCCGTGGCGCGTCGTCCCGATGCCTGATGAAATCGGCCCGCCTAGCCTGACCAATCCGATCCTAAAATTGAGCAATGGCACGCTGGCGATGAGCATTGAGACAAACAAGCCCTACCTCGATCGATCACCGTGGCGTCAAAAGGTGGTATTTTTCCATTCCAGCGACGCCGGCCAAACCTGGGCAGAGCCGGTGATTGTGGGTTTTGACCCGACTGGCCGGATCTTCAACTGGGATCAACGCTGCGGGGTTGCGCCCGATGGCCGGATTGTCACCTTTAATTGGACCTACGACACCCAAACCACGCGTTATGTGAACATCCATCGTCGCATCAGCAGCGATCACGGTTACACCTGGTCGGCCCCCGAAGACCTGGGCTTTGCCGACCAGGCGGCCCACCCGGCCATTCTGCCGGATGGGCGGATCGTGCTGGTCTGGGTTGATCGCTTTCAAACTCATTCTATCCGCGCCCGGCTGGCGTCTGACGTTGCTGCGGCCTTCGACCCGCAGAGCGAAGTCGTGGTCTATACACATGGCAGCGCGGCCAAGCAAGACGACAACACCGGAGAGTTGCTGGCCGAAATGGCGCTTTGGAGCTTTGGCCTGCCCTATGCCGAAGCGTTACCCAACGATGATGTGTTTGTCGTCTATTATGCGGGGACAGAGAAGGGGATGGATATTTATTGGGCGCGGCTGGGGCTAGAGGATGAAAAGTGATGGGTGAAAAGTGATAAGTGACCAGGCACTTTGCCAGCCGCAGGGTTAAAACTCACACCCAGGGGGCTAGATAAGTGATCATCAACGCTCACTCGTCACTTTTCACGTATCACCTATCTTCTCACCCAAATTTTGCGAAAGCGAGCAGAAATTCTCATGCCTACACTAACCGCCGCCCTCTTGGGCATCGAACATCCTCATTCATTGGCGCATTTGCGGACATTGCAACAGTTGCCAGAGGTTGAGCGCATCTTGCTCTGGGATAACAATGGCGATGCCCTGGCGCATGTTCAAGCGACCCAAGGGCATAAGGTCGCGGCCACATTCACCGACTTGGACCAACTGCTAGCCGACCCAGCACTTTTCTTTGTGATAGCGGCGTTGCGCAACGATCTGGGACCGGCGATCTTTATTCGTGTGTTGGATGCGGGTAAACATTTATTGGCTGAAAAGCCGATTGGTCGTCATGCCGCAGAGACCGAACAGGTGATCGAAGCGGCTAAACGCAATCAGGTTAAATTGGGCGTCTGTTACCAAAACCGCTACGGCCCCTGGGCGCAAGATGTGCGTGACCTGGTCAGTCAGGGCCTTTTGGGGCCACTGATCTCGGTTGAGATGCGTATGATTACCACGCAGGTGCAATTTCGCAATCCCAGCCATTGGCTCTTTCGCCAAGATCAGGCTGGTGGCGGCATTCTTTCTTGGCTCGGCTGTCATTACATCGACCTCATGCGCTACATCACAGGTGACGAGATTGTTTCGGTGGCGGCGGAAGTGGCGACGCGCAGTGGAGAAGCGATTGATGTCGAAGATATGGCGCAGCTTAGCTTGCGTTTTCGCTCGGGTGCGATTGGGTCGCTACACGCGGGCTATCTGCTGGCCTTGAGTGGTGGCGGCTATCACAACCATGCTGGTTATGACATTTATGGCGGTTTCAACGGTCGGCTGGGGCGTATCCACTGGACAACATCTGGCACACCGTCCACGATCTACGCCGAAACCACCCACCCAGCCTGGGCGAGCGCGCCGCAGCGCACCTTTCAATACACGCTGGCCAACTCACCAGCCTATGGTGGCGTGGCCGGCGAACAATTTATTCGCGCCTTCATCCTGGCGGCGCAGGGTCAAGGGGCAGTGCCAGCCAGCGGTGAAGATGCATTACAAGTGGCGCGCATCATTGATGCCGCCTATGCATCAAGCCGAACCGGCCAGCGCGTGGCAGTTGCCACGCAGTAGGCCATTCTGGATATGGGGCACATGAACTCGAGATTACGCAAGGGGTCCTGGGCCATACCCACAATGCGGATAGTATCCTTGTTTTTTCGCAACACTGTCATCAATTACCAGAAGGTGATGCACATCCAATGGCAACTTACAAAGCGGTTATCATCGGTCTGACCGGTATCGGCGCCCAACGGCAAACCGCCGGGTCTTCCTCCATCTATGGCAACATCCCCCAATCACATGCGGCAGCCTATCATGTTCATCCGCAGATCGAGTTGGTGGCGGTCTGTGATATTCGCCAAACGATGCTCGACAACTTTCGTCAAACCTGGCAGGATGTCTGGCCACATCTCCGGTATTATACCGACGCTTTTGCCATGTTAGCAGAAGAACGGCCCGACATTGTCAGTGTCGTTACGCCCGATCATCTGCATGCCGACCTTACCGTAGCCGCCGCCAATCACGGGGCCAAAGCCATTTTCTGCGAAAAACCAATTGCCACATCGCTGGCCGACGCCGACCGCATGATCGCAGCCTGCGAGGCGAATCATGTCCTGCTTTCGGTCGACCATACGCGGCGCTGGTATCCGCTCTATCAGGAAGCGCGCCAGTTGCTGCGCAGTGGTGAACTCGGCCCTTTACGCAGCATGGTGACCAGTCTGTTCAGCCAGCGGGCCATGCTCTTCCGCAACGGTGCGCACCTGATCGACATGCTGCACTTTTTTGCCGAGGCCGATGCCCAGTGGGTGTGGGCAGAGTTGGAAGCTGGTTTTGATCATTTCGCGAGCTATCAGGGCGACGGTGGGCACAATCCAGCCAGCGAACCGGCGGCCTCTGGTTATCTTCACTTTACGAATGGGGTGCGGGCTTTTTATGAAAGCGCCAAGCTGGACTTTCCTGGCGCGCAATTTTCCTTAACCTGTGAAAATGGGCGCATCGAAATTTCCGACAAAACGCTCACGATCATTCGGCAGGAGACCGGTGGACAATTATCCCATACGTCAGTGGCGCCCAATCCCGCGGCAGAAAGCGGTTTGCTGGCCGCGGTTGGCGAGTTGATCCAGGTGCTAGAAAACGGCGGTGAACTCATTTCATCCGGTCGCAATGCCCGCAAAACGCTAGAGGTGATCCTCGCTATGTTACAATCCCACACGCGCGGCAATGTGCGCGTCAATTTGCCGTTATAGTTTTTTTAGTAGCAAGGCCCCCCCCTAACCCTCCTCAATCAGAGAGGGAATTGAATGGTGGGCAGAGCGAATGACTTCGTTTATCCCTGATGGCGCTTTCGGGAGCCTACTCTGGGCGTACGCTGAGATCAGTCCCCTCCCTTACCAGGGGAGCGGGAGCCCTTAGGGCGCGGGTGGGGTTACCTTGGCATTTACGATGGTAGAGGAATATAGATCCATGCAAACAATACCACCAAAAGAACAGATTGATTTCGAAACGAATAAACGGCTCTTAAATCGTTACCGTTTTATCGAATATGAAACATTGCGCATCCTGGCTGGCTGGTTGCCGGCCACGGCGCGCATGGAGTGGAAACTGGCGATGGGTCGGTTGCTCTGGGAAGATGCCCAACATGTGCAACAGTTATATCAACGGCTACGCGAAATCCAGACACCCGCGTTTCGCCCGCCGGGCGATGCTGCGCTAGAACAACTGATGGCCGAAGCCATTCATGCGCCCAACGAATGTGACTTGATCGCTGGACTGTTTCGAGTGATCAAACCGGCGCTGATTGAAGCGTATCGCTGGCATAACGAACAAACTTTTGCCAACCCAGATGCGCCGACCCGCTATGCCTTCAAGCACATTCTGATCGACGAAGAGGAACAGGTGCGCTGGGCTGCCGAAATCTTGGCCGACCATCCGGTTGGACCGTGGGAACAATATATCGCGGCGTTGCTCAGCGCAGCCGGTGGTGTTACGGGGCGCAACGAGCGAACGCCCTCCCCCCAACCGTTCAGCCCAGCCACCCCTTTCACCCCGGCGCGCCAGGCGATGCGCGATCCACGCTTCAGTTTGGTCAATCGCAAGGCCGGCCAGGTGATCAAAGAACCAGATATCGCCACGCGACGCCAATTGGAATTTGAAAATTACAGCCAGGAGATGTTGGCCGCTGAAACCGTGGCGCAGGTGATCTATCTGTCGCCCCAGATGCCCTGGGAATTCACCTATGACAGCGCCCGCCATTGTTATGACGAAACGCGCCATTGCCAATTAGGCATCGAATGGATGAAACATCACGGCCTCGACTTCACAACCGTGCCGCAAAACACGCGCATCTTCGCCTGGCGTAGCCAATATGACCCCGCCACGCAGTACACCATGCTCACGATGGGCAATGAGGTGCATGCCTTTCCCTACCGCCATGAGAGCATTGCGGCTTATAAACAATACAACGATCAGCTTTCAATTCAGTATATCAACTACGACATGGCCGATGAACGCCAGCATGTGGCCTATGGCAAGAAGTGGATCCCTGAACTCTTGGAAAAAAATGGCATCGACACGCCCGCCGAACAATTTATCAGCGAAGCCGTGGCGTTATGGGAAGCCGAATATCGCTCTGGCACGCTGCCGATTCATGATGAACAACGTTTGTAGGGGTTCGGCATATCTGACCGCTACAAACGCTGCGATTTTTCAATGATATGTCTAGCATAACCATCAGCAAGGAGCAAGGCGTGGCGACACAGGAAAAAACTGTCCAAGAATTATTGAACCTACAAGGCAAAGTTGTCTTGTTAACGGGGGCGGCTGGCTGGCTCGGTTCGGCTATGAGCCGCGCCCTGGCGGAAGCGGGGGCGACCTTGGCCGTCACCAGTCGCGAAGCACAACGGGCGCAGACTTTTGCCGCCAGTTTACCCGGCGCCGGTCATATCGGTCTGGCGTTTGATCAGGGTGATACCGATTCGATCCCAGGCCTGGTCCAACAGGTTGTTGAACAGTTGGGCAAAATCGATATTTTGGTCAACAATGCCTATGGTGGTGCAGGGCCGAGCATTGAGAAGAGCACAGCCGAAGATTTTGACCGCGCCTATCACGTTGGCGTCACCGCCTATTTCATCCTGGCTCGCGCCGTGGCGGATCATCTACGCGGCCGCCAGGCACCAGGTTCGATTGTCAACATTGCCAGCATGTATGGCGTGGTGGCGAGCTATCCTGATGCCTATGTTGATCTACCGGTTAATAGTCCGCCCAATTATCATGGTTTGAAGGGTGGGCTGGTCCATTTAACCCGTCATCTGGCTGTCTACTGGGCCAAGGACAAGATCCGCGTCAATGCCATTAGCCCAGGACCTTTTCCAACCGCGACGACGCAAGCGGCTCAGCCAGAATTTATCAAGCGCCTGGAGCAGAAAGTACCGATGGGCCGGATGGGCGACCCCGCAGAACTCAAAGGGTTAATCGTACTGCTCGCCAGTGATGCCAGCAGCTATATCACCGGCCAAAATATTCTGGTCGATGGTGGCTGGACGGCCTGGTAGGAGGGGCCAGGGGGCGCTCCCGGCCTGCCTCGCCCTCCTACGGCTATTTTCATTACTAATTCCTTTCAACAATAATTCCTTTCAGTGTCGAGGAGTGACAGCTTGGATTATCGAACTTTAGGGCGCACCCAGTTGGCCGTGTCGCCGCTGGCGCTTGGCACAGTCGAGTTGGGCATGGATTATGGGATCAATGCGCCGGGTCACTTTGGGCGACCCAGCGAGGCAGCGGCGATTCGGCTGGTGCATAGAGCGCTGGAGGCGGGGATCAATCTAATTGATACGGCGCGCGCCTATGGAGAGAGCGAAACGATTTTGGGCAAAGCTTTGCGTGATCGGCGCGATCAGGTGGTGCTGGCGACCAAAGTCAATACCCTCTTGTCAGACGGGACGACGCCAACTGGCCAAGCGTTGCGCCGCCATATGGTCGCTTCCTTAGAGACAAGTTTGCGCGAGTTGCAAACAGAGACAATCGACATTTGGCAGATTCACAACGTGAGTGAAGCCGTATTGGCACAGCACGCCACCATTGCCGAGGTTTTTGCCGAGGCCAAGCAGCAGGGCAAAATCCGCTGGTCTGGTGGCTCATTTTATGGCGCCACTTTACCCGAGTTGGCCTTGCAGGACGATCTCTACGATGTCATCCAGGTCACCTATTCAGTCTTTGACCAGCGCCTGGTTGATCGTGTCTTTCCACTGGCACAGGCCAAAGCAGTCGGGATCACCGTCCGGTCGGTGTTGCTCAAAGGGGCGCTGACGGAGCGTGCGGAACATCTGCCCGAACATTTGGCTGAATTGCGCGCCCAGTCACGGCACTATCGCCAGCTGGTAGAAACATCTGGCCTCAACCTTAGTCCAGCTCAAGCAGCGCTTGCTTATGCCCTGGCGCAGCCCCAGATTGGCGCGGTGCTGGTGGGCATCCGCACCGAAGAAGAATTACAGGATGATCTAGCGGCGTTGGCCGCGAACTTGCCGCCAGCTTTTATCGCCCAACTCACCGCCCTGCGCATCGACGACGAAAACCTGCTCAACCCAGGTGGCTGGGGCATTCCCTGATAACCAACGAGCAATTTATACGTCAATTACAAAACATAAGGCCGTAGAGGACAACCATGCCTATCCTCTACGGCCTTATGTTTTGCCTATAAGTGGCTCAATCTCCACTCAAAACGGCAAGCTCAGCAACAGATCAACACGCAGGCGTTTGCGTTCCAACCAAGAGAACAAGAACTCTTGCGGCATCGCCAATGAGTCCTTACGGGGTGCATAGACCGGCATATGGCTGGCATGCGCAGCGCCTTTGTTCCCTTCGGTTGTCGCGCTACTAGGCGTAATCGTGGCGGTTGTCGTGAGTTCAGACGATGGTGTGATGGTTGGCGTGACGGTAATCGGCAACGTGTCGGTTAGCGTCACAAGCGACGTGGGCGTGCCAAAAAGTTCCTCCGTGGCGGTCGGCGTGAGCGTCTCGGTGAATGTTTCACTGCTCGTTGGCGTCTCCGTAGGCAACTCAAAGAGCGTCTCGGTGGGTGTAGCAGTCTCGGCCAATTCATCAACCGTGACCGTCGGCGTAGACGTAGCGTCCAGGTCTGTAGCGGTTAACGCTTCCGTCACGGTCACCGTCGGTGTAGACGCTAAGGCGGTCAGGGTGGCCTCTACGGCCGCCTCTACGGTCTCCTGGAACGCAGTCGCCGTTGCGTCCAGATCGGGCGTTTCTACAGGTGTGACATCACTGCCAGCCGCCAGGTCAGTGAGCGTGGCCTCAACCGCGGCCTGGATCGTGGCTTGTAGCGCCTCTTCGGTAGCGGTCAAGTCGGCGGTTGCGGTCGGTTCTAGCGTTTCTGTGGCCGTGGCGGTGGCCGTCGATGTCGCTTCCTCGGTGGGCGTTTCGGTATCCGCTGGGGTGGGCGTTGCGGTTACGGTTTCCGTCACTGTCGGGGTTGGCGCCATTGCCGTCAATGTAACAGCCAAGGCAGTCAGTAATGAAGACTGCATCGCGTAGGCGGTTGCAGTCAAATCGATGGTTGCGGTGGGTGTCGGTGTCAACGTAGCCGTCGGCGCAATCGCCGTGAGCGTAGCGCTGATCGCCGATTGGACAGTGGCCGTCAGATCAAGCGTAGGGATCGGCGTGGGTGCAGTGGTCTGCGTCGGTGTCAACGTAGCCGTCGGCGCAATCGCTGTGAGCGTGGCATTGATCGCTGATTGGACAGTGGCCGTCAGATCGAGCGTAGGAATCGGTGTGGGTGCGGTAGTCTGTGTCGGTGTCAACGTAGCCGTCGGCGCAATCGCCGTGAGCGTGGCACTGATCGCCGATTGGACAGTGGCCGTCAGATCGAGCGTAGGAATCGGTGTGGGTGCGGTGGTCTGTGTCGGCGTCAACGTAGCCGTCGGCGCAATCGCCGTGAGCGTGGCGCTGATGGCGCGGCCGATCTCAGTCTGAATCGCCGCTGCGGTCACGGCTAGATCAGGGGTGGCAGTTGGGCTGACGGTCATCGTCGGCGATAGGGTGGCCGTGCTGGTTGGCGTAGATGTGGGCGCGATGGCCGTTACAGTAGCGATCACAGCCGTTTGAATGGCGGCGGTAGTGGCGGTTAAATTAGCCGTCGCAGTGGGGGTCAACGTAGCGCTGGGTGTGATTGACGGCGTAAAGGTCGGCGTTGGGCTAAACGTGGGGGTTGATGAAGATGTGGCGGTTGGGGGTATAGCTGCGAAGGTCGCGCTAACCGCAGCTTGCACCGTCGCCTGCACAGCAGTTTGCATGATCACAGCTGTTGCCGTGAGATTAGGGATCGGGGTCCAAGTCGGCGTTGCGGCGACCCCAGGAGTGACGGTTGATAAAGTTGCCGCCGTGGCCGTTGGCGCTGCGAGCGTGGCAACGGCTGTCAAGGTCGCGTTGATGGCGGCCTGAATCGCCGTTTGCGCAGCCACAACCGTCGCCGTGAGATTGGGGGGCGCTGGCGTGGCCGTGATCGGCAGGATCGGGGTTGCCGTGAGCGTAGCAACCACCGCTGTATTGCTCGGCGCAATGGCTGTAAGTGTAGCATTGACCGCCGCTTGCACCTGGCTCTGCAATGCGCCGGCCGTCGCTGTTAACGCCGGTGTTGGCGTCGTTTGTGCCACCACTGCCGTCGCAGTGAAGGTGGGCAATGACGATAGACTCGCCGGCGTCGGCGCGGCGCCGCCAGTCCACCGTGACACCAGCTGCGTGCCGACAAAAAAGGCGAGCAGCGCCACAACAATTGTCCCAATAGCTGCTACTGTTACTCGGTTTATCTCCATAACTTTACCCCTGATTGGTTAGAAAATTGACACGCCGCGAAGGTACAAAAAACGCGAGGTTTGTGATCTGCGTCATTATTAGGAGACGCCTCGTTTGGTCTTGTGGTTCCACGGCCGACTGATAGATATTCACCTAATTTGTCGCACAGAAAGTGAACGGTTGACCCAAACTGTCTAGCAATCCGCAACAGAAATCATACCTTGATAACCGGCCGACCACAATTCCGACGCGAAGGTGCAAGGCGGTTTGGGCAGAATTTTCTTGTTAGGTAGTCGCTCGATTGACATAAGCCAATAGATCACGCGTAATGGCGTCATCGGGTTGCGTGTGGAACGTCGCTTGGGCAACTGGCAAAAGTTCGGCTGGGGTAAAGATGTGACCAGCATGGACAACTTGGACGATGTTACTGATGTCGTCGATATTATCCAACGGATTGCCCCGAACAGCAACCAAATCAGCCACGAAACCCGGTGTGATTTGGCCAACACAATCGGCGATGCCAAGCACACGTGCATTTACGCTGGTAGCGGCGCGTAACGCATCGACGGGATGCAAGCCAGCATCGACATACATCGCTAACTCATCATGCACGCTGAAGCCAGGAAACAGGTGGGGAAACGGTGTGTCTGTCCCCAGTGCAGTGACAACGCCTTGGGCGTGGGCCCGTGCGAGAAAACGTTTTAAATGGGGCATTGCCGCCTGAAAGCGTAAGCGGCGATGGGGTGGTTCGCGCCGGCTCAAATAGCGCTGCCAGAGGTCCAAATGACACGGGTGTGTCCATTGGCGGCGTTCGTCGTGGTGAAAGGAACGGTCTAGGATACGACCTAGCCGATCCCAGACAACCAGCGTGGGATCGATCACCACTTGGTGGTTTAGCAGCAGGGCAATAAATTCGTCATCTTCCGCTGGGGTGGCGGCACGCCAGGCCACCCCACATTGATCCAGGTGTTCGATCTCATTCAGACCAATTTTCACTGCATCTTCGGCACGCGTGCTACCCAGGTGCGCCACGACAAACTTGCCCAGCCGGTGCGCCTCTTCGACCCCAACCCGCATCAAGCTCAAGTCGATATTCGCATAAAGTTTGATCTGATCAACGCCGCGTGCAACATGATGGCGGATCGAGGCCCGTAATGCCTCAGCATCCTGGTGCGCCTGCCCCATCTGCGACCAATAAGCGCTCAAGCCATCGTGGAGCACGCCACAACAGACGATGGCCGGGCCAAGCGTTGGGTCGGCGGCATGCTGGGCGCGTTGCGCCAGAATCCACTCCAGATCATTGCCGACATCCCGAATCGTTGTTACGCCAGCCGCCAGAAACGCAGGCCCCATCACGGCGCTGTAGTGGACGTGGGCGTCGATCAAACCAGGGATCAGCGTGCAACCGGCCAGGTCGATCCGCATTTGATCAGGCGACAAAGCGTCAACAGGAATCACAGCTTCAATATTTGCGCCATCCACCACAACAGCGAGACCCACTTGCGTGGTGGCCGCCTTGCCATCCCACACCTGATCAGGCACCAAAGCATAGTTGCTCATTGGCTTGTTCACCCCAATACCCCCCGTAAAAAGCGCACCGCAGGCCCACCTTCAGCCGCAAAATCACCCCAGCTACATTCGACAGAAACCCGGCCCTGATAGTTGATCTGGCGTAGCTCCTCGGCAAAAATCGCATAGGGATATTGACCCGTGCCGGGCGCCAAACGGCCAGTATCGGCGACATGAATATGGGCCAGCCAGTCCTGATATTCGCGGATGTGGCTGAGCGGCTCGTTTTCTTCGTCCATGTGATAAAAATCCGCTAGCACGCGAATTGGGAGGCGCTTGACCAAACGCGCCAATTCCACCGCTTCAGGCACGCTATTGAGCACGTTGGATTCTTTGCGATTCAGCGGCTCAAGAACCACCGTCATATTGTTTATCGCGGCTTCATCGGCCACGCGGTGCAAAAACTCCACCAACTGAGCGATGGCTTGGGTGCGCGGGAAATCGGGTGGGATCATGCGTGAGCGGCCGCTGCCAAACACGATGAGTTGTGCGCCAACCAACTGTGCACGAGCCAAGGCGGTCTTGACATAACGGTGAATGCGCGCAGATTCTAGATGAGGGCCAACCACCTTTAAATCACCCGGCAAAAAGATATTAAAAGCCCATACAGGTAGGGCCGCGGCGCGATATTGGCCCAGAACCGGCGCAAACGTGGCGTCATCTTCCTCGGCGCGCAACGAAACCAACGGACATTCCAGATAGTCAAAGCCGGCGGCTTGGGCGATTTCGGCCTGCTCAAGCGGACAACAACAGCCAATTTTCATATAATCTCCTTATTGAGGCCAAAAGCCGTTACACAGCGATCACAAAGAAGGGCAGAGCACACAGAGAAAACCTACCGCTCTTGTTGTTTTTCTGTGTGCTCTGCATAACCGCTTTTTTATATCGTAGATGTACTGTGAATTTAATGGTCAGATTTCAAGCATACTGGGTTACAAAACGAATGTCAATTAGCCTGCAGGAATAAATTCCACGGCTGACAGCACAGGAAGTCGCCGTTCGACTGAGCTCACGCCGAAGTCTCACGTCGAAGCCTCAGCGACTAAGAATCTCGCGCCTGAGGGCACTTGCTACTGTCAGCCGCGGAATTTATTCCTGCGATCTAACGCGCCAGGAGCCCCACCCCCGCCCTCCCCTTGGGAGGGAGTTGTTTGGTGAACAGAATTATCTACTTCGATCTTCCACCAAATAGTTCCCTCCCTTACCAGGGGAGGGTTAGGGTGGGGTTCCTTTGTCGTTACCCCGCGGCACAGAAATCCCATACGACAACTAATTGCCACAGTCGCTTTTGCCCTACTGGTGTAACCGGACGATTGGATGTATGATACGAAAAAATGCCGTAGAAAGCAGAAAATTTTAGCAAGGAGTGCAAGAAAAATGTCGGACATTTCAACTATCACAGAATTACTGGCCGTGGGACAGGCCGACAATGTGGCGATTGCTGCACCTGGCCGTCCACCTTTGACCTACCAAGGTCTACGTGACCACACCGAGCAGACCGTTGCCACGCTTAATCAATTAGGCATTGGCCGCAATGACCGCGTGGCGATTGTTTTGCCGAACGGTCCACAAATGGCGACGGCCTTTGTAGCGATTGCCGCGGGCGCGACAACTGCACCGCTGAATCCTACCTATCGCAAAGCGGAATTTGAGTTTTATCTAAATGATTTGGGGGCGAAGGCGCTGGTGGTCGAACAGGGCAGCACCTCACCGGCGCTGGAGGTGGCCGCCGAGCTCAAGATCCCCGTACTCGAAATTAGCACAGTAACCGACGCGCCCGCCGGTCTATTTACCATCCAGCCCGCCGCGGGCGCGCCAGCCAGTCAACCGACAGCGCACGGTGGCTGGGCCCAACCGGATGATATCGCCCTGGTGCTCCATACTTCTGGCACGACCTCGCGGCCCAAGATTGTGCCGCTCACGCAGCGCAATGTCTGCGCGTCGGCACGCAATGTCAGCGCTAATTTGGCGTTGACACCGGCGGATCGCTGTCTAAACATCATGCCGTTGTTTCACATTCACGGACTAATTGCGGCGGTGCTCTCTTCTTTGCGCGTTGGGGCGAGTGTCTGTTGCACGCCCGGTTTTGACGCGTTGCAATTTTTTGCCTGGCTGGCCGAAGCCAAACCCACCTGGTACACCGCGGTGCCAACCATGCACCAGGCCATTCTTACCCGCGCCGGTCGCAACCAAACCATTGTGACCAATGCCAAATTGCGCTTTATTCGTTCGTCGTCCTCTTCGCTGCCGACACCGGTGATGGAAGAATTAGAGAAAACATTTAACGCGCCGGTCATCGAAGC
Organism: Chloroflexota bacterium; assembly: GCA_026389895.1. Lineage (GTDB taxonomy): Bacteria > Chloroflexota > Anaerolineae > Caldilineales > Caldilineaceae > JAPLGZ01. Next base: position 1,121 of record JAPLGZ010000122.1, on the reverse strand, counting down.
CTATGGCATGACCGAAGCTGCGCATCAGATGGCGAGCAACCCTCTGCCACCGCGGGCGCGCAAACCGGGCAGCGTTGGCGTGGCGGCAGGCCCCGAAGTGGCGATTATGGATCAGGCGGGCGCGCTGTTGCCGGCGGGCGAGATCGGCGAAATTGTGATCCGTGGGAGCAATGTCACGCCCGGTTACGAAAACAACCCCAAAGCGAATGCCGAGAATTTCACGAACGGCTGGTTCCGCACTGGTGATCAGGGCATCATGGACACTGAGGGTTATCTGACGATTAATGGGCGGCTCAAGGAGATCATCAACCGGGGTGGCGAAAAGATCTCGCCGCGCGAGGTGGATGATGTGTTGATGGAACACCCAGCCGTACGCCAGGTCGTCACCTTTGCGATGCCGCACGACAAACTAGGGGAAGACGTGGCCGCGGCCGTTGTATTGCGCGAAGAGACCACTTGCACCGAACGCGAACTGCGCGATTTCGCGGCCACGCGTCTGGCGGATTTCAAAGTGCCGCGCAAAATTCTCTTTTTGGAAGAGATCCCCAAAGGCGCCACCGGCAAACTACAACGTATTGGTCTAGCCGAGAAATTGGGGGTTGGGTAATGCGCGTCTGCATCTATGGCGCGGGTGCGATTGGCGGTTATTTGGGTGTACAACTGGCGTTAAGCGGCGTCGATGTAACCTTGATCGCGCGCGGGCCTCATCTGGCCGCGATGCAACAACATGGGCTGAAATTGTTAATAGGCGGCGAGGAGCGCGTTGCCCACCCACGTTGCACCAGTGATGCCACCGAAGTTGGGCCGCAGGATTATGTGATTATCGCCCTAAAAGCGCATTCGGTCCCTGGCGTCGTCGATGCGCTGCAACCGTTGCTTGGCCCAGAGACCGCCGTTGTGACCGCCACCAACGGTGTGCCTTGGTGGTATTTTTATCATTTAGCGGGACCGTGGGTCGATCATCAGTTAACGAGCGTGGATCCTGGTGGCCGCCAGTGGGCGAGGATCGGCCCCGAACGCGCCATTGGCTGTGTCGTCTATCCAGCCTGCGAGGTAGTCGAGCCGGGCGTGATCCAACATATTGACGGCAATCAGTTTACCTTGGGCGAACCAAACGGTTC
>JAPLGZ010000379.1 GCA_026389895.1 Chloroflexota bacterium | reverse complement strand
ACAAAATGATGGTGACGGGCGACTTGTAAGCGATCTCCGATTCGTGATGCCATACATCACTCTCCAGCAAAAGCAAACCTTGCTATACGGAAAATAGGCGAAATTTCAGGCGCGAATAACCAGCACGTAATCCACAAGAATATAAAAAGGACTTTGCGGCTTGCAGGCCGGCATCATGGCGCGCAACGGCTGTACGGGGGCGAACAGATTTTTTCTAGCTGGCTGTGAATTTATTACGGCCAGACAATCTTACATCGTTGCTGGCCTTATTATAGCATAGATCCGCCAAATTTTTAATCACCATTTTTCTCGCTACTTGAATCGGGCGATTGCTCCTGCTTCCATGCTTAACCTGGCATTCGCGGTTTTATCTGAAATCGGACGCCATCTTTCGGCGCCAGCGTAATGCTGGAATGGGGCGTGATCGTCTGCCCAGCGACCAGTTGCAATTGATAACGTTGGGCAATGGTGGCGATAACGAGCAGCGCTTCTTGGAGCGCATAGTGACGGCCAATACAGGCGCGCGGCCCATCGCCGAAGGGTAAGTAGGCACAATCGGGTAGTTGGGCCACACGCGCACTTGTCCAGCGTTCTGGCTGGAACGCGGTTGGGTTTTCCCAGAAATCGGGATGGCGATGCGCATTGTAGGGCATCGGAAAGACCATCGAGCCGGCGGGAATATGATAGCCACCAATTTCATCTGGCCCGTTTGCCCCGCGTGGAATGGCCCACACAGCAGGATAGAGCCGCATCGTCTCGTGGAGGATCCGGCTGGTATAAGGTAATTGGGGCAGATCCTCCACCTGCGGCGCGCGCCCACCCAAGACCGCTGTCAGTTCTGCCTGCAAGTGCGCCGCTACGGCTGGATGTTGGGCCAGTAACAGCCAGACCCAAGTCAACGTTTGGGCCGTCGTTTCATGCCCTGCAAAGAAGATCGTCATCACTTCGTCACGCACCTGGTGTAAATCCATGCTCTTCCCCGTTTCGGGATCGCGCGCATTGAGCAATTGGGCCAACAAATCGGTATGGTCTTCGGGCTGGCGTTGGCGCTCTTCAATCAAGGCGTAAATGCGCGTATCTAGTGTGCGCAAAGCGCGCTTGAGGCGCAGATTGGCGGGCGTCGGCGCCCAACGGGGTAGATCCATGCCCGCGGTAATGCGGTCACCGACAATCGCCACCGCTGTGGTGAAAGCCTCCGTTAGGTCGGCGGCCTGGGCCGCTAGATCCAAATTAAACATCGTCTTGCCAAGGATCTGCAACGTGAGTTTTAGCATCTCCGTTTGACCATCAATGGTCGTGCCACGGATCGCAGCGTCATCCCAGCGTGCCAAAAACGCCGTGATCGTTTTGCTGATCTCCGGCCCATACTGCGGCACCACTTTCGGCGTAAAAGGTGGTTGGATCAACCGGCGCTGTCTTTTCCAGAAATCGCCTTCACTGGTTAGCAACCCTTCGCCCGTCAACAATTTGAGCACTTGATAGCCGCGCCCACGTCCGTAATTTTGCCGATTGTCGATCAAAACATGGCGGATATGGGCTGGGTGCGCCAATATATGCACAACAAATGGCCCCAGTTGAAGGCGCACAATATCCCCATACTGCTGCCAGTTATCCAAGTTATATTGGAATTGCCCTTTGCGCTGCAAGGCGAATAAATGGCCAACCAGCGGTAATCCGGGCGGTTGTGGCGCCCGCTTGGATAGCTTCGAATTGATTGGTGGCTGGAGATCACTCATGGGCGGCTGATCCTCTTGGTAACTGAACATCGCAACGCATGTACATCGGTTGGCGCGACAACGAATGGCACGAATTCAGACAGTAGATTGGGCCATTCGTTGTCAAAAGCTTTTCTACTCAAGCTTATACGCGCGTTTAGGCAACCGGTAAGCCATATCATAGAGCATTTCGCAGGCGTCACCCTCGCTGACCATGTGGCGAGCCACCAAACTGCCGAGCCAATTGGCGCTGGCCCGTCGCCACAGATCGTGGCGCGCCGGGATCGAGGCAAAGGCGCGCGTATCGTCGTTAAAGCCGGCCGTGTTATAGATCCCAGCGGTCTCCATCACCTGTTCAAAGTAACGCCGCATGCCGTTCAAACTGTCAAAAAACCACCAGGGCGGCCCCAATTTAAGCACAGGATAATGACCCGCCAGCGGTGCCAGCTCGCGGCTATAGGTGGTTTCGTCTAAGGTGAAGAGGATGAGGGTTAAGCGTGCATCATTGCCATATTTCCAGAGCAACGGTTGCAAGCCGCGCGTAAAATCCACCGCGACGGGAATGTCGTCCCCTTTGTCACGGCCAAAGCGCTGTGCCAACGACCGATTATGGGCTCGTAACGAACCGGGGTGCAATTGCATCACCAACCCATCTTCGATACTCATGCGCGCCATTTCGATCAACATGTGGCCACCAAATTGTGCGGCATCGTCGGTCGTAAATTCACCTTCCAATGCTCGTTGAAAGATCGTATTGGCCGCTTGTTCCGAAAGCTCGGTCGTATACGGGTTCGGCGCGCCATGATCGGTGGCCACCGCGCCCATGCTTTTGAAAAAGGCGCGCCGGTTCTCCAACGCCTGAATAAAGGTTGTATAATTGTGGACCGTAATCCCGCTCGTCTGGCTTAAGGCATCAATATGCTTGCGCCAACCCACGGTTTCCAAATTGATCACGTTGTCGGGGCGGAACGTGGGCAAGATATTGCCTTGCCAACCCGAAGCGCGCAACGCTTGGTGCTGATCCAGCGGATCAGTGGCGGCGTCGGTCGTGCAGAGCACCTCTACATTAAACTGTTCAAACAGCCGCCGCGGGCGAAATTCTGGCCTTGCTAATTTTTCGGCGATCTGATCGTAAATAGGCTGGGCCGTTTTCCCGTTGAGCGGTTGTGTCACGGCGAAGATCGTTTGTAATTCCTCATTGATCCACAAGCCGGTGGGCGTACCGCGAAATAGATAGAAGTGATCGGCAAATGTCTGCCAGATTTTACGGTGATCGGTTTCGTGCGCGCCGCCGTCCAACGGGGGTATTCCGACGGCTTCCAATGGAATGCCCTGTGAATAGAGCATGCGAAAGACGTAATGATCGGGGATAATGAATAGATCGGCTGGCGTGCCCAAGGTGGCCTGTTCGTCCGCCAGCAGGCGCGGGTCTACATGCCCATGTGGGCAAACGAGCGGCAGCGTGGCGACGGTTTCGTATAGTTCGCGGGCCAGCGTCCGAACGGTTGGATCAGGGTCAAAGTAACGATCCGGGGAGAGTTGAATGGCTTCTGTCATTTTGTGAACCTTCTTTTGAATGGCAGTGAAAATATCTGCCAATTATATCTCGTTTGGTGATTTTTGGCATCTGTTTCCTCGCCCATAGGAGTTAGATCCTCGTTATTAACGTTCTTGCCTAACAATCAATATAGTGCAGTTCGACCCGTTTGACGCTTCGGCAAGCTCACTGCCCATACCCTGAGCCTGTCGAAGGGCAGCCGACCCATTTTACTGGTCATTCCTGCTGGCGCCATATAGAAAAATCGACTTGAAGCTACCCAACAATCTCTGCCCGGCAACATGGTGAGGAACTGTGGTCACTTTTTGCTTTTCAGCGATTTGACAAGCCCCATGAATGAGGTAAAGTGGATGGATGCTATTATAGATCGTTTCTGATCGCTTTATCAATCTCATGGCTTGCGCTACGCTGTGGCTCGGCTAAAACGTTTTGGGCGTTGGCAAAAAAGCCCCGAGCGCTCGTGCAAAAATATCAATGACAGAAAGTATTATGACTATGACAACTGTTCTTTCCTCTGCGCCACCCGCGTCTCGAGCATCTATGCCATTACCGATGGTTGATGCTGGCCAAGATCTGGTGGCCGAATTAGGCAGACGAGTGCAAGGCGAGGTGCGTTTTGATAAATCCACCCGCATGCTCTACAGCACGGATGCCAGTCTCTATCAGATTATGCCGGTGGGGGTTGTGATCCCCAAAAGTGTTGACGATGTCCAGGCCACCATCGAAATTGCGGCGCGCCATCATGTGCCAGTCTTACCGCGTGGCAGTGGTAGCTCGTTGGCCGGACAGGCCGTCGGCGCGGCGATTATCATCGACTTTAGCAAGTATATGAATCAGTTGGTAAATGTCGATCTGGCAGCCCAGACGATCACCGCACAGCCGGGGCTCAGTGTCGCCGTCTTAAATCGTACATTGGCGCAACATAAGCTGATGCTGGGTCCCGATCCGGCCAGTGCGGATCGCGCGAGCGTGGGCGGCACCGTGGGCAACAACGCCACGGGCAGCCACAGCATCTTATACGGTATGATGGCCGATCATGTCGTCGGGGCTTCAGTCTTCTTGGCCGATGCCAGCCGGGCCTACTTTGGACCGGTGGACGCAGCTAGCCTGGCCGCCAAAGGCCGTGCCGACACGCTCGAAGGGCGCATCTATCGCGAATTGCCGCAACTGATCCAGGGCGTCATGGGCGACATCATTGCGCGTTGGCCCAAACATTGGCGGCGTGCGTCTGGGTACAACTTGGATCGGTTGGCGGCGGCCTTATTGCCGGCGGATCAACGCGCCCAATTGAGTTTCGCCAGCCGTTTCCGCCCAGCTATTTGTGATCCAGCGCTGATCGATCATTTTAACATTGCCCAATTGCTCACTGGCAGCGAAGGCACACTGGGTGTCATGACTGAAATGACCCTTAAGCTGGTGGCCAAACCGACGCGCACTGCGCTGGCTGTGGTGCATTTCGACGACGTGATTGCCGCCTGCGCCGCCATCCCCGATATTTTGGAGACGTCACCCAGCGCTTCGGAACTGATGGACCGCCAAATGTTGTCTCTGGCGCGTGCCCAACCGGAATGGGCCAAGAAGATCCATTTTGTCGAAGGTGATCCCGCGGCGATCTTGCTGACGGAGTTTTACGGCGAAAATGAAAAGGAACTACTTAGTAAGATTGAAGGATTGGAAAATCATCTGCGCCACCGTGGCTACAAAGGCGCCATTGTGCGCGTGATGGAGACGGCGCGCGTCAACGACGTGTGGACGGTGCGCAAAGCTGGCCTGAATCTGCTGATGAGCCGGCGTGGTGATTTTAAGCCTGTGCCTGGCATCGAAGACGTGACAGTCCCACCCGAACAACTGGCCGATTATCTCGGTAAAATGCTCGACTTCTGCCAAGACAAACATCACATTCCCGAAGTCGCCGTCTATGCCCACGCTTCGGCGGGTTGTCTGCATGTGCGCCCATTGTTGAATATGAAGAGCGCCAAAGATATTAACTTGCTACAAACACTGGGTGAATTTGCCGCCGATCTCTGTGTGCAATACGGTGGCGCCATGAGCGGTGAACATGGTGATGGTTACGCCCGCAGCGCGCTCAACCCGAAGGTCTTTGGGCCGACACTTTATAAAGCTTTGCAAGATGTGAAGCAACTCTTCGACCCCGAAAATCTGATGAATCCGGGTAAAATTGTCAATGCGCCGCCACTGACCGACAACTTGCGCATGGGGCCGACCTATCAAACAATTCAGTTGCAGACGGTGTTTGATTGGGGCGCGGATGGCGGTTATGCGTCGGCCATTGAAATGTGCAATGGCGCTGCGGTCTGTCGCAAGTTGGGCGCGGGCACGATGTGTCCGAGCTTCATGGCCACCAAAGACGAGCATGACACCACCCGCGCCCGCGCCAACGGGCTGCGTAACGCGCTGGCTGGCCGCATCCCGCCCGAAGAACTTTTTTCGGCCGAGATGTATGATGTGATGGATCTCTGTCTGGGCTGCAAAGCGTGTAAAAGCGAATGCCCATCGGCGGTGGATATGGCCAAGATCAAGGCGGAATATCTGGTCCATTATTACCAGCACAACGGTCTACCGCTCTTTAACCGCATGATGGGTCTGTTGCCGACACTCAATTCTTTGCTCTATAAAGTGACGCCAGCCTTAGCGCCGATGGTCAATTGGAGTATGAAAACCCCAATAGCCAAAGCCGCGCTGACGCGTCTGGGCGTCCACCCGGCCCGTGATTTGCCCGAATATGCCACGCAGACCTTTGAAGATTGGTTTCGGCAACGTGCCAATCGCCATTCACAACTCGCCACTCAAAAATCAGTCGTGCTTTTCCACGACACCTGGACCAATTTCAATGAAACCGAAATCGGTCGGGCGGCTGTGCTTGTGTTGGAAGCGGCTGGCTACACCGTGCATCTCGCCTCTGGGCGCAAGTGTTGTGGCCGGCCATTGATGACTGGCGGTCAGGCTGACAAAGCCAAGCCGTGGGTTGATCACAATGTGGCGTTGCTGGCGCCATATACCGTGCAAGGCATTCCGGTCGTTGGTCTGGAGCCCAGTTGTATTTTGACCTTGCGCGACGAATATTTGAACCTCGCCAGTGACCAAAAACGAGCGCGTTTATTGGCGCAGAATGCCCTGACCTTTGAAGAATTTGTGGTGCGTGAGCTGAACGAAAAGCGCTTTACACCCACTTGGCGCGCCCAACCTGGCAAGGCGTTGCTCCATGGTCACTGCCATCACAAGGCCTTGGTGGGCAACGAAGCCAGCGTCGCCGCCCTCAAAGCCGCCGGTTATCAAGTGGAAGTAATCCCCAGCGGCTGCTGTGGGATGGCTGGTGATTTCGGTTACGAGATCGGCCATTACGAAGTGAGCCGCACGATTGGCGAAGATCGGCTCTTGCCAGCCGTACGCGCCGCTGCGCCAGAGACTGTGGTCGTAGCCAGTGGCACCAGTTGTCGCCATCAGATCGAGCACTTTACCGAGCGCCATCCGGTACATTTGGTGCAGGCATTGGCCGCAGCGTTGGGATGAAATTAGCGCTTCTCAGCTAGCTCTCTTCTCAAGCTTATTTCTTAACACATGTTACGCAGCGACAGCGATTACCCAGCGCTCGCAGAGAAACCCTGGTAGAATAGGCTTGCTTTTTCTCGGTGGCCCCTGGGCCTTCGCGATCCGCATGGCCCAGGGGGCGCCCTCGGACGCTGGGTAATCGCTTTCTTCTGATCTCTGTGTAACATGGGTTCTTAGTGTATGCATGGAGCAAAATGGGCATCAATCGTCTAGGTAAGCGCGCAACAAAACGTATACGGGGCTGCTTTCTATTGAAGCTACGTCTATGCCAATGTTAGCCACAAAACTGTATATCCCCCCACTGCGGCCGAAAGTTGTCTTACGCCCGCGCCTGATTGAGCGACTCAACACCGGTCTGCAGCGTCGGCTTACGCTGATTTCTGCGCCAGCCGGCTTTGGTAAAACCACGCTGATCAGCGAATGGCTTCAAACGTTTAGAGCGGGAGAAGGGGCGACAGAGCGCCAAGGCGACAAGGATGTCCGCCAACCCCTTCTCCCTGTCGCCCCTCCTCCCGCTGTGGCCTGGCTTTCACTGGACCCAGGGGATGACGACCTGATCCGTTTTCTAACCTACCTCGTGATGGCTTTGCAGACAGTTGCCGCGAATTTGGGGGCAGAGTTGTTAGGGCTGCTTGAAGCGCCGCAGCCACCGCCCGCTGAAGCGCTCCTGACCTCTTTGCTCAATGAGCTGACCAAACTCCCGAACCATGTCGTCCTTGTCTTAGACGACTATCATGTGCTGGATGGCGGGGGTCTGCTGGGCGCGATTGACCAAGCCCTTGCCTTTCTGCTCGAACATTTGCCGCCGCAGATGCACCTGGTTATCACCACCCGTGAAGATCCCCATCTGCCCCTGGCGCGGTTACGCGCCCGCGGGCAACTGACTGAATTGCGCGCCGCCGACTTACGTTTTACCGCCGACGAAGCCGCCGAATTTCTTAACCAAGTGATGGGCCTCAGACTCTCGGCGGCCCACATCGCCGCCTTGGAAGAGCGCACCGAAGGCTGGATTGTCGGCCTACAATTAGCCGCCCTTTCGATGCAGGATCATCAGGATGTGCCTGGTTTCATCCAGGCCTTTGCGGGCGATCACCGCTATATCGTGGACTATCTGGTTGAAGAGGTTTTGCAGCGTCAGCCCGAACAGGTGCGCAGCTTTTTACTCCAGACCGCCATCCTCGACCAGCTGAGTGGAGGGCTGTGTGATGCCGTCACTGGGCAGCGGGATGGCGGCGCGCGTTTGGAAGCGCTGCAACGCGGCAACTTCTTTGTCGTGCCACTGGATGATAAACGCCAGTGGTATCGCTATCATCACCTCTTTGCTGAAGTTCTCCATGCGCATTTAAGGGTGGAGCAACCCGACCAGATATCGGCGCTACACCGGCGTGCGAGCGCATGGTATGAGCAGCATGGTTTGTTGACCGATACGATCCGCCACGCACTGGCCGCCGAGGATTTTGCACACGTGGCAGACTTGATCGAACAGGCCGTGCCAGCCATGCGCCGCAGTAGACAAGAGGTCACGTTGCTTGGCTGGCTCAAGGCGCTCCCCGACGAGGTGGTCTATAACCGGCCTGTGCTCAGCGTTCACTATGCCGGGACGTTACTGCAAAGCGGCGAACTCCAGGGCGTTGAGGCGCGCCTGCGAGACGCCGAACGGTGGTTAGACGCTGGGGCAGAGATAGATGAGCCCCCGCATTCAGACTTCAGCGTGAGCGCTCCGACTTCGGCGCACTCAGTCGCGTCGTCGAATGAGGGGTCTCGACCGTCGACTGAGACTAATCCTGCGCAAAGCCGAAGGATGGTCGTCCTGGACGCCGAGCAATTTCGCCGTCTACCTGGTTGGATCGCCATTTACCGGGCCGGACAGGCGCTCGTTCGGGGTGATGTGCCTGGCACCCTGCATTACGCGCGGCGGGCGCTCGACCTTGTCCCTGAAGACGAGCTTCTCGGGCGCGGCGCGGCAGGGGCGCTGCTGGGGCTTGCCTATTGGACAAGTGGGGATCTCGAAGCAGCATACCGAACGTATACCGATGGTATCGCAAGTGTGCAGCGGGCCGGGCATATTTCTGATGCCATCGGTAGTGCAATCGCTCTGGCGGATATACGGATTGCGCAAGGGCGTCTGCGCGAGGCGATGCATATCTATGAGCGGGCATTGCAACTTGCGATCGCGCAAGGTACACCTAAACTGCGGGGAACGGCAGACATGTACGTGGGGATGAGTGAACTCCACCGTGAACATAACGATCTGCCTGCCGCCATGCAGCACCTGCTGAGAAGCAAGGATCAGGGCGAGCACACTGGGTTCCCACAAAATGCGTATCGCTGGCGTGTGGCTATGGCTCGCATACGGCAGGCCCAAGGCGACCTGGCCGGCGCGCTCGATTTGCTCCAAGAGGCAGAGCCCTTGTATGTGAGTGACTTTTTCCCCAATGTGCGGCCGATCGCCGCGTCGAAGGCAAGAGTATGGATCGCCCAGGGTCGGTTGGGTGAAGCCTTCGGCTGGGCGCGCGAGCAGAGCCTGTCGGCCGATGATGACCTCAGCTATTTACACGAGTTCGAACACATCACCCTGGCCCGGCTACTCTTGGCGCAGTATCAGCGTGACCATGCAGAGCACGCCCTGCTTGAGACAATGGGACTCCTGGCGCGCCTCCGGCAAGCGGCGGAAGCGGGCGGAAGGATGGGCAATGTCATCGAGAGCCTGCTGCTACAGGCGCTTGCTCACCAAGCCCAAGGCGACATCCCCGCGGCGCTTGTGCTGCTGGAACGCGCCCTGATGCTGGCTGAGCCGGAGGGCTACGTTCGCCTCTTTGTGGACGAAGGTGAACCCCTGGCGCAACTGCTTCGCGAAGCTGCCGCGCCCAGCGGGCGTCCGGCCATCATGCCAGGCTATACTGCCAAGTTGCTGGCTGCATTTGAGAAGCAACAGACGCATGCCAGCGAGTCGCCTCTTCCCGCTGCGCCCACCCCCACCCCTTTCGCTGCGCAACCCCTCATCGAGCCACTCAGCCAGCGTGAGCTTGAAGTGCTCCGCTTGTTCAAAACCGAGCTTTCTGGACCGGAGATCGCTCAGCAACTCGTGATCGGTTTGAGCACGGTGCGCACCCATACCAAGAGTATCTTCAGCAAACTCACCGTTAATGACCG
>JAPLGZ010000869.1 GCA_026389895.1 Chloroflexota bacterium | reverse complement strand
AACTGTCACTTCCTATTGCAGCGAGCAAGACAGCGCCAAACGCAAGGAACTGATCAACCACTGGAACTACGTCTGGACATCACATAACTACACGATCGGCACGATTATTGGACGCAAGGGTTTGGCCCTCGGCAAGCGCTTCAAGAATGTGCCCGGTGGTACGCCGCCACACCTGTACCAGTGGGTGGAAGATGCGATTATGTCAGAAACGATCTGGACCCCGGCTGCTGATCAACAGAAGCAGGTACGCCCAGACACCATTCCGTTGTACAAGAAGTAGGGTCGTTGCCTAAGTAATGCATGAGCAGTAATCAGTTGTTGGCCTGGTGCGTTTTGTCGCTGGCAACTGATTACTGTTCATTGTTCAATGTTCACTGGTTTTAAGGTTCACCCATGCTCAATTATATCCTGCGCCGGTTGGTCATCTCCATCTTTGTCCTCTTTGCGATTGCTGCGATCTGTTTTTTCATTATTCAATTACCGCCGGGCGATTTTGCGACCAGTTATAAACAATTTCTCATTCAAACCGCCAACTTGACCGAAGACAAAGCCGAAGCGATGACCAAGTTGGTGCGCCAGCAATATGGCTTGGATCAACCGGTCTATATTCAGTTTTTTACCTGGATCAAAGGAATTGTAACCGAAGGCAAATTTGGCTACTCCTTTGCCTATCGCCGCGATGCCGGTGAAATTATTTTGGATCGCCTGCCCAAGACGATGATGTTGGCGCTGCTGGCGCATGCGATCTCTACTGGCTTGGGTTTAGCGGCTGGCATCTATGCGGCACCGCGCCAATATCGTTGGGCTGACAATGTTTTGAGCTTTTTTGCCTTCATTTTGACCTCGATCCCACGCTTTTTTATTGCCCTTGTGATCCTCTATGTGTTGGTCTTTACCTTTAAGCAACAGCATGTTACTGGATTTTTCTCGCCCGAGTATGCGGTCGCGCCCTGGGATTGGGCTAAATTAATGAATTTGCTGGAACACATCTGGCCGGTGATTTTGATCGCTGGATTGGGCGGGGTGGCGCGTAACATGCGTGTGATGCGTGGCAATATGCTAGACGTGTTGAACGCGCAATATGTGACGACGGCACGGTCTAAAGGGCTTACTGAAAGTCAGGTAATGAATCGGCACGCCGTGCCCAATGCCTTGCATCCGATCATTGGCTATCAAGGTACGGTGCTCCCCTACATGATCCAGGGTGAGCTAGAGGCTGCGATTGTGATGGGGCTGCCTACGTTAGGGCCAATCCTCGTGACGGCCTTACGTTCACAAGATATTTATCTTTCTGGTGGGGCGCTATTGGTCACTGCCACTTTGATTGTGCTGGGCAATTTACTGTCTGATATTTTCCTGGCAGTGTTGGATCCGCGCATTCGTTATAGCTAATACAGTGAAGAGTGATAAGTGAAGAGTGAAAAAGGTCATTTGATCTCACTCATCACTCTTCACTCTTCACTTATCTTAAAGATTGATACGGAGATGTACATACATGGCTGAAGCAGTTCTGACCAATCCCGTTGTCGTGCCTGAAGCTGCCGCAGTAAAAATTCAGCGCAATGAAAGCTATTTTCAATTGCTCTCGCGCCGTTTTCTGCGCAGCAAACCGGCGATTGTGGGTGGCGCCTTTGTGTTGATGCTTGGTTTTTTGGCGATCTTCGCAGAATTTTTTGCGCCCTATCCGTTGGATAAATATAACTCTAAAAATTCTTTTATCCCGCCAAGCTCGATTCACTTTCGCGACAAGGCAGGCAATTTTCATTGGCGGCCCTTCACCTATAACCAAGTGGTTGAACTTGATCCCAAAACTTATGTGCCGATCTGGACGAACGATGAGAGCAAGCTCTATCCCATTCGCCTATTCGTGCGCGGGTGGAACTATAAGCTTTTGGGTTTGATTCCGACCAATATTCACCTATTCGGGCTAGATTCAGGTGGCGAAATCTATCTGTTAGGCACCGACCAGTATGGCTCTGATCTGTGGAGCAAGGCCTGTGAAGCCGGGCGAATTTCGTTGAGCCTGAGTTTGATCGGCACCTTGATCAGCGTGGTCATTGGCTCACTCGTCGGCGTGGCGTCTGGGTATTATGGTGGCTGGACTGATATGGCCGTTCAGCGTTTTGTTGAATTCATCACCGCCTTTCCTCAATTGGCGCTCTGGTTATCGCTGGTCGCCCTTGTCCCACGCACATGGGATTCTTTTCGGGTCTTTTTGATCATTGCGCTTATCTTTGCTTTGCTGTCGTGGACAACCCTGGCCCGCGAAGTGCGCAGCAAAGTGTTGGCCTTGCGCCAAACGGACTTTGTGTTGGCCGCTAAAGAGATGGGCGCGTCGGATCGCCGTATTATGTTTGTCCACCTGTTGCCCAATACCCTCAGCCACATTATTGTGGTCTTGACCCTGACCATTCCCGACATTATTCTGGCCGAAGCCTTTCTCAGTTTCCTTGGCCTTGGCATTCAACGCCCTTTGATCAGTTGGGGGTTGTTGATGCAGGATGCGCAAAATTTACGCACGCTGGGTGAAACACCTTGGATTATGTCGCCAGCGCTCTTTATTATTATGGCGGTATTGGGTTTCAACTTGTTAGGCGACGGTCTGCGTGATGCGGCCGACCCGTATTCGATTGTGTAGGTTGTTCAATTAAGAAAGAAGCAATGCGTAGTTTAGCAAAACTGTTTTGGATGTTAGCTCTCCTGATCGTCATCAGTGGTGGGATAACGACATTAGTGCTGGCTCGTGGGGTAACCGCATCCGTGGTAAGCGTCCCGACCCCCGTTCCGATGCCGGGTGTGACAACCCTGTCTGGCGTCGTAAAAGATGCGAAGGGGCCAATCACTGGGGCGACTGTCCGTATCCAAGCCACCGAAAATAAAGCGACGACGGCTGCAGATGGCAGCTTTACTTTGCAAGGTGTCAGCGGAACTGAGCCTTTGACGGTCACGGCTTCGGCGATTGGGTATTATATCAACTGGGTCAGCGTGAAACCGGGTGCTACGAAGATCAATCTCACGTTAAGCGCACATTTTGCGACCGATAACGTGGACTATAATTGGTTTGTGCATGATGGGATTAAGGGTTCAGCCGCCTGTGGTTTATGCCATACGGCCTATAATGAGTGGAAGGGTGATGCGCATGCCCAGACACCTTATAATCAACATTTCATTTCGATGTATAACGGCACGGATGTGCAAGGCCACGCCAGCCTGCCACCCCAGACCAACAACCTGGGCATTCCGCAGCCGCCAGATTTGACGAAGCCGTATTACGGGCCAGGCTTTAAGCTGGATAATCCGAATCGCACTGGTGTCTGCGCCGCTTGTCATGCGCCTGCCGCTGGCAAAGTGCCGACGACTAGTGGTTGCGCTTGGTCTGGCTGTCATACCGGCGCAACGTCGCAATATAATCCCAAGCTAGTGCCACCCGGTGTGAGCGCTGTCAGCACCTATGGCGCTGCAGCGGATGGGATTTCGTGTGAGTTCTGTCATAAAATTGCGAGTGTGCAGATTAATAAAAAGACAGGGTTGCCCTACGAAGATTCGCCCGGTATTCTGTCGTTTACCTTGTTGCGCCCAGAACCTGGTCACGATATTTTTTTTGGCCCGTTGGATGATATTGCCCGTTCCGATATCGAAATACCACGCGATGCCGTATTGCCCTTGCAAAAGGAGAGTACATTCTGCGCCGGTTGTCACTATTGGGTGATGGGTGGGATTGTTCAAAATATGAAGGTGACTGGTGGCGTTTTGATCTATAGCTCCTTTTCTGAATGGTTGGCCAGCCGCTATAGCCAGCCGGAGACAGGCAAGAGCTGCCAAGATTGCCATATGCCACCCGTTAACAGCAATCGTTTTGTCTTCCCCGAAAAAGGTGGCCGCGCCCGCGATTATTATGCCGTGCATAGCCATCGCATGTTGGGCGCGAGCGATGAGGACTTTTTGCAAAATGCCGTCAGTATGACGGCTACGGCGCAAATCCAAGCGGGGCAAATTCGGGTGGATGTCCGGATCACGAACGACAAGACCGGTCACAGCGTGCCAACTGATTCTCCCCTGCGCGCGGTGCTCTTGGTCGTGACGGCTAAGGACGCCAGTGGAAAATCATTGGCATTGGCGAATGGTACAAAGCTGCCCACTTGGGCTGGCAACTATGCTAATCAGGCCGGCAAAAGTTTTGCTAAGATTTTACAGGATCAGTGGACGAAAGAACTGCCTACCGGCGCGATCTGGCGGCCTATCACCGTGGTCGAAGATACACGCCTGGTGGCTGGAACGACCGATCAGACGCAGTATACATTTAAAGCGCCACCAGGTAATAAGGCGATCATCGAAGTCCATTTGATCTATCGCCGGGCGCCCCAACAGCTGATGCAGTGGAAGGGTTGGGACACTCCAGATATTACGATGGCCCAGCAGGTGTTGACCGTTAATCCTTAGTCGGTATCCGTGGTTATCGCTACCTAGCACTGGTCACGCGTATCGTTATCGACGAGAAATTTAAACGACTTATGATCAATTCGAACAATACGATTCTCGAAGTAAAAGACCTTAGACAGTGGTTTCCTATTCACCGTGGCATTTTTCAACGCGTGGTCGGTCACACCAAAGCGGTGGATGGTGTTAGTTTTGCGATGCGCGAACAAGAGGTGCTAGGCTTGGTTGGCGAGAGTGGTTGTGGCAAAACGACGACTGGGCGTTCAATTTTACGCTTGTATGATCCCACGGGCGGCGAAGTCTGGTATCACAGAGCGGACGGATCGATTGTGGACGTGGCCACCGTCGGCCCAACCGAAATGAAAGCGCTGCGCCGCGAGATGCGCATGATCTTTCAAGATCCGTTCAGTTCGCTGAACCCACGCATGACGGTGCGCGATCTGATTGGCGAACCACTGATTATTCACAACGTGGCCAAGGGGCGTGAATTAGAAGAACGGGTGGCCGTGTTGATGAGATCAGTGGGTCTCGAGCCGGCCTATATGCAGCGTTATCCGCATGAATTTTCCGGCGGCCAACGCCAGCGGATTGGCCTGGCGCGTACTCTTTCCTTAAATCCCCGCTTGATCATTGCTGACGAACCGGTTTCGGCCTTAGACGTCTCAGTTCAGGCCCAGGTGCTCAATTTGTTGCAAGGCTTGAAAGATGAACTTGGGCTTACCTTGCTCTTTATTGCTCACGATTTATCGGTTGTAGAGCATATTTGCGACCGGATCGCTGTAATGTATGTGGGTAAAATTGTGGAATTGGCCGAATCCGAAACCTTGTTGCGCCATCCATTGCACCCGTACACGGAGGCCTTAGTTTCTGCCGTCCCGCCCGCCGATCCGGATATACAGACGCACCGGATCATTTTGGAAGGGGATGTCCCCAGCCCAGCCAATCCGCCTTCTGGCTGCGTCTTTCACCCGCGTTGTCGCTATGCCCAGGATATTTGTGTACAGCAAGAGCCCCGGCTAGTAGAGATCGAGCCTGACCACTATGCGAGCTGTCATTTTGCCAAAGAATTACAATTAGTCGGGATTGGGGGCTAATCGTGCAGAAACAAAATCGAACCCTCGCCTTTCTTGCCTATCTAATTCCTGTGATTGGTCCCCTGTTGGTTTTACTCTTTAATCGTAAAAATGGTTTTGCCCTCTATCACGCTTGCCAGGCGTTGGCGCTCACCATTGCGGCTGTGATCGTGCCCATTGCATGGGTGATCTGTGGCTGGATTATTATTTGGGTGCCGCTGGCGGGTGCGGTGCTGGCAGTCTCTTTATTTGCATTGGTCATGGCCGCCTATCTGACCATCGTCATCAGTTTGGTATTGGGCCTGATCAACAGCCTACGGGGACGAACGTCGTCTGTCCTCGTCTTTGGTGGTTGGGGGGAAAGTCTCTTTCTGCGCATGGCGAATTCTGCTGTTGCTTTATAAGCGTTGATTCGTATCGTGAGTAAAAGCAGGATGTGTCACGCACACATCCTGCTTTTTTATCCAGGCACTTTTTGAGCAATTTTTTAAACATCGTGGGATAGAGTACAATAATAACCACTGAATATTTCATGTTTTGCAAGGAGTAGAGAGTAACGTAAGGGCATGCGGTCGGCGGCGGGCCCCATTCTGGATAAAACTGACTACCACCCTTCGCCGTCGAATGCTCAGCGGGCAATGATAGCACAGCTGGGCACGCAATCGACGGCGAAGCAAGATCAGGGGTCCCAATTATCACTGGCCCGCCGCCGACCGCATGCCCCTACGCTACTTCCTAGATGATTGGTTTCATGCTACTCCCTACTTCTTGCGTACTATGGCTGAGGATCGTAGGCTGTCAATCAATCGAGCCCCGTTCTGCGCGAGAAAGGACGGGGGTGGGGTGTCTAAATCGTATCTCCTATCCAATTTTGGAAAATTAAATAAAATCGAAAGAGAAAATGACCATGCCAAAAATTGCTTTTATCGGCGCGGGTAGCTGGGGTTTTACCCGTAAATTAGTCCGCGATGTGTTGACTTTTCCCTTGCTGGAGAACTCGACGATCGCCCTGATGGATATTGACGCAGAGAAGCTCGACTTTGCCAAGCGGGCCGTGCAAAGAATTGTCGACTTGGGCAAATATCCAGCCAAGGTCGAAGCGACCATGGATCGCGCGACGGCGCTCAAGGATGCAGATTATGTCGTGGTCACAATTTTGGCTGGTGGCCTGGACATTTGGCGTAATGATATTGAAATCCCCAAGAAATATGGCATCGACATCAACATTGGCGATACACGAGGGCCCTCGGGCATCTTCCGCGCCCTACGCACAATTCCGGTGATGTTGGATATCGCCCGCGATATGGAGAAATATTGCCCGAATGCGACGATGCTCAATTACACCAACCCGATGGTCATGCTCTGCCGCGCCATGCAGCGCGAGACGAGCATCAAATTAACTGGGCTTTGTCACAGTGTACAGGGCACGGCGGAAATGCTGGCGCGCTGGATCGGCGCCCCGATGGAAGAGATCACCTACACTTGTGCTGGGATCAACCATATGGCCTGGTATCTGGATTATAAGTGGAAAGGGCAAGACGCCTATCCCTTGATCCGCAAGGCGATGACCGAGCGCCCGGAGGTCTATAACGAAGAGATCGTGCGTAACGAGATGTTTTTGCACCTGGACCGTTACGTCACCGAATCCAGTGGTCACAATTCCGAATACAACTGGTGGTTTCGCAAGCGCCCAGATTTGATTGAGAAATATTGCATGCATGGTACCGGCTGGAACCCCGGCGAATATGCCTATGTAGTCAAGCATTACGAGAAGCGCATGGGCACCTGGCGCGACGAAGCCAAGGAATGGTTTGCTTCGGACACGCCCATCGAACTTGAGCGCGGCCATGAATATGCGGCCTACATCCTGAACGCGTTGGAAGGGGGCGAGCCTTTCCAATACAATGGTAATGTGGCGAATAAAGGACTTATTTCCAACTTGCCCCAGGATGCTTGCGTAGAAGTGCCAGTGTGGGCCAGCCGTAAAGGGTTGGAAGCCGTCCCCGTTGGCGCATTGCCACCCCAATGCGCCATGCTCACCGGGATTAGTTCACAGATCGAAGAGATGGCCGTCGAAGGCTGTATCAATGGCGACCCGCGCTTGATTTTCCAGGCGATTGCCCACGATCCATTGACGGCGGCAGTCTTGTCGCTGGCTGAGATCGAGCAAATGGTCAATGAAATGTTTGAGCAAAACGGTGATTATCTGCCCACGTTCAAACACTTAAAGGTATAGCAAACTTCGCAGACAACCGTAGGAGAGTAAGCTGTAGCGGTAGAATGAGTTGATTCTCTGCCGAACTGTCTGCTGTTGTATAGTGTGCTTAAGGCCGACGAGATGATTTTTATCTCGTCGGCCTGTCATTTTCTAGGGCTGATGTGAATGATTGATTAAGAATCGAGACTTGACTGGTGAAAAAATACCCACCAGTCAAGTCGATCGACCACGATAATTCCTCGCGATATTTATCACAACTTCCGTTCAGGGTGTCGGCGTTAGATTGTTTACTTCAAACCGCACATAGAATAATTGGGTCTGTTTGGTGCTTTCATCTTGCGCTACGACAAGGACAAGCGCGGTGCCCTGTTTGTCCACTTGCTTGCCAAAGATACAGAGCGAACCTGCCGCCGCAGCGCCAGCCGTGTCACCCGTACAGCCGGGGACATCGGTCGAATTCCAACCTGCTTCGGTCATGCGTTGGGTAGTGTAATAATCTATGACTTCTTTCGGCGTCTTGGCAGTGGTAAAGGCAATAAAGTTAAAATCGCCACCATCCTTGCCCAGCGCCGCACTGACTGCCGTTTTGATGATCAAGCGTGTGCTGAGCGGTAGATCCAGATTGGATTTGGTCAGCCCGTCGAGACGTGGCACATCGGCCCATAAGTCATCTACTGTGCCGGATGTTTTGCCGCCGATCAAGGAATTGACAATGCCGCAGCCCATCGTCATGAACATCGCGAAAGCAAGCATAAGCAGCATCGCGCCCATGAATGGTTGACGATTTTTTCTCGAAAGTTCTGTTGCGTGAGTGACCATTTTTTACTCCTCATTGATTCATACAAATTGAATAGAAACGCACAAACTACCCCTCCGCGGCGATATAGAGATCAGCAAAGGTGATGCGCGTGTGAACTGCACACCTTGATCTACTATAGCAATGTTTGAAGGCCGCTGCCGTGAAGCGCACAATAGATTTGTTGTGTGATACGACACAATTTGCGAACTATTCGTGCATGTTTTTAGCGTGACCGTGCCCAGTTGGCTGTCGTGTTGTCGCCATCGTTTGCAGGCGCTGACAATTGGTGGCGGTGAGCTTCGATGAGGGGTTGATGAAGGGATCTTGAATAGGGGCGAGGCATGCCTTGCCCCTATTCAAGGGATGAGCGCTTAGGCTTGTTGGTGGTCCAAGAGATAATGCCAACCCTGATCTGCCAATTGCACACAATCGCTCAGCGTGTAACCGGCGGCAAAGGCTTGCGTAAGCATTTCGCGTAGATAAAACCGCCAGGCTAGCCCTAACGCTTGATCGGCGCGCCGCATCGCCGTAATGTCGTCGGGCAAGGGCACGGCTAATGCGCTACCATCAAACGTAGGTTGCACGGCGAGTGGCTGGCGAAAATCACCGCTGGGTCCTGTTGGTAAGACTTGGCGCTGTTTCGCCTCGCTGGGTTTGCTGGGCGTTGCCACCTTTTCTTCAATCGCCTGCAAAACATGCTCGCTGCTCAAATACCAATCAACCTGACAGCGATCACTAGGGGCGCCGGCATTGAGCGCGTCGTTCATTTCCCCATAGTGATTGGGATAGTATGTGTTGCAAATGGCCCCTAGGCGATGGATGTTAAAGACCGCGTTGGCACGGTAGATCGGATCATAGGTCCACGTGATCCAGTCTGTGAGACCTTGCGCCAAGACCGCCTGGCGCTGGGCGAGTTTTAACTGCAAACCAACTCGTTGCCCTTGCCATGCGGGCAAGACCCCGGCCATGTGGCTGCAAAATTTAAGTTGTTGGCGTCCCGTCCTATGATCTCTGCCAATGCCATACCAGCCGATTGTCATCCCCACCAACCCCGCTAGCTCGGGGGGGCCGTCGCTGGCATAGGCGCCTAAAAACACCCCACCATTTTTGGCGACCGTGATCAGCACGTGCATCGGCATAATGTCCAGATCTTCGCTAGACCAGACGCGACGTTCTATTTCCTGAAAATATTGGCAATGTTCAACCGTGTTGATCGGTCGGATGGTAATCGTCATAGTGCGCTTTCCAGTAAATTATGTCAGTTTGTAGGATGGGTCAACGGCTGAGCCAGCCAAGCCTAACGTATGCAAGATGCGTTGGTCAATTCATACACGTCAAAGTGGCGCTAAGCCCAAAGTTTGGTAATTTCGTCAACTGCAAACTGCGGAAATGGCGCCTGGTGCTCACCCTGGCGCGCCCGCAAACCGGCGTCTGGCGCTACAACCTGCCCGATGATTGCCCTCGGCCAGCCATGCGTTTTCCATAAGGCTAGCAGAACTTCTGCCTGTGCAGGTGCCGCCGTCGCCAATAGCGCGCCAGATGCAATCACGCCCAAGGGATTCAGATCAAATTCTGCACATAACCGCCGTGACAATGCTGGAATGGCAATCGCATCGAGATCGATTTCCAAGCCAACGCCAGCTGCCATTGATAATTCCAACAGCGCCGTCGCAACCCCACCTTCGGTTGGATCGTGCATGGCGGTGACAAGCCCTCTTTGAGAGGCCAACTGTGCTGGTTGCAGAATGCTGATGCCCGGTTCGTGTAAGAAATTTGCCGCCTGATCCAGCTCGGCGCTTGACCAGCCTCGCGCCAATAACACCTGGCGTTTCGCCCGAGCGATAATGCTCGTGCCTTCGACGGGCGCTGCACCGGCCATCAGAACCAGGTCCCCTGGCCGACAACCTCCACTGCGCACCACCTGGCTACGCAAAACCTCGCCTAACATCGTCCCAGCCACGACAGGTTGGTTAACCGTCGGCGTGATCTCACTATGCCCACCTGCCACGACAATGCCCAAACGCCGACAACTATCGGCAATTTGCGCGAAGATCTGCTCCGCCCCATGTGCGTCGGTCTGACCGGCTGGCAATAAAACGGTTGGCAGGTAGAAACGCGGCTTTGCCCCTGTGACGGCCAGATCATTGGCGCAGACGTTGACGGCATAATAGCCAATCTCTTCGGTGGCAAAGGTAATCGGATCACTTTTGACCACGAGCAGCCGATCTTGGCCGGGGCTAAAGTCAATCACGGCGGCATCTTCGCCCACGGCTGGGCCCAGCAGTAATTGCGGATCGGTGATGGGCAATACTTGGAGCAGACGCGCTAATAATTCAGAAGGAAGTTTACCTGAAGCAAGCATAATGGGTTGCGCTGTCACGGTCGATCGGATGGTCGGGCTGATGTGGTTAGCCGTACGGTGGATTTTCGGCTGACGCGTATAAGATTGAGGAGAGTTTTCATGAATTTCTGTACTGTCTTTCTACTTTTGTCAGATAATAATGGTTGTAATGGGTATAAGAAAAATAGACGACGCCCAACACAAGGAGGAGCGTCGCAGGAAAATAAATGGCATCAAAACCTAGCTGCTGAAAGATCAAGATACCAGTAATGCCGCCACTGAGGAAACCAATAAAAACAGCGCCATATAAGCCAAAACGCAACCGATCAATGGGTAGACCCCGCAACAAATGGCCAATGGCAATCCCAAAATCGTTGATAAAGCCGGTGAGATGGGTCGTCCGAATAATCGCGCCGCTATAGGTGGAGGCCATCGCATTTTGTAAACCACACGCCATCGCGGCCAGGTAATAGCCGCTATCTCGGCCACGATTTAATAAAGAGACGGCCCCAAATAAACAAAGGGATTCAAAGATCAACGCTACGCCATACCGGCGGCCTAGTTTAAGTGTGCTCTGTTGAATTAGAAAACCACTGATAACGCAACCAACAAAAAACGAAATGAGCACCAATGCCAGATGAATAGCGCGGACCAAATCACCTTGGGCGATCCCAATCGCCAGTTGCGAAGATAGGCCCGTCATGTGGGAAACCGCATGATTATGTAATATCCCAATGGCATTAATATACCCTGCAATAAAACTTAGCAAAATACCACCAAAAATAACCCAAACAGGCAGTCTAGTGATCATTATATTTTACCAACGAAACTTAGAAATGAATCGGTTTGATGATTGATAAACTAGGCGGCTCAATCTTCATGCCAAGTTTCATGTTGGCGAACATTGCACCGATTGCGTCCGCTTATTACGCAATTACTACTCATTTATGATGACAGTCGCTTTGTGGATGTAGCCCGCGTAGGCCAGACGCCATAACGAGCCTGCTGAGTGGCTTTTGCAACGCCTAGTTTGCATGATTAGGTGCAAATTATACCCTCAGTTGTGAGAAAGTAATACTTTCTTTGAGAATAAATCTTACTTTGCATTTTTTGCCCCTACTGTTTCCCTACGCCATACGTTGGCAAACAGTAGCCTAATAGTATTTCTTTTACCGGCTTACCGTAAAGTAAGCATGACAATTATAAGATACACTCTCTTTGCCTCCACTTTCGAGCGTGATGCGCGCTTGTTAGGCTCATCGAGGAAAAGTATAGCGGTTTATCGCTTCTACATCGATATTCTACACCGAAGATACGACATTGTGGACATTTTCGACCGATGAGCACTCACCAACCGATTCGTGCCATTACCTTACATTGCTGCCATTCTATTGCCGAAATGACTATACCCGTTACGTATGATCAGCTAAGACCTCAACCCCTTCTCTCACGAACAAAGTTATCCTTGTAATCATTGTTCTCTGCGCCTTTACTCAGGTTATCTGTTGAATGGCGCCTTTGTTATCTTGATTGTTGAAAAGTGGGATAGTTGTGAACTGAGCATGCAAACGACTGTAATGGCACATTATCTCAATCAGGAGACATGCATTAATGAAATCGCAACGTAAGACCCCACGGCACAGGCGGTCAAGCTCTTTACTGTTGGCTAGCATCATTACCATTTGTGCAATGATCGCCCCACGCTCTGTGCAGGCTCAAGCTAGCCCTGATGGCCAAACGGCGCAGCCCAAAGTCTATCTTCCCCTTGTGGCTGGTGGGCAAGCTTCAGTTCGAGAATCATCCTGGCAACCCAATGCCCAAGAACAGGCAGTTGAAGCACTTTTTCGTGCTGATCCAGAGCAACGCCGCCAAAATGTTACCCGAAATGATATTCTTTCGAGCGTAGCCAGAGCGCGGGCTGAAGATATGGCCGCCAAAAATTATTTTAGCCATACATCACCCGATGGTCATGGCCCCAATTATTGGGTGAGCCAAGCCGGTTATGCCTTACCGTCTTATTATGTCGCCGACGGCAACAATATTGAATCGATTGGTTTAAATTACAGCAGCGCTGACCTGGTGTGGGACGCCTGGAAACATTCTGCCGGCCATCGCGTGCATGTGCTTGCAGAAGAAGACTTTTACGTAACCCAGACTGATTACGGCATCGGTTACGCCGTCAGTAGCAATGGCAGCTATTGGGTGCTGATTACGGCGCAACATTAACTGTCCACGAGTCTATAGTCACCAGTCGCCGTAGACGCTACCTAGCCCGCTCTACCACTTACCAATCACTAATAATAAATTACCACCTACTTTTCCTACTAACCATTACCTCGTTTTGACACCATTCTCAAATCTACTATAATGGCAAGCGGTTGCATTGTGCATAAGCAACCGCTTGCTTTTTTGCTACCCGACATTCATTTCTAGAAACTGCTTTACCTTATGGCGACGATTCGCGATGTAGCGGCCCGTGCGGGTGTCAACCCTAGTACGGTCAGCCGGGCCTTTTCTGGCCAGGCGAAGATCAGTGAAGATACACGACAACGAATTTTTGTGGCGGCTGAAGCGCTTAACTTTCACCCTAATGCCATTGCTCGCTCGCTGAGCGTGCGCCGCACCCAAACGATTGCTATTGTCATCCCCCATATTTTCCCTGGGTTTTTTGAGGATTCTTTCTTCCCTCAAGTAATACGTGGCCTGCTAGAGGTCGCTTATCAACGCGGCTTTCGCGTTCTGGTGGGGGGCAGCAATAGTCATGAAGATAACATCACCCAAACCTTTCAGATCCTGGGTTCGCAGCAGGCCGATGGCATTGTTGTCCTAAGTAATCGGCTAGATGTGGACACTGTCGGCGCGCTGCGTAAACAAAAAATGCCCTTCGTCTTGGTGGGACGCCCTCCGGCTCATTATGCCGATGTTAGTTGGGTGGATGCCGACAACGAACGGTACACCCAAATGGCTGTTGCCTATTTGATCCAACAGGGCCATCAACGCATCGCTTTTGTGGGCGGTGATCCCGAAGTGGCGGTGACGCGTGAGCGTTTGAAGGGCTATCAGGCGGCTTTGGATGCGGCGGGCATTCGTGCTTGTCCTGAGTGGATCGATTACGGTTACTTTGCCGAGGCAGGCGGTTATACCGCGGTGCAACGGATGGCGCGCTTGGACAAAATGGCCCCGACTGCTTATTATGCCGCCAATGATCTGATGGCGATTGGTGTCATGCGGGCCCTGCGCACATTACAGATCGCGGTGCCTGATCAAGTTTCTGTGATCGGTACGAACAATGCGCCAGAATCATTACATGTGGTGCCAGCCCTTACCACGGTCCATGTGCCTTATGCCGATATGGCTGCGCTCGCGGCGGAGATCCTGATCACGGCCATCACAAATGATGAGCGCCCAATCGCCCAGCGCTACGTGGATTGTGAGTTATTGATCCGCGACTCTACTGGCCCTTATCGGCCTGATCGCGCTGAGTGAAGGGCAATCCCGTTAGCAACTGAACTAAGCTTACGGACTTTTTGCTACGCTTGCCATACACTGGTAGCCAACGCAAACATGAGTTGTTCCATTGACGCTTCCCTATGGCTGTTATCAACAGTTTGATCTTACCCAATTAGTCACGAACAAACCCCTTTTCCTGTTCCCTCCTGGAAGGAATCTTCATGGGACAGATCCGGTTAAATCTCCTGGCCGGGAGCAGCTTTCCTCTTCCTAAAGAGGAGGTACTGGTCGTTGTTATTGTAATTAGTGACTCCCTGACATCTGGGATTACCGTAGGTGCGACTTGCTGAACCTGCTCGTTTGACCATAAATCCAGTAGCCGTTTTCCTACGCTTGATTTACATTTGTGCCATCCTTTTTATCCAAATTGTAACACTGTACAAAGGAGAATAACCATATGCGCAATAAATTGTGGTATCTAGTACCCATCATGCTGCTTGGCGCATGGGTGATGGCGGCCTGTGGGGCTGGCGGTAGCCAACCCGCTGCGCAGAGTAACGCCCCAGCCCAAACCACCGCCATAACCGAGACCACCACGACAACCGGGACCGCCGCCACGAGTGGCGCCGCTTCGGGCGATGCTGTCAAGATCGCAATCTGGCATGGGTGGGGTGGTGAATATTTTACCGCTATCGATCAGGTTTTTAAAGACTATACCAAAGATCACCCGAATGTTACCATCGAACTTTCCAAGCCCGATAACCTGGCCGATGCGGCAAAAGTGGCAATCCCAGCTGGTCAAGGGCCGGATATCTTTGCCTGGGCGAATGATGTGATCGGCGATCAGGCGTTGGCGGGCTACATTGTGCCGCTGAATGACTTGGGCGTTGATGAAGCTTTTCTGAAGAGCACCTATGAACCAGCCGCCGTAAGCGGTGTGATCTGGCAAGACAAGATCTGGGGTCTACCCGAAACGCAGGAAGGGATCGCACTGGTTTATAACAAAGCGCTGGTGACGGAAGAATATTTGCCCAAGGACCCGAATGATTTTGCCGATCTGCTGGCCAAGGCCAAAGCCTTCAAGGAAAAAACCGGGAAGCCCTTGCTCTGCAACCAGGGTTTCCCCGGCAAAGATGCGTATCATATCGCGCCTGTCTATTTTGGCTTTGGCGTTCCCTCGTATGTGGATGATGAAGGTAAAGTCCACATTAACACCCCAGAAGGCATCAAGGCCGGCCAATGGTTGAAAGAGATCAGCGCTGTGTCGGACAAAGAAGAATCCGACGAAATCTGCAAGACGGCGTTTGCCGAGGGCAAAGCAGGCATCCGCTGGACTGGCCCGTGGGCGATTGCCGATATCGAAAAAGCCAAAATTGATTATGGCATTGCCCCGATGGGGCGACCGTTTGTCGGCATCAAGACGTTGATGCTCACCTCTAATGCCGTGGATCGCAAACATGCCGAGGTGGCGCTGGACATCATCAAGTACTTCACGAGCGCCGAAGTGCAGAAGAAACTGGCCTTGGTCAATAAAACCATCCCAGCGGCGACCGCTGCTGTGAAAGATCCCGAAGTGCAGAAATTGCCGAGCATCGCTGGCTTTGGCGCTGCGCTCAATTTGGGTGTCCCCATGGCAAATACGCCCTATGCTTCGGCGCAATGGGGCCCGATTGGTGATGCGACGGCTGCTATTTGGAATGGCGCCCAAACCCCCGAAGAAGCGGTAGTGGCGGCCCAGAAGGCGATTGAAGATGCCATTGCCCAGATGAAGTAAGGTAGTAGGCGGGAATGATGCGTGAAAAAGCGATAAATGAAATACGCTCACTCATCACTTTTTTACGCATCATTCCCGCGTCACTTATTGCCGTCTTGTTACGCCACTGATTGTCACCTCTAAAGGAGACTGGAAATGATCGGCTGGTCTGGCCGCCGCAAGGCGTTGATAATCCTGCTCTTTCTTGGGCCCACCCTGGCGGGAATTCTGCTCTTTAATGTTTTTCCCATCTTGTTAAGCAGCTACACCTCTCTGACCAATCGCAATAAATTTCACCCGAACCCGGACTGTAACCTCGTTGTTACCAGCGTCTTAGATCCGGTCTGCTGGCCAATGTTTCGCGCCAATGCCACCAAGGGACTGGCCGAACCCTATCGAACGCAAACCCCGTTGTTGAAAAATTACAGTGATGTGGTGGGGCAACTTTTTACCCGCCAAGCACTGATAGCATTTTTACTGATTTTTATCTGTTTTATCCCATTGATTGTCGCCGGTTATCTGGAACGATATTATGATCGCCAGATGACGCGGCGTGTGTCATCAACCACACTTTGGGCGACGGCCTTGATCTTAGCGGTGGCCTTAATCTATGCGTTGAATGTGCGGGAAGCCTATGCTACGTTATCCAACACCGGTGATTTTTTTATTGTCGTCTTTCGGACAGTAGTCTTTGTGGTATTGCGCGTTGCGCTTAGCTTTGGTTTGGGCTTGACCCTGGCCATCATTTTAAACAGCCCAGCGCTACCTGGCCGTACTTTCTTTCGACTGATTTTGTTTGTTCCGTGGGCGACTTCGTCGTTGGCGATTTTGATGTCGCTTGTCTGGCAGTTTTTCTTTCGGGAGCAAGGTGTGATCAATCAAGTGCTGGCTTTCTTTGGCATTCATGGCATGGCTTGGCTGAATAATGCGACATCAGCCTTTGCCGTGGTTGTGCTAGCCGACACCTGGTTTTCTTACCCGTTCTTTATGATCGTCATTTTGGGCGCCTTGCAATCGGTGCCCGCCGATGTGTATGAAGCCGCCGAAATGGATGGCGCGCGTTGGTGGACCCAACTGACCCAGATCACGTTGCCACTGATTCGTCCGGCGATCCTGCCAGCCACTGTGCTCACCTCGATCACGGCCTTTCAAATGTTTGGCACGGCTTATGCGATTACACAGGGTGGACCTGTCCAGAGCGCGGGCAAACCTGGCGCCACCGATTTTGTGATTGTCTATGCGTTTAAACAGATCTTTAACTCACAAAACTATGGCCGAGCGACAGCCTTCGCCGTAATCCTGTTCTTATTTCTGTTCGCAGCCACCCTCTATGCCCTTCGTCTCACGCGCATCACCAAAGGAGCTTACGAATGAACCGGCCACCCACGCGTGCTATCCGCATCGCCCAATACGCCATTTTGATTCTTGCTTCCTTGTTTGCGTTCTATCCCGTCTGGTTCGCCATCCTCGCCTCTGGCCGCTTGGGCGACCGGCTTTATACGCTCAATTTGGCCGGAATGTTTATCCCCACCGAGTGGTCATTTGAGAATTACCGCGTCATGCTCTTTGAAAAGCCGCTGCTTACTTGGATCAAGAACAGTCTTTATGTGGCCAGCGTGACGACCGTGGCTTCTTTGTTGATCTCTACATCCGCAGCGTTTGCCCTCTCCCGTTTCCGTTTCTATGGCCGAGAAGTGCTGCTGATCTTTCTGTTGGCAATCCAGACCTTTCCCGGCGTGCTTTCCCTGGTGGCGGTAGCGCAAATTCTAACGGCATTGGGGCTCTATAAGACGCATGAAGGTCTGATTTTAGCCTACACGATTGGCACGCTTGTCTTTAGTACGTGGAATATGAAAGGGTATTTCGATACGATTCCGATTGATCTAGAAGAGGCCGCTATGATCGACGGTTGTGGCCCCGTGGACTCATTTATTCGGATCGCCATTCCGTTGGCGCTGCCGGCTCTAGCGGTGACTGCGCTGTTCGGTTTTATGGCTGGTTGGGGCGATTTTATCTTTGCTTCCGTCCTGATCCCTGCGCCCGATTCAGCCAAACTTGCTGTGCCCGGGTTGTATAGCATGGCCACCGACATGAGTGTTCCCTGGGGTTACTTTGCGGCGGGTGGCATCATCGTCGTCCTGCCCACGTTGCTTGTCTTCCTGGCTTTGCAGCGCTTCCTGGTCTCCGGCTTGACCATAGGTGGGGTCAAAGGCTAGATAACCGTTAACGGTTAATGATTAGAGGGTGCGCAGAGCTGAAATTTAATGCAGAGACGGCAAGGCGTACAATCCAACAAAAACAGGGACGAAAACCTTGCCGAGCACGGCCAAGCAGCGTTGGCGGGATGCTATTCCACGGTTTTCATTGTGTGTAATCGCAGTCCTGCCGAATGAATTCGGCGTCTGATATAACAAACAGGCTAAAGCCCTGTTACAAGCTTGGCCACCAACTGGCGGCTGGTCTTGAACAAATTACTCCGATAACGCGGCGGCCTAACACTGCGTTATCGGAGTAATTTGTTCAAGACCATAACTTACTTGCTGTGTCGGGCAGGCATTTCAATGCTTGCTTGCCTTTGCGTAACGTGAGTTACCAACCCTCCCTGGTGTGCATCAACCCGTGTATATTACTGCTCCGCACTTTTTTCTGCCTTACACAGATTTATCAACCTATCCACCCATTTGGATGTGGTATCCCTTAGCCTGTGATTACCCTAGATGAGCGATCCGCTATGACAATTTGGCGGATCGCTCATTGTTAATTATAATATGTATATTCAATGTTTGAATATACGGAGAGTGAGCCCAATGCTGCAAGCTTCTTTTACGATGGAGTATGCCCTTTTAGGTTTTTTTCGCCAGCAACCTCGGCATGGCTATGAACTTTATCAGCAATTCTCCGATCCGGCTGGTGTATGGCAGGTTTGGCGTTTAAAGCAGAGCCACTTCTACGCGCTGCTCGCCAAGCTAGAAACCGCCGGTTATCTCAGCGCCACACTTCATCCTCAAGATGCACGGCCGCCGCGCAAGATGTTTCACTTGACACCGGCGGGGCAAGCTGTTTTCTTCGCTTGGGTGAGAAGTCCCGTAGCCCACGCCCGCCAGATCCGCATGGAATTTCTGACGAAATTGTATTTTGCCCAACAAGAGAGCAATGAGGTTGTCCAACAACTGCTGGCAGAACAACGGGCCGTCTGTCACACCTGGTTAGCGCAGCAACAAGCGCAGGCCCAGACGCACGAGCAGCCACAGGGTTTTTCGGGATTTGTGACGCAATTTCGCCTTAGCCAACTCGAATCCATCCTTGCCTGGCTGGAGACCTGTGAGCAGCTTGCGTTTCGTGGCCATCCATTGCATGAAACGTAAGTAAATAAGTGGGTGATCCGCCGCAATGAATTTCATTTAGAAGGTAATTCAGTTTAACAAATCCATGTAAGTTACCGAGAAAATCTCTCATTTTCTCGTTTCTATTCTCATGTTTTCCAACCATAGATCATAGCTAGAGGAGGATTTTATGCGCCGAATGGGAATTTTCGGGTTATGGCTCGCCGTAATCTTGGGGCTTGCTGGATGTAATCTGGCCATCACGCCAAGTGCACCGTCGGCAGGAACAGGCACAACTGAGTTGACTGTCTTTGCTGCCGCTTCGCTCACAGATGCCTTTAATGAAGTCGGTAAGAATTTTGAAGCGGCGAATCCAGGCGTTAAGCTTACGTTTAACTTTGCCGGTTCTCAGCAATTGGCCCAACAACTGGGCCAGGGTGCACCCGCCGATGTGTTTGCTTCTGCCAATGGCAAGCAGATGGATGTCGCGATTACGGCGGGCCGGATTGTCACAGGCACCGCGCGCACTTTTGTGCGCAACCGGCTGCTTGTCATTGCGCCGAAAGATAATCCAGGGCAGGTCAAAACCTTGCAAGATCTGGCGAAACCAGGGCTAAAACTGGTATTCGCGGCCAAAGAAGTGCCGGTGGGCCAGTATGCACTTGACTTCTTGGATAAGGCGACCAAAGATGGCAGCCTGGGCGCTGATTATAAAGATACTGTGCTGGCCAACGTCGTCTCGTATGAAGACAATGTGCGCAGCGTGTTGGCGAAGATCACATTGGGCGAAGGTGATGCTGGCATCGTTTATAGCACAGACGCCTTTAGTGTAACTGATAAGGTGGAGCGCATCGACATACCGGATAATTTAAACACGTTGGCTTCTTACCCGATTGCGACGATCACGGATAGTGCCAACGCTGACCTGGCGAAAAAATTTGTTGATTATGTCTTTACCACGGATGCGCAAACTGTGCTAGCGAAGTATGGTTTCATCCCGACGAATGGCAGTGCCACGGGCGCCGCACCAGCCACCTTGTCGACATTCGCGGCTTGGTCGATAACACCCCAAAATTAGGGGCGGCTGATCTGGCAAGCGCTATTGTAGTAATGGTCTCGCCTTACAATTTGTCCCAGACGGACAAACCCTACCCGCCCTACGGAGCTAACGATGAAAAATTTATTATAGGAATGCCCCGTAAAACCCATTCCTTCAGGCTTGGGATATAACCCTCTAAGGTTGTGCGGGTGGCGACGCTTCGAT
>JAPLGZ010000361.1 GCA_026389895.1 Chloroflexota bacterium | reverse complement strand
TTGGTCACGCTGGTATTTTCTGCTTTATCGCGCTACAAAAATCGAACAACCTGCCCTGGCAGTGGATAAGGATCGAGATGGCCGGACCTTTAGAACTGGCGCTACTTGGACCCCCTCAATTGCATCAAGCTGGACAACCGCTGGGGCGCTTTCGCTCGGCTAAAACGTACGCGCTGCTCTACTATCTGGCGGTTACGCGGCGTCCCCAACCGCGCACGGTGCTAGCCGGGCTCTTCTGGGGTGATGTCGACGAATACTATGCGCGACGCAACTTCAATCGCACCCTCTCCGACTTGGCACACTTCGTCGGTGCGCACCTGGTGATCGAGCGGCAGACGGTGGCCTTGGCCCTCCACCAGCCCTACTGGCTGGATGTGGCGCTGCTCGAAACTGCGGCCGCGACCGCGCCCACCGCGCAAACCATCGCCGCACTAGCAACCGCCGCTGCGCTCTACCGCGGCGAGTTTCTGGAAGGGTTTTATGTACAAGAAGCGCCGGCGTTTGAGCAGTGGGTGCTGAACGAGCGTACGCGGCTGCAGACCTGTGTGCTGCACCTGCTCGGCACGCTCGCTCAGTTCGCAGCCGACCAGGGCGACTTGCCCCAGGCGCTGGCGTATGCGCGCCGCCTGTTGCACCTGGCGCCGTGGCGCGAAGAGACACACCGCCAGGTGATGATATGGCTGGCACAGAGTGGTCAGCGGAGCGCAGCGCTTGCCCAATATGAACACTGCCGCCAGGTCCTGCGCCGTGAACTCGATGTCGAACCCGACGCGGCCACCCTTGAACTCGTTGCCCGCATTCGTGCTGATAGCTTTGACCAGAAACAGGGGAGACAGGGAGAGGGAGAGACAGGGAGAGGGGGAGACAGGGAGAGGGGGGTAGCGGAAGGCAATGTAAAGTTTACAACGTCTCTCTCCTTGACTTCGGCGAGCTCTGTCGAGCCGTCTCCCCGCCTCCCTGTCTCCCCCTCTCCCCTCATTCCGCACAACCTCCCTGGCCAGCGTACGCCTTTTATCGGGCGCGAGGCCGAGCTAGCCGACATCATACGGCTGTTGGTCGAGGAGGACGATTGTTACTTGCTCACCTTAATTGGGCCGGGGGGCATGGGCAAGACGCGCCTGGTGCTCAAGGCGGCTGAGCAGATTGTCGCCATGTCTGCATCCCGCCAACGCTTTACCGATGGTCTCTTCTTTATTCCATTAGAAAATGTAAGTGATGCCAAAGGGCTGATTTCGGCGGTGATTTCGGCCATTGCCAGGGAGAGTGGGTTTTCGTTGCACAGTGAAGCACCGCTCCTCGAACAGCTTGCTCATTTCCTACACACCAAGGCGATGTTATTGGTGTTGGATAATTTTGAGCATCTGATTGAACATGCCGAGCTGTGCTCGACGCTCTTGACCGCCGCCCCTCAGGTGAAAATCGTCGTCACCTCGCGCGAGGCGCTCAGCTTACAGGAAGCTTGGTTTTATCCGTTGCCTGGTCTTACCTTTCCCCAAACGCCCGCCGAACAAGAAACGCCAGAGGCCTATGATGCCGTACGTTTGTTTGTGCAGTGTGCACGGCGCACCCAGCCGGCCTTTGTCTTCGCCGCTGAGCGCAGCGCCGTGTTGCGGATCTGTACACTGGTAGAAGGGATGCCCTTGGGGATCGAACTGGCTGCCGCCTGGCTTAAGGCGATGACCTGTGAGCAGATTGCCCAGGAAGTTGCCCGTGGCTTGGATTTTCTCACCACCCGTTACCAGAACATGCCCGCCCGTCACCGCAGCATGCGCGTCGTGCTGGAACACTCTTGGCGGTTGCTCTCTACAGGGGAGCAGGCAACCATCGCGCGGCTCTCCATCTTTCGCGGCAAATTTCGGCAGGAAGCCGCCACCCACATCACAGGCACTTCACTCTTTACGCTGGCCACGCTGGTCGAGAAAGCGCTGCTGCGCGTGACAACCGATGGTTACTACCAACTGCACGAATTGACGCGTCAGTTTGCCGAGCAGCAGATCAGCCACACGGATAGCGTGGCCTTGCGCGATGTCCATGCCACCTATTATGCCAGCCTACTAAATCAACAAAGAGCGCACCTGTTTACGGGGAATCATCGGCAAGTGTGGGCAATCGTTGGCGGCGAGCTTGACAACATTCGCCATGCCTGGGAATGGCTCGTTGAGTCGGTCAGTCCAGAACGGCATGATCTGCCGGTGACACAACTGCTGTACCAAATGGCTCGGGTGTTTGCCCATTATTATATTTTTCACTCACTCACGCTTTCTGGCCAGGCGATCTTTGCCACTGCTTGTCAAGCCGTCGAAGCTGCCGGCTGGGCGGAGAAAGACGATACAACCAGTGGACAGCCTAGCCCGCCAGCCATTTGGATCCATCTGCGCCTGCTCACTGGTTTATTTCATTTTGAACGAGGTCACTATCGAGACAGCCTAGCCGTGGCAGAACAGACGTTAGCCGCTTGTCAAGCACTGGGGCTAACCGAGGATCTGCTGCAAGCTTTATTGCTCTATGGTCGCACGCAAATGCGCCGCGGCGCGCATGCCGAGTCCGCCGAGGCACTCCAGACGGCATTGGCCCTCGGCAAACGTTTGGGGGTGCGGCCAGCCTGTGCCGAGGCGCTCACCTATCTGGGGATGGTCGCTAACAACGAGGGTCAATACCTGGAGGCACAAGGCTATCTCCGCCAGGGACTTGCCCTTTGGCAGGAAATTGGGTATCGCCCCTGGGTGGCGCGTACGTTGACCAGCTTGGGCACCTCTTATATACGCCAGTATGACTATCAACGGGCGCTGCCCTTCTATGAACAGGCGCTGGCAATCGCCCAGGAAGAGGCCGACCAAACCATGATCATGATCAACACCAGCAATTTGGGCAGTGTACAATATGGTTTCCGCCATTACCCGTTGTCGGTAGACTATTACCAACAGAGCCTGGTCATGGCACGCAAGGTTGGTGAAGAGCGATGGATTGCGGCCAATCTGAATGGGCTTGCGCTCACCTATCTGGCCATGGGCGATCTGACAGCAACCGAACGCGACCTACGTGAGGCGCTGACTGTGGGCCAGCAGAGTGGTAGCCTCCCGGATGTGCTGGGCAGCGTGGGTCTCTTAGGCCATCTCTTTGCCCGGCGCGGTCAGGTGGAAGCGGCGCTCAAAGCCCTGATCTTTGTGGAGCAGCACCCCGCTAGTATGGCGCGTGACAAGGTCTACAACCAACCCCTTCTTGCTGAGCTCCGCAGCGAGTTACCGCCTGCTTTGTGGGAGCAGGCGGCAACTTGGGCAGATGGTCAATCGTTGGATGATGTGGTGCAGTGGTTGCGGCAGGGCGAAAATACACTATCCTTGTTGATTTGACAGATTGGACTTGCGCCACGGTATTGCGCTGCATTCGGCATGCTCGCGCTACCTTCTTACCAGGGGCAGATAGAGATGTTTGATCTCGGCTTCTGGGCGTACGTTGATCGTCACCGTAGCCTGGTTCGATGTTTGCGCGCCACTCTGCAAACTGTAGACAAAGCGATATGTGCCTGTGAAGCCGGGGGCTGGTGTGTAGGTAAACGCGCCAGCGGGATCGAGCTGGAGCTGACCCGCATCGCTGGCACCCACCTGTTGCAGCACGACTTGGACCGCCTCGCCTTGTGAAAAATTGTCATTGAGCAACAGACCGGGCGCAGCGACATGCAACGTTTTGTCGCTCGCCACCAGATAGCCATCGTCTACAGCCTGCAATTCGCCCGGCGCCGGTGTCGCTTGGGGCGAGGGTGTTGCCTCGGGTGAAGGCGAGGGCGACGGGGTTGGTGTAGGCGTGGCGTTGGCGACAAACTCATAAGCGCCGATGTCGAAGCCTGCGCCGGCTGGGCGGGTGACCCCCTCTTTGTCTGCGGTGACATCGACCGGTCGCCCGGCGTCGATCGCCGGTGAAGCGGCTTGTAGGTGCAGATCCCCGTTGGTCAAATCAACAAACTGCGGGTCGGCGTTGATGGCCGTGGCCGCGTCGCCCACTGGCGCGCTCTGCCAAAAGAGATTGTGGCTGATCACGACCGGTCGGCCGGGTTGGTTGGCGGCGACGCTGGTGCTGAGGTTGGCAAAGATCGTGTTGTGCAGGGTCACGGTCATCGCTGTGTCGGTTGTTAGCTTTGCCTGCATAGCAGTTGCGACCAGGGCTGGTTCGTAGAACAGGATCGCCTTGCCGCTGATCGGCGTCTGGTTGGCGAAGGTGTTGTGGAGCACCGCTACCGGTTGTTCATTGCCCAGCGCCACCACCGCGCCATCGCGCGTGCCAGGCTGATTGTTGAACCACACATTGTTGATCAAGCGGCTCGGTAGTTTGTTGACATCGACATTCAGACCGCTGGCGTAGGGCGCGTGATTGCCAATAAAGCTGTTGTTGCGGATGTCGAAGCCGCCGTTGGTTACATTGACAGCCTGACTGTCGCCAGGGGCAGATGTGCCGATAATCGTGCTGTGATCGATTGCCAGCCAACTTTGATAAGTGTCGATAACCGCCGTGTTGCCCTCGGTGTCGAGTAGGCCGTTGTCTTCAAAGCGGCTATGGCTGATCTCTACGGTATAGTTCTCCGCATAGAGGGCCGAGCCTTGTCCGCTACAGATGTTCTTTTGGATCGACACATGGTCCAACTGCGCTGCTGGGGGCGGGAAATACTGCGTATAGAGGTTAACTGCACAGGTCTTGCCGTCAATCGTCTGCCCGCGATTGAGCAGGGTCAGATTGGTCAGTTGGAGCGCCGCATTGCTGGCACGCAATACCCGCAGAATGACCGGCGTGTCGTTGCGATAGTTGATGGTGGCGCCGTTGCCATCGATCTGCAAAGCGTCGGTGATAATTGGCAGACCGTCGCCATTTTCTAGCTTGTGCGTGTAGGTGTAGAGACAGCCAGCGGGCAGCACAATCCGCTCGCGGCCGGGGCGGATGTTGGCCGCATTGATGGCCTGGCTCAAACTATTGATCGCCGCCGGGTCGCCGTTGTTACAATTCGCCAGCCTGTCCACAAAATTATCCGGCACCTCGCCGTTGTCAAACTCGTAGGCGCCGATGTCGGCGACGCCGTGCTGCGGGCGGTGGATACCCTGGGCGTCGAGCGCGACCGTGCTGCCCGTGGCGCTATCCACTCCTGGTGAACTGGCTGCCAGCCTATAATCTTTGAGCAACGGACGTACAAATTGCGGATCTTGTCCGGTGATGTTGTCGCTGCCCGTCAGGTTGACTTCATCCTCCCCGTTGCCAAAGTAGAGATTGCGGCTGGCGTTGACCTGGGCTTGCGCCCGATCCAAGCCAACGGCATGGTTGACGATGATGTTGTACTGCGCCGCCATCGCGCCCGCATGGATGCCCACGGCCACTTCTGCTTGCGGACCCGACTGGACAAAGGTATTGTGACGTAGCGCCACACTGCCGCCGCCAAATTGGTCGCAAGGCGCACAGAGCGCCGGTTGCTTGGGAAACCCATCCGTGAAGTTGTCGAGCCACAAATTATTCGTAATCCCACTCTGACCATGCTGCTGACCCAGAAAGAGCACCGTGCCTGCCAGCGGCGCATGGTTGGCTTCGAAGACGTTCCGGTCAAGCAGCACCGTGGCCGAGGCGTAGAGCGCGCCGCCATACTCCGTCTTGGCCTGGTTGTCGAGCAGGATGGTGTGGGTGATCGTGAGCGGTTCGATATCCATGATCGCGCCACCTCGGGTGCCGGCCAGATTTTGGCGCAGCGAACTATCGCGCAGCGTGATCGGCGCCTCTGCATAGATCGCCCCCCCTTGGAGCGCAGCGCTGTTGGTGTAGAAATCGCTGCCGCTGATCACAACTGGAGACCAAGCGTTGATTGCGCCCCCATCGCTCCCGGCCTGGTTGTAGCTGAAGGTGCTGTCTTGAATGTACGCCGGCCCTCCATTTACGTCCAAAGCGAGGGCGCCGCCATATTGTGCGGCCTTGTTCTGCCCCAAAAAGCTATGTGTGATCGTCACTTGCCCTTGCGCATAGATTGCACCACCCGCCTTCTCTGTGGCTTCGTTGCCTCTAAATTCTCCGCCCGTGATCCTGAGATTGCCCAGCGCGGCAATGCCACCGCCATAAGGCGCCTTGCCTGCGTAGACCTGGATCTCTTGTAGCGTCAGCAGTGTTCCTGGGTCAGCGAGAATTGCGCCACCCCAATTGGTGCCAGTGAGGGTGCCGCCATAGAATCGAAGGTTGCGCAAGGTTAGGTTGGCTTTCGTATGCAGCACGCGTAACGCCATCGCATTGCTATAAGCGCCGATGTTGGCGTTGTTGCCCTCAATGGTCAAAGATCGGCTGATGACCGGCAGGGCATCAATGCCATTCCCGATGAGCGGCTGGTCAAACCAATAAGAGCAATTTGTGGTCAGCACAATCGTGTCGCTGATTTCGGTGCTGTTGGCTGTGTTAATGGCATTGGCCAGCCATTGCCGGTTGACGGCGGCATTGGGATTACAGGCCAGCGTGATCGTTTCGGCGTGGACGGCGCGGCTAAAACCAAGGGTAAAGAGGGTCAACATCAGCAGGGCGACGCCGGGTGTCCACCACGGACGGACTTGCCGGGGTTGTCGCACGCTAGGCTGTAGGCAGGCCCATGCTGCTAAGATTAATTGGGTTAATTGATTGAATAACATTTTTTATCCACTTTTGAAAAATATAAAAATTTACTTGTAACTGCTCCGGCGTAATGCTAGCTTGTGTAGATCGGCAGACCAGGGCTAAATCGTGATCTTGACTTTTCATTCTGAGTTAATCTGTTTATTCCTTGTCTGCCATTCACCGCGGCAGCCAGCATACGTGCTGCTCGTCACAAAAATGTCACAACCTTTTTTATTTTTTAGAAGCCGCAGTGATTGATGGGCATTAACAAAATAAAGCGGTAACGAGCAGCGGTTGAAACCGCCGCCTGATAGGT
Source organism: Chloroflexota bacterium (assembly GCA_026389895.1). Classification (GTDB taxonomy): domain Bacteria; phylum Chloroflexota; class Anaerolineae; order Caldilineales; family Caldilineaceae; genus JAPLGZ01. The sequence goes on along the minus strand of JAPLGZ010000361.1, from coordinate 466 downwards.
GAAACCTGCTGAAGCAGATTGGGTACGCCGTTACCCATTTGTTTTGTTAATGCCCATCAATAATCATGCGTTACTTTATTTGGCTGGGCAGCACCACACTCTGCCCAGTAGCCAAACCCACCTACGTGGGTTTGGCAACAGTTGCTGCGACTTCAATCGCCCGAATTCTATTCGCCGGTCGATGGCTTGATAGCTCGCACAAAGTCGTCAAACTGGCTCGACGGCCACAACACTTTGGGTCTGGGGCACAATGTAGACGCGGTATTCTGTGCCGGCGCGAATATGCCGCGGGAAAATCGGTAGTTGGAAGGACCGCCCCGCCATATCGGCATAAAAAGCTTTTGAACGGCGGCTCACCCGAACGACACCACGCACACATTCGACTCGCGCATCGGCTACGGCCACGCGTGTCTGCCGAAAATAGCGAATCCCAAGGAACAACAGGGCTGCCAACATACCGCTGCCA